>CAZLHA010000161.1:0-5225 GCA_964559155.1 uncultured Candidatus Bathyarchaeia archaeon | reverse complement strand
TTCCAGATCCCCGTCGGATAATCCACGTTCAACCAAAACATAGTTCTACATATGGTACTCATACGTAATAAATCTCCGGTAGAAGAAACCTCTTATCAGAGATAAAATAATAGAAAATTTCTCTTACAGACCTGAAAAAACTGAAATTACTAGTTTAGTTAAAAAACTAAGACTAATTAAAAGATGATTTAAACGATTTAACATTTTCACGTATAAGAGTCTAAAAGATCATCAGCAATAGCCCTTGTTTTATCAGCCAGCCTTGAGGTAACCACGCCAAGAGACTCAGCTTTATCCAAGTAAGCTTCATCAATAATTTTGGCTCGCCCATCAGGCCATATCACCACATCAACATCCAAGTCAATGTACCTGATATACGAGGAATATACCTCTACAGGGGTATTAATATTCAGATAAGTCCCTCTAAGGTTTCCATTCGATGAATAATATTTTGTCTCTATGTAGTAATCTGAGTTAGATGTTTTCGATATGGCTTTATCCCCCGCCTTTTTCTCTACATTCAAACCATCATACACCCCATCACTTTTCATCTCCCGTTCAAACACAAGAGTACCATCATTAATTGTGATAATATTAGCAGCTCCAAGATCTATTACATGTCCATTTAGCTTAACATGAGATATATCTACCTGTGAGCCTTCAAACGGAAGATACGGAGTTATTGTTCTCCTGAATTTTTCGACTACTTCGTCTCTTGGTCTTCCCTCCTTCAACAAGTTCTCAGCCATATCCAGAGCAGATTTAACATCGTACCCAAAAACCTTGTAATAGTGATGATCATCCAGCGTGGGAACAACCTGTCTTCTTAACTCGTCAAGCCTCCTTTTCATGGATAATGGAAAATCCACCTCGATCACGTCATTTGTCTTCTCAAAGAATATGGACTCTTCCAGAGAGCTAGCTATTACAGCTCTACCAGTTTTTACGGTTTCCTTTTTACCAGTTAGAAATATTGTATGTTTTATCTGTTTATCTTCAATCATTAAATCGGGTTCGACCTCAACATCCTCAATCCCTAATCGTTCCTGTATATCCAATGAGGGCTCAACAATTAGAAAACCCTGATCTAGAAACAGTTTGCTGAGAGCAGTTGAGTAGACTCCCCGTACTTTAACACCGAGTTTATTGGACATCAATACAAGGAAAAGGGGATAAATGATTAAACCCTTGGGCTATCCGGTCTCGTTTTAGCTCCATATAATAAAGTAATCCCTTTCTGATCCACTTGGATAGATCTACCACGTTGTCGTGGTTCCTATGTGTAAACAAATAAATCACAAACACTCATTTCATTTATAATGAGAAAGCTAGAAGATAACGATACAAAACCTTAGACCATCCTATAATTCGAAAAATATCCAATTAATTGAGTCATGACACCTCGCCCATCATATTAAAAACCTAAATGATCTTTAGAAAAGCTGAAAAAGATATCAATTAATTATTTTTTAAAATAATCATTACAAATCCGTATCCTAAAAACTGCCACAAAAATATGTGCAACAGATAAAAGCCATAATAGATTATAGACTAGACGCCTCCACCCATCAATTGATACAAGGTCTTTAACGCCATATCCAACAACTCGAAATCAACATCAATGATCCTCAAGTCAACAGATTCTAAACGTTTAACACCGTTGAACGGCTCCATATTCCATAATTCTCTTAGATTCTCCAATACTTATTCCCCCAATTCCTTCTCCGTGTCTTCGATCAAAGACGCGTAAGCTTCCACCAAGTACTTATCCAATGGTCCCCGCTGTTTCTCGTAGAACCAGCTTAACACCTCGTATGGGTTCCAGTTATCGATTTTTGAATTGATATACCGTATCAGTAACGGGGCTAGCGCCCCCAGCCTGACAGCTCTCCATACCACATCATTATAGCTGAGAGAACCATCCTGATACATAGATTGAATCCGGGTTAACTCCATCTTTAACTCATCATCAACCTTGATCGTGGACACTTTAAAGTCACCTTTTGGTTATATATTTCACCATACATTATATAATATTATCCATATTAGGTAACCATAAAGTAACTTAATAGTAAACCCCTGAAAGGAGGGAATTGAGAAAATGCTCTACAAACTCTATAAATCTATAAACCACTAAGACATTCAAAGCGCACATGATTTACATCCTCACTGCCATACTCTCCATAACCTTACTAAGCTTAACTATGCGTAAAGCTACACTAAACACAGATACTCTATGGGGCGTAATCCAAGCCAACTACATAACCGCAGCCACAATAATGACTATTTTAACCCTAAAGACACCAAACACCAACATAGCCCCATTTACTATAATTCTAGGCGCTATAACTGGACTAAGTTATACTGCTGGAATGTACCTAAACTTAACCCTCATGGGTAAAAAAGGAGCAGCAATAACCAGCAGTATGATCCAACTAGCAGTGATCATTCCCATCACAGTCAGCATATTCATTTATAACGAAACTATAACCAGAAACCAGTTTCTGGGCATAACTCTAGCAGTCATAAGTCTACCCTTACTAGCTGCCAAACCTATGAAGAAACTAGAAGTCGACAAGAAACTATTACCCAAGATCATTACAACCATCCTAGTAGTGGGTTTCAGCCAATTATCAAGCAAAATTTTAATACAAACGGGATACGGAAATCAGAGTAATTACTTCTTTCAAGCCATATTCACCAGCGCAGCACTACTAGTCACACCACTAACATGGAAAAACAGAGCCAAGATAAAGAAAAAAGACACAGTATTCGGCATCGGGATCGGGATATTCAACATCCTCAGCAACATGAGTTTACTCCTAGCCCTCACAACACTATCAGGGGCAATAGTATTCACAGTGAGCAGCGCAGGCTCACTTTTCCTCGTAACAATATCTGCATTAATACTCTTCAAGGAAAAGACCTCAAAAAGCAACGTAATTGGAATTATTCTAACATTAATAGCAGTCATACTCGTCAACGTATGAAACTAAATAACCTTGCCCTCTCGAGGACAATACAATCATGAATATACCATCAGGATCATCGAATAAGGCAGTCATTCTCCCCCAAGTCATCATCTCAGGTGGCGAAATAGGAGTACATCGTTCTCGACTAGTTCATCGAAGACCTTCATAACCAGATCAGCACCAGACAGAGGAAAAACCATAAGTCCCCGCTGGGTTTAAGAGTCTGCGTCCTTTTGATTCTTTGACAAGATATGAGTAATTTCGATTTTGGAGGAAAACACTAATAAATTTATTATATTCTTGAAGTCATTCTTATTTGAGTTATCTTGGGAAGAGAATGGCTATTTGATTATGATTCAGTGAATAAATGGGCTTCAAGGATAAAGGTTCAAAGTTCTCATAAAAGCACTTTAGATCATTTTATTCAATGGTATAGGGAAAACGGTGGATCATCTGACCTAACACCTGATGATCTTATCGAGATACAGAAAGCATTAGATAATAGCGAGAAGTATAAGATTCTTGATAAAATCCAGGAATGGATAACCACTCTGAAAAATAGGCAAGGTACAAAGAGAGTGAAATATTCTCAGCTTAGATCCTTTTTCTCACATAACCGTGCTGAGTTACCTAGAGATCCTGGATTTAGGCCTAAATCCGAGACCCCTAGCGTGGTGGGTGATCTTAGCCCTGAAGAGCTTAAACGGGTGTTAATGAGTTCAAACAAGTTATACCGAGCTTTATTCCTCTGTATGTTTCAAGGTGCTTTAGACTCTGAGATGTTTGTTTTCTGGAATGAAAACGGGTGGGATAGCTTACATGAACAGCTTAGAGAAAACCAGGACCCAATTAAGATAGCTCTTCCAGGAAGGAAAATAAATCGAAACATCAAACCCTATTACACCTTCATAACCACTGATGCAATTAGTGCAGTTCGTGACTACTTGGATAATGTAAGGCCTCGAATAGTTGAACGCTTGAAAAAGAAACATGCTGAGAAAGGAGAAGGCTATGAGGATCCGGGTTATATCTTCTTGAATCAAGCTGGAACCGGTGTAAGCAAAACCACGCTTAGAACCTATTTCAGGAGACATTTGAAGAAACTAGGGATGATTGAAGAATATGATACTGGAGACCCTCAGATTCAGGTAAGATATGGTAAGAACCCACATGAGATGCGTGATACCTGGAGAACTCTCTGGAGTAAATCACCTGCAAAATATGAGGTAGGAGAATTCTTCATGGGGCATAGCATAGACTCTCTTGGATACGATAAAGCATACCGGGATGAATCCTTTTACAAGAATGAATACCTCAAAGCAACCCCTTTCCTCAACTTGTTATCAAGCAATCAGCCTTATGGCCTAGTTGACTCAGACGAAGTAAGAAGCCTACAAAGAAGACTAGAGGAAACAGAGAAGAAACATGAAAAAGAAATAGAGAGAGTCAAAGAAGAAGTAATGAAGGAAATGCACCGGCTATTAACACAGAAAGAAGGAAAATAATTAATCTTGTCAGTTGATGATCGAGTCGTCTAACTCACTTAATATTTTTAATCCTGGTCGTGATTCCTGTTTAATAATTGCTTTTGCGTATTCTTTAATAGGATATTTTTCAAGTTCTTTCTTCATTACTTCACAGTTTTTAATTTTGGGATAAATTAACCCTAATCGAATCATGTCCCATCCAATAAATGCAGACATTGTTAAAAACATGGAAGCTAATTCAATTCTCAAAACCTCATCTTGATTAATTATACCCACAATGGCATTAATTTTTTCATAATAGACCTTAACAAGATCCATGTCTTCTGAAACTGACAAATCAACTAGATATATTTGAATGAGATGAAAGAAGGGTTTAATCTCATCAATTTTCTGGCTAAACTGGTTTTGATTAAATAATTTATCCTTACTTCCCTTAGGGTCTGTACGAATACGTTTTTTGAGATCATCAGTAATTTTTTTTGTTTTTAATATCTCCCAGTATTTGAAAAGAAGTATTTTCTCTGAATGTTTCCTAGCAATATTATCTATTTTATCCAAGATTTCATCTGCATAACCGTATAAATAATGGTATATTCCAAAACCAGTTATATTGTAATTGATGGATCCTCTAGGGCCTTCAGGATCACCTTTATTTATCATTTTTCGAGGGAAATCTTGCCTTAAGTTGTCTAATGCTTTCAATATTGTTTGGTTTGAACCAAGATTTTCTTTTTTTGCTAAATCATAGAAAGTTTTCGGACCATCC
>CAZLHA010000160.1:0-5273 GCA_964559155.1 uncultured Candidatus Bathyarchaeia archaeon | reverse complement strand
ACAGGAAACAGCCCAGTTCAGAAAAACTTATACTCAAAACAGGCACCTATTCAACACAATAGAGGCCCCTATTCTAGGTAAAAATGGTTAAAATGGCACTAGAAACGAATACCTAAATCTAAACTATCTCCTAAAACACAGCAACTATAACCAAGACAGCATCCAAGAAACTATTATTGCAAACAATAAAACCATCACTTATCACACCAGAAATAAACACCTTCTCTCTCCAATTCACATCACAATAGACACAGAGAATCCTTTAAAAGTGAGCCATGTTGATTCCTTGTAGCTCTAAACAAGGAGTGTCACATAAATGCCAAGAACAAGATCACCAAAGCGAGGCTCACTAAGCTACTCACCGCGCAAAAGAGCGAAAAATCCAAAGGGTAGAGTGAGTTATTGGCCAAAACTAGAGGGAGAACCCCAGCTAGCTGGCTTCGCTGGTTACAAGGCAGGCATGACTCACCTGTTCTACATAGAAGACAGAAGAAGAGTTCCTGAATACGGTCAAGAGGTAAAATCAGCCGCTACCGTAATCGACACTCCCCCCCTGCTGGTAGTAGCAGTAAGGGCATACAGAAAAACTCAGGACGGCCTACAAGCCATAACTGAGGCCTGGATGCAAAACCAGCCAAGAGACTTGCACAGAAAAATCACCTTCGCAACAGACCCTAGGCCAGATGAAAAGTTCGAGCAAATAGAAGAAAACATAGACAAGATAGCCGAATTAAGGATAATAGCGGCGACACAGCCAAAAATGGCTAGTATACCACAGAAAGCACCTGACCTCATGGAGATCCCAATATCTGGAGGAAACATCGAGGACCAGATCATATATGCAAAAGAACTTTTCGGAAAAGAAGTAACGATAAACGATGTCTTCAACCCTGGAGAAGGAATAGATATCATAAGCGTTACAAAAGGCAAAGGATTCCAAGGTGAAGTAAAACGATGGGGAATAAGAATACGCCATCACAAATCAAGGAAAACAAAAAGAGGCGTAGCCTCAATAGGCCCATGGGTACCTAGAAGGGTGATGCCCCAAGTACCTAGGGCTGGACAGATGGGTTTCCATAACAGAACCGAATATAATAAACGAATCATGCTAATGGGAAATAACAACGAACGCATCAACCCAAAGAGCGGGTTCAAAAACTATGGATTCATAAACGGAGACTACCTGCTTCTGAAGGGAAGCGTACCTGGAGCAGCGAAGCGATTGATCAAAATAAGGAAACCAGTAAGAGATCCATCCTATCCAGAAGAGGCACCACAGATAACATATCTACACACTGAATGGATGAAAGGAGGAGACACCCAGTGAAAATACCAGTAATAAATCTCCAAAACGAGAACACAGACGAAGTAGATATTCCCCAAGTATTCGATACACCTGTCAGGCACGATGTAATCAGAAGAGCGGTAATCGCCCTCCAAAGCACAAAGTTCCAGCCACAAGGCAGAGACCCTATGGCAGGAAAGAGGACGACAGCAGAGTCCCGCGGAACAGGCCACGGCATAGCCCGAGTCCCAAGGCTCAAAGGAAGCAACAGAGCAGCCTTCGGTGTAAGTATCGTAGGCGGCCATCAAGCCTTCCCTCCCCTCTCTGAGAAAGACATCGTAAAGCGAATCAACAAGAAAGAAAAAAGACTCGCGATAAGGTCGGGAATCGCAGCAACAGCTGTAAAGGAACTCGTAGAAAAACGTGGACACAAGGTCCAACAGGTGGAACAACTGCCGATTGTAGTCAGCGATGAACTAGAATCCTTAGAAAAAACACGGGACGTACAAGACTTCTTAAAAGCACTGAAAATCTGGAGCGATGTTGAACGCGCAGACCGGAGAACCGTAAGGGCTGGAAAAGGAAAAATGAGGGGCCGAAAACACAGGAAAGGAAAAGGCCCCCTCATAGTCATCGCAGAAGATAAAGGAATCAAACTAGCCGCAAGAAACATCCCCGGTGTAGAAGTAACAGAACTACACACTTTAAACGCGGAGATGCTTGCACCCGGAGCACATCCAGGAAGACTGATCATATGGACTCAGTCAGCTATAGAACAACTAGACGAGGTGTGGATGAAGTAATGGATGCACATAAGGTTATTAAATTCCCAATGATGACAGAGCGTAGCGTCAACATGATAGAAGACGAAAATAAACTCGTATTCATAGTTGACCTCCGAGCAACTAAGGACGACATCAAAGCAGTTGTACAAGAACTCTACGAAGTAGAAGCCACAACCGTAAACACGTTAATCACAAGTCAAGGCGAAAAGAAAGCCTTCGTAAGACTCAAAGACGAATTCGATGCATCAGATGTTGCTATTCGTCTAGGAATCCTGTAGGTGAAATAAATGGGAAAGAAAATTAGAGTACAACGACGAGGACGCGGCGGACACCAATTCAAAGCCGCAAAAATGAACAAGATAGCCCCAGCTAAATACCCTGCAAAAACAGGTGAACTCAAAGAAGGATGCATAAAAGAACTAACACATGAAACAGGACGAGGCGCACCATTAGCTTACGTAGAATTCAAATCAGGTAAAGGATACTACACAACAGCCATCGAAGGAACCTCCGTAAACCAAGAAATACAAGTAGGACCTGATGCACCACTAAAACTAGGAAACGTACTACCCGTAGGAGACATACCAGAAGGAACCATGGTCTGCAATATAGAAATGAGGCCAGGAGACGGCGGGAAAATAGCAAAAGCAAGCGGCGCATTCGGAACAATAATCGCACACACCGGAGACAAAACAACAGTAAGGCTTCCAAGTAAAAGAACAATCAGAATAAAAAACGAAGCAAGAGCAAGCATAGGAATCATTAGCGGTGGAGGACGAAAAGAAAAACCCTTTATGACTGCGGGTGAAAAACACCATGCAAAAAAAGCTAAAGGACACAAGTTCCCAACTGCACACGGTGTTAAAATGCCAGCAGCTATGCACCCGCATGGTGGAGGACGACACAGAAGACCAGGTAAATCAACCACGGTTGGGAGAAATGCCCCTCCAGGAGCAAAAGTTGGATTAATCGCATCTCGTAACAGTGGAAAGAGACAAAGGAGGAGAGGCTAAGGGTTTAAAACCCGTGTCTCCATTAAGGTGATAATAATGCCTAAAGATTTCAAATACAGGGGAAAGACCGTTGAAGAGCTAAAATCCATGTCGATGGATGAATTCATAGAGTTACTACCATCAAGAATGAGGAGAAGTCTAAGAAGAGGACTTAGCGAAGAACAGAGAATAGTACTAGAGAAACTCAGGAGAAACGATGATAAACCCGTCAGAACTCATGCAAGGGATCTGGTTATTATGCCAGAGATGCTTGGAAAGACAATTCATTGCTACACTGGTCAAGAGTTCAGGGAGATTTCAATTAACGAGAAAATGCTAGGTCACTATCTAGGAGAATATGCCATTAGCATGACACCTGTTCGTCACGGAAGACCAGGAATCGGTGCATCCCGAAGTAGCATGTATATTCCTCTAAAGTAGCTTTTCAAATATCTTTATATTTTTATATCAAATCAATAATCATAAAATCTTATTGCTTATGTATAGCAATATGTATCTATTTTTAATAAGATATTATTAGCTTATAGGTACGAATAGAATTATACTATTTTCTAATAAGACCAGTTTATATAATTCACTAATAAAAAAGACAATAATGACGTCATTAACCTAGTCATTATCAAACTTCATCGAGTACTTATCTAAACATATACCTTTTTATATTAAGACGCGATTCAAGGTAGGCGAACGGTGCGTATATGCCATCTTGGAAATATTCAGTAGAAGGGCTGGACCCTGAAACAACCGCAATAGCCAGCGGCAGGGATCTCAGAATAAAGCCTAAAGCAGCAAGAGAAATCTGTAATAAACTAAAAGGAATGAGGCTTGAAAAAGCTAAAGTATTCCTAGAAGATGTAATCGATAAAAAACAAGCAGTCCCATACTATAGACACCGTAAAAAAGTCCCTCATAGGAAACAGTTACAGGGACATGACGCAGGTCGATTCCCTGAGAAGGCAGCAGAAGAGATACTGAAAATATTAAACTCTGTGGAGGCTAACGCCGAGTTTAAAGGCTTATACGCCGACAGACTAAGAATAATACACATGGCTGCCCAACGTGGCAGAGTTATTAGGAAATATATTCCACGAGCTTTTGGAAGAGCATCGCCATACTATAAACATCTAACACATATCGAGGTTGCTGTCGAGGAATACTAATGTCAACTGTAAAACGAATTATCGAGGATAGCTTGGAGCGAGTCGAGGTAGATGAGTTCTTAGCAGAAGAATATGAACAAGCAGGATATGGTGGAATTACACTCACAAAGACCCCACTAGGATCTCAAATTAATTTATTTGCTATGAGGCCAGGACGAGTAATCGGTAAAAGAGGAAGAGCAATAAAGGCAGCCTCTGCAAAACTGGAAGAAGAACTTGGATTACCCAACCCTCAGATTACCGTTATCGAGGTCGAGGTTCCTGAGTTAAACCCTAGGATAATGGCTTCAAGAGTAGCAAATGCACTTGAACGAGGAGTTCACTTTAGAAGAGCAGTCTTCTGGAGCCTAAACCGCATTATGGATAGTGGTGCAATTGGCTGCGAGATAATACTCAAAGGTCCACTTAGGAGCGCACGTTCAAGGTTTGAGAAAGTAGTTGAAGGATATGTACCAAAATCTGGAGATCCAGCGCTAAGATACGTTAAAACAGCTACAATTCACGTAAAAATGAAGAGAGGCGTCCTAGGCGTCACCGTGAACATTGTTTCACCTGATGCACGATTCCCTGATAAAGTAGATCTCTCAGAACTGCCTGAAATTAAAGTTAAGCCACCAGTAGAGGAAGCAGAAACTGAAGTTATAGAAAAAGAAGAAACCGAGGTAATGGAGGAGAAAGAAGAGAAATCGGAAGCTCCTACAATAAAGGAACCAGAAGAAGAGAAAACACCAAAAGCAGAGGAAGCGAAAGCCGAGGAGGAAACTTCAGAAGAAGAAACCAAGGCCGAGGAAAAAGAAACGGAAGAACAAATACCTGAACCAGAGCCAGAACGAAAAACAGAAGCAGAAAAGGTGCTTGAGACACCGGGAGACGCTGCTGAGGACTCTGGGGAGGAAAAAGAACCTGAGACTCAAATAGAGGAGGAACCCACTGAAACAGACACAGTCCCATCTGAATCAGAGGATAAACCGAAACTAAAATCAGAAGCCAAGGAAGATGTTCAGATAGACGAATATGAAGAACAGCCAGA
>CAZLHA010000159.1:0-5358 GCA_964559155.1 uncultured Candidatus Bathyarchaeia archaeon | reverse complement strand
ATTCGTGCAAAGCTTCTTAACTATAAACGATGCCGAAATAAGTATTCCGGTATCCCCTATGTTGAACCCAATACAGATAGTCTTGATAAACATCGCCATATTCTTTGGGCACTACGTGATAATAGCTGCTGCCTTAAACTTCCAGTTCGGAAACGCTGGCATTCCAAATATGAGTAGCAATGTGAGCGTGGCCATAGGCAGTTTTACCGTAAGCTCCATAGTAATCCGATTAAGCATGTACGTAGCCGGAAAGGCTGGAGTTATATTCAAATCAAACTGGGTCTACGATAATCCTTACAATGTAAGTCAATTAAATCAATACTTTATCCAAAAACCAATACTAAGTGTATCATTATTTCTATTTAGCCTTGCAGCTGCTTTAATATTGGGAAGCTTGGCTGGATTAGTGCTTGGAAAACTTAGTGGCCGTCTAAGGGCCACACGATTAATGATCTTCCTCATAATAATCAGCGACGCAACCTCAATAATAGCCGCAAACAATCAGGGAATAGCTGGAGGTACACTGGGAGCTTTCATTCCAAATTTCTTCGCGTGGTATCGAGGAGAGCAGATGGTGATTATTGCCTTAGTAATAATACTGGTAGGCATGGTTTCCTATATCATCATCAATATCATGGTAAACAGTCCATTTGGAAGACTAATGAGAGGGGTACGCGATAATGAGGTAACCCTAAGAAGTACAGGAAAAAACGTGGCCCGGATAAGAAGCCAAGTGATGATGTTTGGAAGTGGAGTAATGTCTCTAAGCGGTGTTCTTCTAGCCTACTATTATAGTTTCGTACAGTATAACATGTATAGTAGAATAAACTACACCTTCTGGCCATGGCTAATGATAACCGTAGGAGGTCTAGGGAGCAACGGAGGTAGTTATATCGGATCACTAACCTGTGTATCAATAATAAAAGGACTCAACCTATCAAAACAGAGTATTGGACCTCTTCTAATAGGAACAAAATGGATCAAAGTCATAAACTATTTTGAAGACATGCTACTTGGAATACTATTACTCTTATTCCTCATCTTTAAACCGAGAGGAATATTACCCGAGAAAAACTTAGTGATAAAAGGAGTAGACTATATCAAGATAATAACTGGACACGAATCTAAGAAAAATGAGAAATAGATCCACGATTAGCCTTAATCCATTTAGCAGCCCGTTTGAGCAGCGGATTAGGTGTAGCTACTATTGGAATATCTCTTGGACCTATTTTCAACTTGGGGACATAATCAGGCATAAGAGCAAATATTACACTAGCCCAGTAAATTCTACCCTTTTTACGCTCTTTAAGCAACTCTTTAGTATTGAATGGAAGAGGATTATGATGGAATACTATCCCATCTGCCCAGTTGAGGATTATGGGTCTACCTATTTCCTGAATCAATGCAGTTGTCTGGGTTATCTCCTCTAATGTATACTCAACCATCTCTAAGATAATCAGTTCTTTTGCCGGCATATACGTGAACTTCAATTCAGCAATAAAATACATAATAGCCTGAAAAACCTACCCACCGTATAAACTAATATTAACCAAACAGTAACCTTCAAGCGTAAAAATAGCTTAAGTATCTTTTATTGTTCCTAGATTTGAAGACAATGACCGAAAACATCTACATTGGATCAAAACCAGTCATAAACTATGTCACAGCATTAGTAACCGCACTCCAGCGAAACCCTACCGTAAACGTTATGGCTCGCGGAAGAGCCATCACACACGCTGTTGATGTCGTAGAAGTCTGTAAACGTAGTTTCCTCAAAGATATTGAGATAAAAAACATCCTAATAGGAACAGAAAAAATGGGAGACGGAGACGACCTGAGAAACGTATCAACAATAAAAATAGTGTTAAATAAAAACGATTAAAAATCATCTAATTGAGACACAAGGTCCTCAGCAATGAAGGTTCCACTAAATAAGTCTGCTCTTGCAGCAATCGCTATTTTTGCGGCCAAGCTACGAGCTCTGTTTCCTCTTCTACCTCTTGGAGCATTATTAACATATGGGTGTTGGTAAAGAAGACCATATTTAGGGGGTTTGGCGTTACTAGTGATAGCTCTAAACATTGCTTTCTCTGCTCCCAATACCTGAATCGTACTTGATGGCATCATCCCTATCTTTTTGAGCCCCCCAGCTTTCTCAATGAGCTTAGCGCCAAGTACAGGCCCTGCTATAAAGGCTAGATTTGGGGCCACCTCCTCTGTTAACATGGAAACGTACTCTATCAAATCGTCTCTAAACCGGTAAAGGTCAAGGGTTTTTTCAGCGAATTTTTGGACAATATTCATATCTACCTCATGGAAAGATGCACCAATCGATGTTTGACTGGCTTCCTCTATGCGTAAAGCATCTTTCTTCTTCAAAGTCATCTCCATGAGATGCTTTGTTGTGATATTCTCTCTATCTCCTATCTGCGTGATTATTTTAGCATAATCAATGTGTTCATTAACCCTTCTCCCCATTTCCGGGAAATGAACTCCATACCACTCCCTCATCCTACTTGAAAGACTATTCAAAACTGTGTCTAATTCTCCAAGAAGCTGGACTGCTGGAATAAGCAAAGCCTCACGATCAGAGAGCTTATCATGGACCTTCATGCGCGTTACTTCATTCATGATTCCATGACTGAATTTCCCGTACTCAGACTTCTCATTGATCAACTCAGCATCAATAGCTAATTCAGCTATTTTCTCTTTGATAACTCGTTCAGCTTCCACATTCTCTTCGTAATGGATGTTTAAAGTATCCCTGAGAGATTCGACTAATAATTTATTATTAGAACAAACTGCTTCATTAGTCAGCGACTCAAGTTTTGAGACAAGATCACCTATTACACTATCATCACCCTCTTCTAGACGCATCATAATCTTTGCAATAGTCCTATCTTCGCTGGGCCAAGTTTGCTCAAACTTAACTTTATTTTCCTCATCTATGGCATATATTCCTGTTATCGTCTCTACTAAATATAGTTGCACATCATCATTCTCCTAAACTTTATCAATGGCTTCGCTGAGTACGTAGGGGAGAGTTGTCTAAATTAAACTTAGCCGTTGATATCGCGGGACTCAGGCTGCGTAACCCTCTTATGAATGCTGCTGGTGTTCTGGGAATGAGTCCTCCTCTATTAAAAAGGGTATATGACTCAGGTGCAGCGGCTGTAATAAGTAAAAGTATTGGACCTGAACCGAGGAAAGGACATCCTAATCCAACCGTCGCACGTGTTGAATGTGGTATGCTTAATGCTATGGGGTTACCTAATCCCGGGGTGGATTATTTTTCATCAGAGCTTAAAGAAATAAAAAATATGGAGATACCTATTGTAGCGAGTTTTTTCGGGGGAAGCACACAGGAATTCGCGGAGGTAGCGTACAAGTTATCTAAAGTAGGTGTAGATGCATTGGAATTAAACGCCAGCTGCCCTAATGTTGCTGAAGAACTTGGAATGTTATCAGCTGATGCTACCAATATTGAGAAAGTGACAGCTGCGGTTAAAGAGGAAACCGATCTACCTGTATTTGTCAAGCTAAGCCCAAATGTTACTAATATCAAGAGTATAGCTGCAGCCGCGGAATGGGGAGGAGCAGACGCTATAACCGCCATAAACACTTTGAAGGGAATGGCTATTGACATAAACCTGAGAAGACCTATATTAGCTAATATAACCGGTGGGCTAAGTGGTCCAGCAATCAAACCTGTTGCTCTTCGCTGCGTCTGGGAGATTGCTCAAGCTGTTGAAATACCGATCATCGGATGCGGGGGGATCACTACCGGAAAAGATGCCATAGAGTACTTCCTCGCTGGTGCCACAGCATTAGAGATAGGAACCGCAGTAATGACTCAAGGAATAAACGTGTACAACGAAATCAATGAAGACATAAAGAACTACATGAAAAATAATGGATTCACAAAAATTGAGGAGATGATAGGTCTTGCCCAAGAAGGATGAAATACGAACTGTAGTAATACTGGATGTAAAGAGAGAAGCCGTAGACATATCCACAATCTTCTTCAAAGATAAAATTGTTCGTAACGCAAAACCCGGACAATACATTATGGTGTGGGTCCCAGGAGACGATGAGATACCCATGTCCATATCTACAATAAACCATAATGGGCTCTCAAGTATAACTGTACGCAGGGTGGGTAAAACCACTGAGATATTAGACTCTATGCAGCCAGGATCCAAGATTGGGATAAGAGGTCCATATGGTAATAGTTACTCTGTTGAAGGTGAAAACCCCTTGATAGTGGCTGGGGGGTCAGGTGCAGCTAATTTGCTTCCTCTTGTGAAAGCTTTTATCAAGAAGGATGTTAAGCCTACCTTTATTCTAGGTGGACGTAGTTCTGATCAGCTATTATTTGAGGATGAATTAATTGACTTACTTAGAGAAAAACTGGTGATCTCAACTGATGATGGGTCAATGGGTTATAATGGCTATGCCTCCGGGTATGCTGCTCTGTTAATGGCTGAGAACGAGTATGATCACGTATACACCTGTGGACCAGAACTAATGATGGCTAAAATATTCTACGAGGCCGAAAAACATGAACTACCCATTCAAGCTAGCCTTGAACGTTACATAAAATGCGCAGTAGGTCTATGTGGTAACTGTGCAATTGGAAAATATAGAGTATGTAAAGATGGGCCAATATTCGATGAGGCGATGTTGAATAATGTACGAAACGAGTTTGGCATAAGCAAGATGGATGCTTCAGGTATCAAAGTACGTGTAAATCACTAGGTATTTCAATCCAGTTACCATTTCTAAGATATGCCAGTCAGGTCAGTGCGACGTAGATATCTGTGGATACACGTTTTAACAGATCAAACATTAGATTATGTCTCATTAAATGAGATTATTCATAAAAAGATCCATTACCTTTATGGTGTAAAAGGCGCTGTTGAACTGAATTATAAATTAATAGACTTCTTCCCAAAGAAAAAAAAAGCGATTATTCGATGTAATCATGATAGATTAATAGAGATGCGGACTGTATTAGCTCTAATTGCCGTTATAAATGGTAAACCTAGTAGAATTAGTGTTAAACGAGTATCCGGGACCATAAAGACCCTGAAAAGGCATTTCATCAATCTTGTGGACTTTTAACTGAATATTTTAGTAGAAAGAAACACTACTTAGAAACATAGTGTTTTACACCTTATGCTTAGCTTGAATAAGAAACTGTTTTCACTCATAGCTCTCGCTGTTGTATTGTTTTTCTCGCTTAACACAAGTGCCCCGCAAAAACGAGCTATAATTATTGATCCCCTCAGCCATGACTCCGAGTTTAAATCAAGCGCGATAGAAATCTTACATCAATCAGGTTACAGTATTGAGTAT
>CAZLHA010000158.1:0-5406 GCA_964559155.1 uncultured Candidatus Bathyarchaeia archaeon | reverse complement strand
TTTATCATTTTTATCTAAATCGTTACGCTAGAGATATGTTTTAATTATGGGCTCTCCTTACACTATCTATGCAGTATTGTAGAAAATGTGGAAATGAGCTAGAAGACAGTGCAAGATTCTGCCCAAAATGTGGAACAGCGGTTAGGGGAACCTATTGGGAAGACATTAACGTAGCAGCAGACGACCTACTATCAAAAGTAAAAGAATTAATCAAAGAAGGAAACGTAACAAGAATAATAGTGCTAAACGAGAAGGAAGAACAACTTTTCGAGATACCAGTAACCATCGCGGCTGTAGGGACTCTTCTTGCTCCCCAGTTAGCAGCTCTCGGAGTCATAGCAGCCCTCGTGACTAGACCAACAATTAGGATCGAGCGCAGAGTTAAACCAGAAAATCTGGAAGAAGCCGAGAAATAATACCCGCAATCCTCTTTATTTATTAATCATTTATCTTAACCTGTGTCAATTCAAGTTATTCCCATTCGAGGTTTTCCCATCATCAAGGAGGGTGATGACCTAGCAAAACTAGTTATTGAGTCGATGACTGAGATGGGATTAAGTCCCATGGTGGGTGATGTATACATATTTTCACATGTGATTGTTTCACGATCAGAGGGCAAGACAGTGGATCTACGTAAGATTACTCCAGGTAAAAAAGCCCAAAAATACGCCGATATTACAGGCAAAGATCCAAGGCTAGTTCAAGTTATATTGAATGAGTCCAACGGGATAAGACGCATATCCAATGGAGCATTGATAACAGAAACAAAACATGGGTTTGTATGCGCAAACGCTGGGATTGATAAATCCAATGTCCCGGGGGATGATGTGGTCTCGCCTTTACCAGATGATCCGGATAAATCAGCTAAAATTATACGGCAAAAAATACAGGAGCTAACGGGGTTAAATGTGGGCGTAATAGTGTGTGACACTCATGGAAGAGCACATAGATGTGGCGAAGTAAATATGGCTGTCGGGGCAAGTGGGTTTGAGGTGATCAGGGACAGACGGGGCGAGAGAGATCTCTTTGGATATGAATTGACTGTTAAGAGAACCGCGGTCTCAGATGAGTTGGCAGCCGCCGCTGAACTTGTTATTGGACAGAGCGATGAAGCGGTTCCAGTTGCGTTGATTCGAGGTTATTCGATACAATTATCCGAAACCAGTGTTGCTAAAGACCTTGTTAGGCCTAGAGAGGGAGATTTATTCCTATAGGCTTTGCTTATTAGATTAAATCTGGTTATATAGGATCAATAGAGTTAGAATGATCGAATTAAAATTATTAACGTCACAATTATATGGGACATTATTTACATATGTGTATCAAAAAATCACGCTAAAACAGGAGGAATATACTGCCCGTTTTAACCATATGTACAAGGAAGAAAGTAAATACGATGAACGCGATAACTAATTTGCCCGAATGGAAGCGGTGGTTCGCCAAAACAAGCGAAAGGTGAAAGGGTCGCAGAATCGAAAGAATGGGCTTAGAAAGATCATGGCTTTGGCTATGGAACTTCATTCCTACGATGAGAACATTCGGGCACTTTTCATTTTGGAGAAAGTGTAATTACGTTTCTATTGGGTATATGCCTATATAATTCTAAATTATATGTATAATTGATCGATAGATAAGCTAACTATCAAAAAAGAGGTATTGATGAGAAAATGTGGTTTTGGTTAGGAGCAATCCTTGTAATAGCCGCTGTCTTAATCTTTCCCTCTATTTATATTGTTCCACAGTGGGAAAAAGTAGCAGTAGTAAGATTTGGGAAAATAGAGAAAATAGTGGACACTGGGCTCCATCTACGAATACCTGTTATAGATACCTTGATGCGCGTAGACATTCGTACACAGACTGTTGACTTGATGGGGCAACAGGCTAT
Source organism: uncultured Candidatus Bathyarchaeia archaeon (assembly GCA_964559155.1). Classification (GTDB taxonomy): domain Archaea; phylum Thermoproteota; class Bathyarchaeia; order TCS64; family TCS64; genus RBG-16-57-9. Next base: position 3,521 of record CAZLHA010000158.1, on the reverse strand, counting down.
CACAAAGGATAACATCAGCGTCGTAATAGACGCGGTTGTTTTTATGAAAGTCGAAGATCCAGAGTCCTTGATTCTAAATATACAGGATTACAGGATCGCTGTTAACAAGTATGCCCAGAGTGCTATCAGGAATATTATCGGTACATACGATCTTGATGATCTGCTGGAAAGTAGAGAAGAAGTTGCATCTCAATTGAAGGAGGAGATAGATCTACTCGTCAAAGATTGGGGTATAGATATAACCCGTGCAGGGTTACAAGACATTAGTTTACCGCAAGACATGAAAAGAGCCTTTGCTGTCCAAGCTGAGGCTGAGAGGGAGTCACGGGCTACTCAAATAATGGCTAACGCCGAATTACTCGCATCAGAAAAGCTCAAGGCGGCAGCTGAAAATATGACGGACCCCAATGCTATGCAGTTACGTATACTGAGCACAATTAATGACATTAGCAAGGATCAGAGTAATACTATAATTTTGGCGCTACCTTTAGAAACCTTAAAATCTGCAGGTATTGACGGGGTTGCGGCGATGTCTTCTATCCAGAATAAACCTTATCCTAACCGAAAAGAAAGCTAGGAACCCAAGCTAAAATAGCAATAGTGCCTAATCCTATACATATTTTCCAGAAACTAATCCTTTGAGACAGTTTAAGCATTGAATCAATGGTAAAATAGCCTATCAATGCCGATACCCCTGCTGATAGCATTGCGTAAAGATCTGGATTAAATCCATCCACAATCATTAAACCCAAGGCAGCCGCAAAACTGGCTGGTATACTCATGAGGAAACTGATGTGAAACGCTTCTTCACCCTTGAAATTCTTCATCAGCAGAATTGATGTGGTGAGTCCGGAACGTGACAAACCTGGGATTATGGCAAGGCCCTGTACAGCTCCTAAGATGATTGAAGTACTCCAAGAGACTTTTGATTTATCTTGTTTTCTCTTCCCCGCGTTTCTTTGAAGCAAACCTGTTATTATTAAAGCAAGCCCAGTTAGCGCTAATATTAGTTCTCCGTAAATGACTGATATGTTCATCCACACAAAAATGGGGAATCCAATGATTCCGGTTAACCCAGTCATTACGATTAACTTGGATCGCAGATCCGCGTATTCTTCGCTGTTACCCATTAATATCTTGATAACTTTTTCTTTAAAATACACCAAGGCTGCAAAACCTGTTCCTATGTGGAGGAAAATAGCTGTAGATATGGTTTCCTCTGTATTCAACCCGAAATAGCTCACTAGGATTATTACTAGATTTCCCTCACTGGACACCGGTAACCACTCAAGGACCCCCTGTAAGAAGCCAATTATTATAGACCCTAGTAACGAGTTCACAGGTTTAATGAAACCTTCCGGGATATAATTCCAGCGCCCAAATTATTTAAAACTCAGCTCCCTTCCAATGGAATCATGCTTGACACTGAACAGATAAACAACGAGATGAATAAATTAATCATTGATAGACGTTTTCAAGAAATCATTAAGAAATCAGATGAGATGATCGATGCTTATCCCTATAGTTATTTGGGTAGATGGTGGAAGGCTAGAGCTTACACTTTTTTAGGTGATACGGACAAAGCTTTACACTGGTTTATGGAGGCATTAAAGAATACAGCGAGCGAGGAAGAAGAATCCCGGGTTTGCAGTAGCTTCGCAAACGTATATAACATTAGAAAAGATTGGCCTAACTCATTAAAATATTCAGAAATAGCCTTAGAGCTAAACCCTAATAATCCTGTAGCCATTATCGCAAGAAGCATCGCACTATCTGCAACAGGTAAAAAACAAGAAGCATATCAACTAGTCAATGAACACAGGGGAATATTCAGAGAAGAATATGAGAAAGCCTGTATAGCCGCAGTGTTGAGTAATAAAGAAGAGATGCTGCAACACCTCAGAAATTCTGTAATAGAAAACCCACACCATAAAATCACAGTATTATATGATCCTGAGTTTGAACCCTATCTAAAACACAACGACTTCAACAAACTCCTAAAAGATTAGTCAACTTTATCAACTCATGATAATGTGAGATAGGTGAATCATATTTGAAGATATTAGTGCTCCACGGATCAAAACCAAGTAAAAACAGCTCAGAGATGGTGGATGTAGCTGAAGAAATGGGTCATAAAGTATTGTCCGGTCCAACTAGTGATGTTTCAAGTTATATCCGTCAAGATGGGTCTCGGTTCTGGCTTGGAAGAGATGAGATAACAGATTTTAATCTCTGTTTTCTCCGCAGCTTTGGTCCGGGAAGTACTGAGCAGGTTACGCGCAGAATTAGCCTGATGGAGCACATGGAAGTAGCTGGTATCAGGGTTATTAACAGCACTTACCCGTTTAGACGGAGTAGAGACAAATATTCAACACAGTACACGCTTCAAGCGGCGGGTATCCCAATTCCCGAGACATATACTACTGAGAGCTTGGCTCGTGCATATGAGATGACTGAAGAGATGTGTCCCGTTATCTACAAACCTATTCTCAGCAGCATGGGCAGGGGAAGTATGAAGTTCGATGACACTGATCTCGCCTATAACGCATATAAAATGCTGAGTAGAATGTATCATCCAATCCTTATTCAAGGTTATATCCCAAATCCTGGTAGAGACATAAGGCTCTTTGTTATTGGAGATAAATGCGTGGGTGCGGTCTACAAATATATGGCTAAAGGTGAGTGGAAGAGTAATGTCGCTCAGGGCGGTAAGATGGTGGAGGAAGAGATGGCGCCATCACTCGTAGAATTAGGAATCAAAGCAACCAAAGCCATGGAACTTGATTACTGTGGAGTCGATATATTAGAGTCACCTAGTGGTCCAGTAGTGCTAGAGATGAACGCTGCTCCCGGTTGGCAAGGATTAAAGGATGCTACCGGGAAAGATATTGCGAGATTAATAGTGAATTATGGAGTGAGACAGGTTGAGTGAAGAACTAAGCAAGATACCGATTAAGATAACTGTAGTAGATAAGGGAACAGCTAAAGGATACTTAAACAGGCTCACAGCTCCCCTGACTGTCGAGGTTATACTAAACCTATTACCAATAAATAGTAGAACCGCTCCTGCTATGGGACACATATCAGTCCTACTAGGGATAAAACGTGGAACCGAAAAACCTGTTAACGAGGTTGAAGCTGGAACCATAGCTTATTGGCCAAGAGGAGACGCTTTAACAATCTACCCGAAGGATGCTAAACCATATGGCCCAGTAAATAAGATCGGTGAAATCGAGGAAAACCTTGAACTATTTAAAAGACTTAGAAGTGGGACAAGAATTATTATTGAGCATCTTTAGACTCAACCATAGCGTAGACCTTGAGGTTACTGCTTCTGGTAACCATTTTAATTATTTTTCTCTCCTCAAGAATGTCTAACATTCTCTTAGCTACGCTTACCTTCAAGTTGAATCTAGACGCTATTCCTGTGGCTGTGATGGCTTTCATCCCACGAATTGCACCCATTACCTCGTCACTCTCCAGATCTGGCATCTCAACAGATCCAGCTACTTTTTCGTTTG
>CAZLHA010000157.1:0-5408 GCA_964559155.1 uncultured Candidatus Bathyarchaeia archaeon | reverse complement strand
CATTACTTTATGTGAATAATATTCAAGGGAAACCATATAGGGTGTTGTCGTGTTTTCCTCTATCATGAAACAGATAGGCATGCTTACCATCGGGCAGAGCCCACGGGATGATCTGATACCTGGACTTATGGAGATACTAGGAGATGATTATACGATCGTTGAGGCTGGAGCCCTAGATGATCTCACCTACGAGGATGTTCAAAAGATAGATCTCAATCCCGAGCACTATATACTGGTCAGCAGAATGCGGGATGGGAGAGAGATAAAAATCACCAAAAAATACGTGGTTCCACGGATGCAGAAACAGCTAGACAGGATCGAGGAGCAGGGAGTAAGACTCACCGTAGTTATGTGCACTGGAAAGTTCCCCCAGTTCCAATCCAAAGGTCTCGTAGTCACACCCAGCGAGATACTTAAAGGAGTCATAGAGGGCAGTCTCAAAGAAGGGAAACTAGCAGTAGTCTACCCGACAGAAGAACAGATACCTTATACTGAACGAGACTTTGGAAGAGAAGATGTGGAGCTTTACGCTGACTCGGTTTCTCCGTATGAGCCAGAAGACGTCGAGAGTCTCATTAAAAGACTGGAAGAGGAGGCCCCTGATCTAGTCTTCTTGAATTGTTTTGGGTTTCCCATTGAGTTAAAACATAAGATCGTAGAGGCAACGAGTAAACCCACGGTACACAGCAGCTCAGTAGTAGCAAGGGTGATGAAGGAACTAGTCTAATTTATTCAGATTCTTCATCCCAGAAGAGTTGATCACCGGGGATATACGCTTCCTCATCTTCCTCCTCGGTGGAGTCGTTCCTTCTTTTAGATTTCCTAGGTAATACACGATCATCCTTCAATCCATGAGCCACTAAGTATCTTTCAGCACTCTGTTTCCGGCTTGCCCTTGGTTTAAAGTTCTTCACATATTGGAACATGCTCTCCATCTCCCGGATATACTTAACATGCTCCCCACCTTGGAATATCTTGACAACGAACCAGCCGTCTTTCTTCAATAATTTATCACATAGTCTGAGGGCTATCCGTGCCAGATGGATCTGCCTGTACTGGTCTACCTCCCATTCACCAATAACATTGGGAGCCATATCAGACAAGATAACATCAGCTTTACCATCAAAAAAGTTGAGAATCTCATGTTGAACTTCCTCCTCCCGTACATCACCTTCCAGAGTTAACACGTTATCATATGGTAGACGATCAATAGGGTTAAGGTCAACACCTAACACCAAACCATTATCATCATCGACGTACTCGCTGGCTACCTGCAGCCATCCACCGGGAGCTGACCCAAGGTCCAGAACATATTTCGCGTTATCAAATACCCTGAACTTTTTCTGGATCTGTTTTAGTTTATAGGATGCCCTTGATCTATAGCCTTCCTCTTTGGCTTTGTTATAGTAGTGCTCATCTTTTCGTTCATGCATCCAGCGACTAGACATATTACGGGCAATACTCTTCGGAACTTTATGAAGGTTCCTAGAAAAGACGTTATACCTTATTTACCGCCACTTTGATTTCATCATATTCTGTGATAAAGAATGAGTAAGACGAAAGAAAACTTGAAAGAAGCCTTCGCAGGTGAGAGCAAAGCCAATAGAAAATACCTCGCGTTCGCTAAACGAGCGGAAAACGAGGGATATCCACAGATCGCAAAACTATTCAAGGCAGCAGCGGAAGCCGAGACAGTACACGCCCATAACCATCTCCGGATAATGGGGGGTATAAACAGCACCAAGGAAAACATACAGGAAGCCATCAAAGGTGAGACGTATGAGTTCAAGACAATGTACCCGGAGTTTCTTGATGTAGCAGCAGAAGAAGGAGAGAATCAGGCGTCTTGGAGTTTTAACATAGCAAACGAGGTAGAGAAAATCCATGCAGGTCTCTATCAGAAAGCAGCAGAAGCCCTTGAGAAAGACACGGACCTTATTGAAACAGAGTACTATGTTTGCAGCGTATGCGGCAACACGGTTGAGGATGATGTACCTGATAAATGCCCCATCTGTAACGCTAGATCCAAGGCGTTCAAAAAGGTAGAGTAACACATTTCCACTATTTTTTAAACTGGTTGAATATTTCCGTTAACTCATTTATCGTTGCATCTGTCTTTATCCCACGTGGATCATAGTGCACCCTCGTCACCCGGTGCCCCCTTGATCGTATTGTTCCTATTACTCGATCGGTGGCTATGGAGGGTACACCAACCTTTCTACAGAGTGAATCAATAAGATAGAACCCAACAGGATAACCATGCTCAGAGTTTACTAGTCTTAATATCTCTTCAGTCTTTGAGTTCCTCAAATAGGGTAGTTTCTCAAGGTCATTCAGCATAACTTCGGTGTATTCTGGGTTAGATAATTCACCCAGCCACATGGGTCCACCTATCATCATAGTTTCCCCGCAACTACACATATCTTTACGGTTGTCCTCTGAGGTTTCCCATCTTAGACAACTGGAACAGTACTTGATGTATCCCAATTGCCCGAGTTTATGGTCTGCTCTCCTAGCTCCTCGGTCAATCCTATAATAGGCTCGTATGTAGTGATCAGAGTAATAACTGAAGACAGGTGTTGCCCCATACTCGTAGACGGCCGCGTGTCTAACCATGGTACCCGACATTATTCGTAAAGCGGACTCGTGACAGAAATCTCCATGCAGGGGCCAACCGCCATATTTTCTAAAACAGGCACGTTTATTGACACCGCATAGGGGGGCCATGTCTGTAGCGGTTAACGCGATTAATCCATGGTTTTTTGTCGCCATTATCGCCGCATCTAGGAAGGGGGCTGGTGTCCCGTAGGGATCTATGTCAATGTAATCGAACCTCCCACTGGGATAACTATGAATAGATAGGAGAAGACTTGCATCTAGTTCTCGTAGACTTGCCTTGTCGGTTAGATTGTTTAATCGAAGGTTCTCACGGGCTAGTCGTAGAGCTGAGGGGTTAAGATCACCTAGAACTAAGTTATCAATGGGATGAGTCTCAAGGAGAAACCTTACCCCCCTTACCCCGCACCCTGTCATGGGTTCACATACAGTAACAGGGTGATTGGTTTGTTTCTGGTAAGTCCTGAGGGCAAGCACCGCTGTGTCCCTGTTGGTCCTCATAACTGGGTTATAGAATACTGGTGCTTCGCTTCTTAGATGTTGAAGCGGTTCCCCCGACTCTTTATCCAGCTCAGGTACAAGTAAACTGGCTTTCCCCTCTTTGACAGTCTTAGTCGGGTAACCTAGGGTCATAGCGTTGAAAAATAGGTTTAGGTTATTTCAGGATTGCGTCTGCGTCTACTCCAATCTCCTCGCAGAGCGTTAATATTCCACTCCAAGTGGTGTCGGGTATCTCGATCCCCTCCCTTAGCCTGCATTCCTTTGTTTCTGCTTCAGGCATACCTGGAACCATCACCCGTTTCCCCCCCATAGCTGGTAAGTTCTTCACCTTCTCAAGCAAGGAATCGGTGTTTGTAATAAATTCATTCAAGCCTATGAAGGCTTCAGGGTTCACGGCCATCATGAATACTCCGTTAGGGGAGGGAGGTTCATCATTCCCGGATGGACCGATACGGGACCCGGTTAAGACGGCGCCCAGTATCTCAGATACCATTTGAAGCCCGTATCCCTTATACTCGCCGAAGGGCAGTAACCAGCCCCCTTGCTGCAATACGTTTGGATCATCATTAACCCTACCATACTTGTCACGGGTCCAGTGTTCAGGAATCTTCGCCCCTTTTGCGCTCGCCACACTCAGCTTTCCCGCAGCAACGACGCTGGTGGCGTAGTCCACTAGGAAGGGTGTGTCTCCGCCTGTTGGCACCGATGCGCTGTAGGGATTGGTTCCAAAGGTCTTGCCCAAGCCGTTGTGTACTGATACTATGGGGTGCCCAACGTTCACATAGAAGGTTGATATTATCCCCTGTTTAGCCGCCCAGTCTGTATAATATCCGATCCTGCCGATGTGGTTACAGTTAAACGCGCCAACAGCTGCGACCATATTCTCCTTGGCTTTCTTAACAGCGGTCTCCACCAGTTTCTTAGCCGTGATCTGGCCAAAAGTCCAGTTACCATCAATGTAAGCAGTGCCCCGAGTCTCTTTCACTATCTCTGGATCAGCATTAACCTTGATGTACCCTTCCTTGATCCTGTCACTGTACCTTGTGTAGTAGTGGACCCCGTGGCTGTCATGACCCGTAAGGTTGGCTTCCACCAAGGTTTCAACTAGAAAGGTGGCTCTTTCAAGGTTTGCACCCTGTTTAGTGAATATCATAATACCTAGTTCTGTTAGTCTATCGGCTGGGACTTTTATCATAAAGAAAGAACGAGAGTTTATGGATAAAAAATATGGGATTATATTTTCTCGGCGATACCATCAAGGAAGCTCTTGATGTCTTCCTCTTCGATGCCATAGTGGGTTACCAGTCTTGTTCCGGTTCCACGCCCGCGGCTCTTCCAGCCAATATCCTCGCATGCCTTATTCCAGTCCTCGGCTCTCCAGCCTATAGGACCGAAATCCACATAGACCATGTTGGTCTGAACATCGTTAACCACGTTGACTCCCAGTTTGCTCAACCCGTCAGCCAGTAATTTGGCGTTCTTGTGGTCCTCCTCCAGTCTATCCACCATCTGGGTTAAGGCAACATAACCAGGGGCTGCAATGATACCTGCTTGTCTCATTCCACCTCCCAACATCTTTCGGTATTTTCTTGCCCTTTTCATGATATCCTCGGGTCCAACTACCAGTGATCCTACTGGTGCTGCTAACCCTTTACTTAGACATAACTGGATGGTATCAGCGTATTGGGCTAACTCTTTAACGTCTATGTCAAGAGCCACCGAGGCGTTGAATATCCTTGCACCGTCAAGGTGGACGCCTAAATTATTCTCTTTGGCCACTTCCCAGTTAGATTTCATCTGTTCTGGGGTCAGAGCGATTCCACCGGCACTGTTGTGGGTGTTCTCGATGCAGAGCAGGCTTGTCGGCGGGTAATGGATGTTATCGGCTCTTATGGATGCCCTGATATCCTTTGGATCCATGTATCCTTTCTCTCCCTTAACCGTCCTAGCCATTAACTGACCCATTACAGCCAGTCCACCGACCTCATTCACATAGATATGGCTGCTTTCCTCCAGTATTATCTCGTCACCCCTCTGGGTGTGAGCAAGCACAGATACAGCGTTACCCATGGTGCCGCTGGTAACGAATAATGCGGCTTCCTTGCCGAATATCTCACATGCTGTTTCCTCAAGCTTGTTTACTGATGGGTCATCACCGTATACATCGTCGCCTACTGGTGCCTTATAGGCTGCTTCCCTCATCTCGGGGCTCGGTTTTGTGACTGTATCGCTTCTAAAATCTAGGTTCTTCTCAACCAAAGTTATCAAGAGAATGAATGTGTATACCTTGC
>CAZLHA010000156.1:0-5432 GCA_964559155.1 uncultured Candidatus Bathyarchaeia archaeon | reverse complement strand
AAAATCTCTTCGCGGGGATTTATCTCAGTCTCGTAGGGATAAGGTTACACAAGGGTTCAGAGAGGATCATTTTGACTTGTTGGTTGCAACAAATATCGCTGCTAGAGGGCTAGATATAGATGGTATTACCCATATTCTTAATTATAACATGCCTCAGCAGACTGACGCCTATTTCCATCGGATAGGGAGAACTGCAAGGATGGAGAATGAGGGGACGGCAATCACCTTTGTAGCTTATGAGGATAAGAAGGCGTTAAAGGATATAAGATCCAAGACAAACACCCGTATCACAGAGATGAGAACAGACATTGAAGTAAGTCCAGGGCCAGCCAAGAAATATGATGCAGTTTGTAGTAAATGCAATAAAAAATTCAAGCTACCCTTTAAACCAACTAAAGGAAGACCTGTTTACTGTAGATCCTGCTTCAAATCCAAGAGAAATAAACGTCGTCGCCGGCGTTAAACCAGTATTTCAAATAGGACTATCAAGTATACTCTTTGATCGATTTGAACTCTAACCAAGTCGTATTAATTGAAACCTCCATGGGTAATATAAAGGTAAAAATCTATGAAGATAAAGCACCTATTACTGCCTCTAATTTCCTACGCTATGTTGATGCAGGGCTCTACGATGGTACATCTTTCTTCAGGACAGTCACCTTGGACAACCAGCCCAATGATGACGTGAAGATAGAGGTCATTCAGGGAGGCCAAGTACCTGAAGAAAAAGAATATGAACAAATCAACTTAGAGAGAACAACGTTGACTGGGTTAAAACACCTAGATGGTACCATTAGCATGGGACGTTTCAAACCGGACTCAGCTACAAGCAGTTTCTTTTTCTGTATAGGCGATCAGCCAGAACTAGATTATAAGGGTAAAAGAAATTCAGACGGTCAAGGATTCGCTGCTTTTGGTAAGGTAATTGAGGGCATGAATGTAGTGAGAAAGATACAAAAAATGCCCCATGAAGGGCAAAAACTCACACCCCCTATATTGATAACGAAGATAAGCAGAGTCTAAAATTCAATAAGTATACATCACTGCTCCGGTCAAGGAATTTATAGTATTGGTGAAATTATAGCATTATTAAACCTGAGAAGCCTTCTTACCAATATGGCCTCTGATCCGAAGAAAAGAATCCTTCAAACTTATCAGCAGTCTGCTGATAAGTATGACACCGGTGTCAGTGAGAGACTTGGTGAAGCAAGATTCGGTATAGAATCTCTCACAAGGCTAATGCTCAGGGATATGACTTTCAGTGAAACCCCCAGAATCCTTGATCTGGCTTGTGGTACAGGACTCAGTACTTTTCCGTTAATAGACTGGATTGGAAAAGGAGATTTTCATGGTGTGGACCTTAGTCCTAAGATGATAAAGAAGGCTGGAGAAAACGCCAGGCAACTTGGATACCAAATCGATCTTCAAGTTGGTGATGCCGAAAATCTACCTTATCCTGATGATTATTTCGATGCCATTACCTCGGTTATGTCTTTCCAGATGTTCACCGATAAACTTAGAGCTGTGAAGGAGATGTACCGGGTTCTCCGACCCGGAGGAATGGTTGGTCTTCTCTATGGTGCTGGCGATCACTTGAGGGAGTTGATTAGTCTCTGTAAGGCTTACGGGGAGTCAAAACCTGATCTAGATAATTTCAACAAGGCAGTAAATGATGTTAATTGGATGCATATAGGGTTAGAGAAAACCCAGCGACTTTTCTGGGAAGCTGGCCTAAGGCGTCCCTTGATTTATGGTTATCATAGAGTTATGCATGTTAGGCCTAGATTCTTCTGGAAGACAAATCCGTACCCAGAGTTATGGCGAACCCATATTCCAATAAGACTCCGTGAGAAAGTTGAATCAGAGATAATAGAGTTGATGACGGAGGAGTCGGAGGATAGAGGATTTAAGTTAACATGGTATACGATTCAAGCATATGGCATGAAACATCCAAGAAAATAGTCACATCCATCCTGCGGTTGCTTCATTATCGTATAGATGTTGCACTGCTTTTTATCAAGTAGCTACAATAATCTAAACATGATTGAATCTAAACCAGAGCCACAAATGGATAAATACGTAGAATCCGTTGAATGTTTATTGGCGGGGAAATGGGATTTAACGAAGTTTAAGGAGCTCCCATTAATTGGCAAATGGGCTAAGACTATTGGATCCGTACCAATCGCGATACAAGTTTGCCTTGAACACGAATGTGCTGTAAGACTCAAGGACGTCTTATGGCAGTTGTCTCCTCTCTCACCAGATCTAGTAAAGAAAGGAAAGATAGACGTAGCCCAGTTCGGGCGACAGTTAATGGATCTAGCTGAAGAGACAGCCTTCACAGCAATAGCCAGTGGAATCGGTTTACAGTTAAACGAGTTCGCCTCTCTAATAGGCTCCATTGCTCTTTATCTAAGCATAAACTCGACCATAATCGCGACTCAAATATAGAGTTATTCGAGAAAGGGGATGGCGTCTACCTCCATAAGGGTCCTCTTCCGTGGCCTTTCCCGGTGAGAGTTGGCCCCTTTTTAGTGGATATCCCAGTGGTAGTAAGTACAAGATTACCCGTTTCAGAATAATTTCCTCTATTTTCACCACTATTTTAGGGGAACGGTTCATAAAGCTATACATATTATTAAAATAGATAGTTTATATGACACAGCAGGAAAAAAGCCCTGAAAATTTAATACAGTTCTTAGTAATGATACTAAAGGCTTACATTACGGGCATCCCCGGGATGATTAAATGGATGATAATATCCGCTGTGATCTCAGGGGTTCTGGCTAACGCGGTTCATTTCTACCTCTTGGGCTGGGTAAATGATGGCTGGAATTATGGGGGGAATCCATGGCTTGACCCAATAATATTCATTACAGGTCAGGAAGCCAGTCCCAAGGTTATGTTGTTCTACTTTATGGCCACATACTTATTCTTGTGGCTCATAGGCATGTTCCGCAGTCGGGGCATAGGGAAGACCGTATCAATGATAGCTTCCACACCCATATGGATCGTTAAGAGCATGACCTCCATCGGTTTTGGGGTTTTTCCCATGATCATGGGAGGTCTCGCAGTCAGTTTTATTCTAGGTTTAATCCTCCTATCCGGACCATCCGCCATCACTATGTTCCTCATGATGATCACGGTATTGATCTCACAGGAAGAGAGTCTAATCGTGATGGGACTTCAACTGGGCTTCAAGGATGTCGCGGGTCTTGTAAAGGGAGATGAACCAGCAGGGGTACCATCTCCCCATATGCCTGCGGTTGCTATCATTGGAGCTGCTATTGGGTTCGGTTATATGGCTTTCTTCAACACGGATCCCATTATTATCAGTGGGATATTTGTTCTATGCATTGCTGGACTCATCTTTATGTTCATGAAAAAAAGGAAGAGCCAGAATGTGGCTGTGCACGCCACTCTGCTATTCCTAATCTCGGTGACCATATTACTCACTCCAACAGTATTGGCTGATGACGGAGGAATCAAAGAAAATGGTGGATGGAGCAGCCTAGCAAACAATACATGGCTAATAAAAGAATTAATCAGAAGAGGCTATCCCGCCACTGCAGCAGCCGTAGTAGCTGCTTCATGGATATCCGGATTATTCTCAAAACCAGTCCTAAGTAAGGTAAAGCCTCTAGGGGAAGGCTATGTAGAAATACGGGGATATTCATAAAGACGATAAAAAGATCAACACCTGGAAGTATACCAAAGACCCAAATGGTAACTTCGTGGATGGTTCTGGTCAGAGGTATAAACGCGTTGAAGCCAAGGGTTTACCCGAGGCCATAGTTGATGCAGAGGATTCTCCGATGCTCGGTGAAAAGGTTCGAATATGGACTCAGGAACCTCCCGCCGATACTAATTTGCAGGATAATATTGTGGATGAAATCAGCGAACTGGATGATTTTTATACGGATAAATTACATCCAGACAACTGGAAAAACCTAAAACCGGGACAGAGAGGGGTTGTCATGCAAGAAATTAATAAGATACTACAAAAAGAACTTGGTATCGAATATGAATTTAAGGTAACCAATAATAGCAATAAAGGTCTTGGCGGCAGTTATACTCCGGCTCATAAAAGGAAAAACCCTGATGGATCAGAAACTGATATCACACGCACGATTAGAATAAACGCAAATGGAAACGCCTTTGATGATCCTCGTACAGCAATAAGAACATTGGTTCATGAGGCTCGTCATGCTTATCAAGATGTCCAGGCGGATCCTAAGGGGACGGATTACCAGCAGATGTGTAAATATAATAATAAACACTATAACGGGTCAAAAAAGGATTACGTTAGGTATGGAGAGCAGTTTATAGAACGTGACTCCAGAAACTTTGGTCATAATACAACCAATAGGATAATCAATGAACTGAATCGTAAATGGGGGCACTAGGAGGAAGATACCATGAGTATAGACTTTAAGGACTGGAGATATATGGTCGATGAGATACAGAAGAGATACGGATTCGATGAAGAACACGCTGAAAACGCTGCAAATAGGCTCAACTACGTACCCGAGATCTTTAACGACTTCCTGACGTACCTACGTACAGGCGATATGCCAAATACAGAGAAAGGTGGACACACCTCACATGAACTAGTTGAAAAATATGAACTTTTACCCATAGGTGCCTATCTAATGCTATTTGAGTTAGCAACCAATCCCCAGCAGGGGGAAGAGTACCTAACAAAGATACGTGAAGAGGGACACCACACACCAAAATATGATGAAAAGGGAAATCTCGTGGAGATAGAGTTCACAACGATAGAGACGGGGGATGAAGCTCAAACATGCCCAAAATGCGGTAAACCCGCCACATGGATTGAGCAATACCAACGCTGGTACTGCTACGAGTGCGAGGAATATCTCTAATTTCTTGGAAACTGTGAAATAACCCCAACGGGGTTTCATAGGGTATTCAGTGACGAATATGGAAATACTACTAAGAAAAGCTATACCAGAGGATAAAGAGAAAGTCATATGGGTGGAATCACTCTCCACACCTAACCTGAGTTATGTGCCTGAAGTATGGGACATTTTCATCAAAGATGAGAAAGGAGACTGGAGCGTCGAGGAGGTAGACGGTGAGGTAGTAGCGTGTGGAAAATACAGTATACTTCCAGATGGCTCAGCTTGGCTGGAAACATTAAGAGTCATACCAGAAAGACAAGGTTTAGGGTTAGGAAAACGCCTCTATGAACACTGGCTGAAGCTCAGCGAGGAAAAAAATGTTGAATCTATGCGTATGTATACTGGGATTAAGAACGAGGTTTCAGCTGGTTTAGCACGCAGATATGGTTTGAGCCTTGCTGAAACATTCCACGGTGCCAAGAGGGTATGCGAACCCATAGAATTAGAGCTAGATACAGACTTCCAGAATATATCTGATCCTGATGTAGCTACCGAGTTATTGATGCC
>CAZLHA010000155.1:0-5475 GCA_964559155.1 uncultured Candidatus Bathyarchaeia archaeon | reverse complement strand
CGGATGAGCAGCCAAGCACAAGTAAAATAACTGAAATGGTAGACTTAATGATAGAGGAACAAAGCTACGTAGTTTACATAGACCCAATCTACAGTAGTGATTACGCGGAAACCCTCAAAGAAGAATTAACCAGCCGTACAGATAAAACCGTAGATATACTAAACTTGTACCTAGCAAATGGACCTGTTGATGATCTCGACTACTATGAACAACTTGAAGCAAATCTAGAAAACTTGAAACAAGGCTTAGTGAATTAATTGCCCGCCCCCGTAGTAGAAGTAGAATCGGTAAATATAGTTCGTAAAGGTAAAACCATCATAGAGAACGCTGACTTTACTATAGAAAAAGGAACATACATGGGCGTGGTAGGTCCAAATGGTGGTGGAAAAACCACTCTTATGCAGGCAATACTAGGAATTCTGCCCCTTGAAAAAGGGTCAATCAAAATACTCGGGACACCAATCCAGCAATTTGAGCAATGGAATAAACTAGCCTTCGTCTCACAACACAGCATAAATTTCAATGAAAAATTCCCGCTAACCGTAAGAGAACTAGTCGGACTAGGTAGAATCAACAAAACAAACCTCGGCCGACCACTAAAAGACCGTGATTGGAACCAGGTAGATGAAGCATTAAACTTCATGGGAATAGCTAAGCTAGCTAACAGACGAATAGGCCAACTATCAGGCGGCCAAAAACAAAGAGTATTCGTCGCTAAAGCCATAGTACGTAAACCCCAAGTACTAATATTAGATGAACCCGCATCAGGCATCGATCCAGATGCGCAGGAAAAATTCTACATGATACTAAGCAACTTGAACCAAGAACAGGGTACAACCATCCTAATTGTAAGCCATGACCTAGCAGCCGTATTCTGTAGAATGAGCCACGTAATGTGCATCAATAAGAAAGTGTATCTAAGCCCCATAACTCCGGACAATGATCCTAACGACATTCTGCAGAAAGCATACGGGGAACACTTCAGATTCGTAATGCATGAACACATATGTGAGGGAGTATTCGATGTATAACTATTTACTCAACTTATTGAACTACCGATTCTTCCAGAACGCGTTAATCGGAGGAAGTGTAAGCGCACTAGCCTGCAGCCTAATAGGGTTATTCGTTATACTGCGTCAAGAATCCATGATAGGCGACGGTGTTGCCCATGTTAGCTTCGGTGGAATAGCCATAGGCTTATTCCTAGACATTAACCCATTATTCACCGCACTAATAGTCTCCATAATAGCTGTACTAGGTATATCATATATGAAAAAGCAAGGTCTAGCAGAGTCAGATTCAGCAACAGCAGTAATACTCGCCATCGGATTCAGCACAGGCCTAATAATCATAAGCCTAGCTGGTGGCTTTAACGTAGAACTATTCAGCTTCCTATTCGGCAGCATCTTAACTATAAGCCGCCAAGACATGCTAATGGTCTCGATACTTGGTGTAACAAGCCTTCTAATGGTCAGTTTATTCTATAAAGAACTTTTAAGCATAACTTTTGACGCTCAATCCAGTCGATTAATGGGCATACCAGTTGGAGTATTGAACAATATATTCAACATTCTAGTGGCCGTAACCGTTGTGTTAAGCATTAAAGTCGTTGGAATGATATTAGTAACAGCATTACTAGTTTTACCTGGTTTGACTGCACTTCAGCTTGACAGTAGCTTCAGAACAACCGCCATTATGAGTGTAATCTTTGGTGTATTCAGCGTTGTTTCCGGGATTTTTATATCCGCTATCCTGGATGTAGCAACAAGTGGAGTAATCGTCTTCACACTAGTCTCAGTCTTTATCGCTGTATCTTTAGGGTCTAGACTCATTAAACGGGATAAATTCCTATAATCATCCTTTTTAATTCTCTGCGAAAGTATCTCGATGTACTGCGTATTATCAGCTGTTTTTAATTCACAAACGTAATTAGATAAGTGAGTTATGATGAATGTTGAACAGGTTTACCCGGACCTTTATATTGTTAAGCAGGAGATGAGGCTAGGCTGGTTTTGCAGCGTACTAATCTTCCTAGGAAAGAACAATATAGGCATCGTTGACACCGGATTCATGGAAACAATAAACGACATAATTTTTCCATTTATACTCGAGCAGAGTAGAAGCATAGATGAAATAGACACGGTTGTGAACACTCATCGAGACGGAGACCATATTAAAGGAAACCCCGCCATCAAAGAAAAAACAGACACAGTATTCGCAGCCCATCGCCTAGAAGCAGAGGCAATACCAGAAACAAATCAACTATTAGATGATGGAGACACCGTAAACCTAGGTGACCGCTCCTTCAAAGTAATCCACACTCCAGGACACAGACCCGGAGCCATCTGCCTTTACGAAGAAGAAAAAGGCTTACTCATTACCGATGACGTAGTATGCGGCACGCGAGAAGATTTAATTAGAATGGAAAAAGAAACCTACATAAAATCCCTGAAAAAACTTGGAAAACTCAACATAGAAACAATGATAATGTCCCACCCATTCAAACCAGCCGGAAAAAATATACTAAACAAAGCGGAAGCCCAAGAAATGCTTAAAGACAGCATCAAAATAGCCCAGAACCTATACCCCTAAGCCTCTTTACTCCGTTCACGTCTATCCCTTTTCACGCAGCTAGAAGCGCTAAATGGAACCAATCCAGATAAGCCCCGTAACCTCGCTAATAGGATAACAATAAATAAACCATCACAACTCCCACTTAACCACTAACCGTTATCAAGAAGAAATGCAGCTCCCTGATGGAGAACCATAAAGCTAAATTACAGGATTTCCCGTAGCTGTATACTGCTAGTAAGTTTCAAAATAAAAAACAAAAACCAGAGTTTTAATTTAAGCTTTGAGTATTTTATTTGAGGCCTTTCTCAGCCTGTTCACTATGGCTAACCCCAAACCCTTTTCCTCAATACCCTCCACAACGATAACGTCTACCCCCATATTATCAAACTCCCTAAAAGCTGCGAAAAGATTCTTGGCGAAGACCTTTGTATCACTCATAAATTTGACTTTATCTGTATCGTAAAGTTCTTCTTTTCTCATAGTTATAACACCAACCACTGAACCATCCCTCTCAAATTCCCTAATCAACGAATTGACTTTTTCCACGATACATTCATCTCGCCCCTCGACCAAGATCACCTTTGCTTCAGGAGAATAATGCTTGTATTTCATACCAGGTGACCTACTTGGGGCGCTGGCCCCCGGCATCTTCTGAACAGCAGGATGTAATTCAACTCTCCCCACCTCAGCCTCAATTATCTCTAGGTTGAGTCCGCCGGGTCGGAGAAGTATGAGTTTGTCTGTTGCCGCATCAATGACGGTTGACTCGACACCGATTCTTGTTGCCCCCGCATCGAGTATTACCTCAATTTTCCCATTCAAGTCTGAAACCACATGATCAGATGTCGTGGGGCTAGGTCTAGTGAAAATATTTGCGCTGGGAGCCACAACCGGTGTCCCGGCCTCTCGAATCATTGCCAGAGCAACCTCATTATCAGGCATCCTGATGGCGACAGTGTCCAATCCCGCTGTCACGATATCCGGCACAAAGCTCTTTTTTTTGAGAACAAGTGTCAAGGGACCTGGCCAAAACATGTTCATTAACTTTTCCACTTTATCAGGCACCTCTCTTACCAGCGGAGCCACTTCCTCGACGCCGGCGACGTGTACAATAAGTGGGTTATCAGAAGGCCTTCCCTTAACCTCAAATATTTTCTTTACCGCCCAGGGATTCAGGGCATCCGCACCCAACCCATAAACAGTCTCAGTGGGGAAAGCAACCAAGCCGCCATCTTTCAGCACCCTTACAGCATCCCTGATCTTTGATAACTCTGGACGCTCAGGGTTGATATTAATGATCCTAGTTTTCAAATTCTTTCACACCCTTGGCTGCCTCCAAAAAGTCAGGCGCTATAATAGTTGGCTCCATTCCCCCAGACTCAAGTTCACGAAAATGTTTCTCACCGTGACCCGTCAGTAAGTAGACAGTCTTACAACCCACCCTATTACCCATTTCAACATCAGATGGGTGGTCTCCTATAACCCAAGACCTATCCAAGTCAACGGAATACTCCTTAACTATCTCCTGCACGTATTTAGTGCTAGGTTTCCTACAATCACACCCACCTATATGCGGGCAGAAATACGTCCGTTCTATGGTTATATCGTAGCCTGCTAATGTTTCAACCAGGTGGGTGTTAAACTTGTGAAAGTCTTCAACAGTGAACAACCCTTTACCTATTCCTGATTGGTTGGTGATAATGAAAAATTTATAATCGTCTTTCAGCAACTTCAGCCCCTCAACCGCCTCGGGAAAAAGGATAAAGTCCTCTATCTTATACGCATATCCTGTATCCTCGATGACTGTACCGTCTCTATCTAAGAAAATTGCCTTTTTCATGTGACACCTTATTTGAAGATGATATAAAAAGATGGCATGTTAACTAGTTGACGGAATTTTTAATCCAACAGACAACTGCATAAGTGGATAATTTTTCTTGGTCAAAATCAGTGCTTTAGGCTTTAGTTACCTCTATCACCCCCCGGATAATTAACAATATTGTTCACTATAATGTACATAAACAAGAACAAAAGTAGATGAGGGCATACTTCATTTTTATAATACATACTTAATTTATAGACGCCTCTCTATTTCTGAGACTTGTGTGAAAGATGGACTCCCTGTTAAAAGAAATGTCAACTATCTAGAAAGGTATTTCTGTATAGTTTGAGGGCGGAGTTAACAAGTTTTTTAGACTCTTTAGCATTCTCCCATTTTTTTACCTTAACCCATTTCTGGGGTTCTAGGTGCTTATAGGTCTCGAAGAACTCTTGTATCTCCTTCAGTAGGTGGGGGTGTACATCTGATAGGTCTCTATATCCATTAAATCTAGGATCGCTGATGGGAACTGAGAGGATCTTGGGGTCTTCTCCTTTTTCATCTTCTAGAATGAGAGCTCCAATGGGCCTCACCTTGACTATACATCCAACCTCTAGGGGTTCGTTAGATATGACCATTATATCTAGAGGATCGCCGTCATGGTACCATGTCTGGGGAATGAAACCATATTCAACAGGGAAGACTACTGATGAGTGTAGGACTCTGTCAAGTACGAATGCCTCCCATTCTAGATTGTACTCATACTTGTCCCGTGATTTACTGATGACTTCTATGACCACGTTTAACACATCTGGCTGCTTGTCTCCAGGTGGTATATCTTTCCATAGATTCAATGAATTAACATCCACATCTCATCATCAACTCTTGAGCCTAGAGACATGGCAACTCTCACTTAAAACTGCCGTATGATAGGCAGTTAAATACCTTAAACTATACTTACAATAAGGTATTAACATTAACTATCCTTTAATAAAAAATCATAAATACGTTAGATCTTTTCCACCATCTTACATATTTTTACCCTAAATTGAGTTATTCTCATTCAATGTAAGAATAGTTTT
>CAZLHA010000154.1:0-5475 GCA_964559155.1 uncultured Candidatus Bathyarchaeia archaeon | reverse complement strand
TTCTATAGCGAAAAGAAGCCATAAAACTGCCTAGAATATGAGTTTAAGATGGTAGCGGGGGGTAGATTTGAACTACCGGCCTCGGGGTTATGAGCCCCGCGGGCTAACCTGACTGCCCTACCCCGCTAACCTCTCCCCCATTAAGAAACTATAGTCTTATAAACCTTCCACCTACCAGAATCCACAGAAAACCTCAATGAAATCCAGAATAGCAGTAGAACGCATGCAAATACTATACCGGGAAGCACAGAAAACAGTAAAAACAGAGCCAGAGCTAGCCCAAAAATATATCCACCTGCTCCGACGAATAGCTCAACGCACAAGAACCAAACTACCACCCCACATACGACACAACATATGCAAAAAATGCGACACACCTCTAATCCCCGGCTACAACGCAACAACCAGAATCAACCAGCGACGAGAACCCCACGTCACCACCACATGCCACACCTGCGGATACATAAAACGCGTCCCCATAGGAGAAAAACCATGATCACCCTCATCAGCATCGGACTCAATAGCCACAAAGACCTAAATCTAAACGCCATAGAAGCAGCAAGAGAAGCCAGCAAACTCTACCTAGAAGACTACACCATGAAACTAGACACCACCAGAGAGAAACTAGAAGAGACAATAGGCAAAACCATCACTCCCCTAAAACGTAATGGTATGGAGGAACAAGCACACCAGTTACTGGAAGAAGCAAAAACAAGCAAAATCGCCATACTAGTAGGAGGAGACGCCCTAAGCGCCACCACCCACATAAGCCTCATCCTAGACGCCCATGACCTAAACATCCCCACTAGGATAATCCATGGAAGCAGCATATTCACAGCCATCACAGACACCGGGCTCAGCATCTACAAATACGGGAAAACAGTCACCATCCCCCTACCCGAGAAAGGCCCCGCCACCACCGCCATACGCACAATAAATGAAAACTACCACCAAGGCCTCCACACCCTACTCCTCCTGGACCTCAACAAACCAATGGAAAAATACCTCACCATACCCGATGCTATCAACATACTCACAGAAACAGAACTCCCCCTGGATACACTCCTAGTAGGGGTAGCACGCCTAGGAGGCCCAAACCCTACCATAAAAGCCGATACAGCCCAGAAACTAGCCCACATAGACTTCGGGTCACCACCCCACGCCATCATCGCACCCGGCAGACTCCACTTCCTTGAAGAGGAAGCCTTAGAAGTCCTGGCAGAGTGCCCAAGAGAAGTAATCCAAAACCATAACCCCGTGGGGGAGACCGATCGACTAATCACAAAATACACCAAGAGCTGCAGAAAAGTACTTGAAAAACACAAGAAAAACAGACTACCCACCACCATAACCCGAGACCAGGTAAACGAACTACTACAACACGCGGAAAACTACCTCGACGACGCAGAATACTACAGAACAGACAAGAAACCCACAGCTCTAACCTGCGTAGCCTACTCCGAGGGAATCCTCGACGCCCTAAAGCTTTTAGGCATACTGGAGTTCGAGTGGTAAGATGACCACAGTACTAGCAGCAGGTGTCTTCGACCTACTCCACTACGGCCACATCAGGTACCTGGAGGAAGCAAAAAAAACAGGAGGCCCAGACGCAAAACTCGTAGTTATAGTAGCAAGAGACGAGACAGTACGCAGCCTGAAAGGCACAGACCCAGTCATCCCAGAAGCCCAACGCAGAGCAGTAATCGACGCACTCAAAGTAGTAGACGAAGCCCTACTAGGATTCAAAGACATGGATCTAGACAGAGTACTACAACAGATCAAACCCGACATAGTGGCAGTAGGCCACGACCAGAAAGCCATAAAGGCACAGGTCGAGAAAATAAATAAAGCCCGTATGATGGACATCAAGATAGTCCAGATAGAACAATTCGGCGAAGACGAACTCAACAGCAGCAGCGAGATCAAGCGTCGGATCGTCGAAGGGGCAAAAACAAGACCCTGATCTTATCCCCATCCGCTAACTCCATGCGACGCCTCAGGTAATAAGGCGATATAATTTCCATCACACCATAATCATGGCTGCTACGCTCAGCAACAATCAAAGACCCCTCGATCTCTCCCTCCACGAAACAAGGGTAACAGTGAGCCGCGCCGAAAGCCCTTTCCCCATCCTTGAAACCATCAAGGCGGATATAATCGCCGCGTTCAAGCCTTCTACGCTTATCATAATCCTCCTCCCCGATCTTAATATTCAGGGTACCCGGGAAGGGCTCAAAACCCAGTTTCTCCACTATCTGCCTGTGATATCCTTCCTTACTGATGTAATAAGCGCCCTCGAATAATCCGCTCACCACCTCTCCCTCAAACACGATGGCCTCAGCACCCTTACCCTCAAGATGCCATTTCAACTCCTTTAACACCAGGTCCAACTCGGCTACCCCCTCACCTGTAACCCGGATAGTGCTACCCTCATTACTGATGGTTCGCTCAATCAAATTCTCTTCTTCAAGTACCTGGAGGTGTCGGCTCGCGCTCTGCTGACTGCTACCTATTTCCTCGCTTAGCTCAGTGGTGCTAATCTTTATGTTGGTGCTTGTTGCACCCATCTTCATCAAGGTGTATAATGTAAACCATAGATGCGGCTTGATATCTATCTCCAACTCGGTCAACCCTCTAATTAAAAACGGGTATTTAACATTTTATGAGTAAAAGAAAAAAGAGGTTAGCCCTTGGCAACCGCGATGGGTACACTCGCCATAACCTTTTCAGCCAAACCTAGCTCGTGGCTTACCTGAGCAACCCTGTGTACGTCTTTGTAGCTATCAGGACTCTCCTCCTCCACTATTCTACCACTGGCGGCCTTCACTACGATGCCCTTCTGCTCAAGAGTATCTATGATATGTTGTGCCCTGAACCTTCTCCGTGCACCTGAACGACTCATAACCCTACCGGCTCCGTGCGCCGTACTGGCGAAGCTCAGCTCCTCTCCTCTCTCAGTGCCTTTCAAGAGGTAGCTAGCAGTACCCATAGTGCCTACGAGCAACACTGGCTGCCCCGTAGACCTGTAATCCTTGGGGAGATCCCTTCGCCCGGGCCCGAAGGCGCGTGCAGCTCCCTTACGGTGAACCATCGTCTCCATCCTTTTACCGTTCACCCTGTGTTCTTCTTTCTTAGCCGTGTTATGCGTCATACCATAAACTAGTTCCATGCCCATATCTTCTGCGTTCCGGTTGAATACGTTCTCAAATGCGTTGCGTACCTGATGCATGATTATGTGCCTGTTGATGAACGCCCAGTTAATAGCGCAGCTCATGGCCTCATAATAGTCCTCGGCCTCACGACTCTTAATAGGGGCACAGGCAAGCTCTCTCGCCGGTAACCTGATATCATATTTCCGAGAAGCCCTCTCCATCACCCGTATATAGTCTGTGGCAACCTGGTGACCGAAGCCCCGACTACCCGTATGAACCCACACAACAACCTGATCAGGGTTGGTTATTCCATATACCTTGGCTGCCTTCTCGTCAAAGATCTGGGATACTCGTGCTATCTCAAGGAAGTGGTTACCCGCCCCAAGGGTACCCAGCTGAGTGGCTCCCCTCCTGAGGGCCCTGCTGCTAACCTTATCGGGGTTCGCCTCCTTCATGCAGCCGCTTTCCTCGCTGTGGCTAAAGTCTCGGTCCCAGCCATATCCCTTGTCCACTGCCCACTGTATCCCCTCGGATACTGCTCGGGATATTTCCTCTTTACTGAGCCTTATTTTTCCTCCCTTACCGACGCCGCATGGTACAAGTTTGAAGACCTCGTCTATGAGTTCTTTTTTCTTGGCGTCTACTTCCTTGTATGATAGGTCGGTTCTCATTAACCGAACCCCGCAGTTGATGTCGTAGCCTACTCCGCCCGGTGTGATGATGCCTTCCTCCATATCGAAGGCGCCGACTCCGCCGATGGGGAACCCATATCCCTGGTGCCCGTCGGGGAGTGTTATACTGTATTTTAATATTCCTGGGAGTTGCGCGATGTTGACGCCCTGTGTCATGGTCTCGTCTCCTTTCATCGCTTCGAGTAGCTGCTTGTCAGCGTAGATCCTCGCTGGTACCCGCATGTATCTGCTGAATGCTATGGGTACCTCCCAGATATTTTCTGATATTCTATCTAGGGGAAATTGCATTGTTCTCACATTTTTCGTCTACAATAACCTAATAAGGCTTTATTGGTCTAGAGACCAATATGGAGTGGCGTGTAGTAAAGAGCATCCCCATGCACCAAGTAAGAACCAGGATGGCTATACTAAGAGAGAAATATGGGAGTCTAAGTCAACTTCACGAGGAATACGCCAAGGGTAGAATACCTCCGGGTACCTTCAAGGAGTACATTGAATGGACCAACATGAACCACGCCCTGAGAGCATATCAGGAAGGGGAAGACTTTGAGTACTTGGCCGAAGAAGAACTAAGCCTGACACGTGAAGAGTATACCCAATTAACCCCGAGACGACTAGAGTTACTGGACTTTCTGGGTGCGGAGCCCGTCTCAAGCATAAACGACTTGGCCGAGAAGCTTGGGCGAGATGTGAAAAATGTCTATAACGATCTCAAAGTACTGGAAAAGCTGGGGTTTATCGCTTTGAGGAATAAAGGACGCAGTCATATCCCTGAGCAGATAGTATACGAGATTAACATACGCCTAGGTTGATCATCAAGTATTATATCCCATTACGGTGTTATTCATGGGATAAATATGTCTGCACCAAAGCCATGCTTGGCTGATCTAGCCCTAGTAAACGGGAAGATCATCACAGTGGACGAGGATTTCTCAATAGCTGAAGCCGTATCAGTGAAAGACGGTAGAATACAGCACGTAGGAACAACAAAAGAAATAGACGAGCTCACTGGGCCCGACACCAAGGTCGTTGACCTAGATGGAAAAACCGTGATGCCCGGACTATATGATAGCCACATTCACGTAATCGGTACGGGCTCAGCCTTGATGATGATTAACTGCCGCACACCTCCAATGCAGAGCATAGAGGATATGAAGAAAGCTGTGGCGGAGAAGGTGGCTGAATCAGAGCCCGGTGAATGGATACTGGGGAGAGGCTGGGATCAGGCTAAACTAGCTGAACAGAGAAACCCCACTAGGTACGATTTCGATGAAGTAGCACCGGAGAACCCGGTTGTATTAACCCGAACATGTGGTCACCTGCTTGTAGCTAATAGTAAGGCGCTTGAGATAGCTGGAATCACCAAGGACACCCCTGATCCTGTTGGAGGTAAGATTGTCCGAGACGATGAAGGTGAACCTACTGGTATGCTGGAGGAGTCACCCGCCATGACTCTGGTAAGGAAACATATTCCCCCGGATGGTATCCCAGAGTTCATGGATCAGATAAGAGCAGCTTTCAAGGCCTTTAACGAGGTTGGAATCACCAGTGTAATAGACGCAGGGGACACCGAGGATCAGATGGTTGCATATGCGGCGATCACATTGCTGTTGTCGGTGATGCTGTCCTTG
>CAZLHA010000153.1:0-5478 GCA_964559155.1 uncultured Candidatus Bathyarchaeia archaeon | reverse complement strand
CATCAAGATATATCAAAAGTAAAGCTCGTGACTATGAAATCGTTAACCTGTCTCTTCAAACAGACCCCGATCTCACCGATTTCCCCAACCACTAACTCCTTCAAAACCGTGGCAACCTTGTCACACCTGATAACGCTCGACACCCTCAACCCAGTCAAGTCAAACTCAGGATGATCGTCACCCACAAGGATACACCCAGAAACCGCTTCACTTGGAACCTTTGAGCTTATGAACGCAACCACAACATCCATCTCACGTTCATACAAGACAAGGGCAGGTCGAAGCTTCGTAGAGGTTAAATCAGTGAAAGGAAAGGGAATTAAAACAATCTTTCCCTTCAATCGGATCGACTCTTAACATCATCAACCGTGTAAAGATCAGGTTCATCCAAGAGGAAATCCCGTAAGGAATACTCGGATAAACGCATCATTGCTATTGTATCACCACGATCTAGCAAGGAATCAAGCTTCTTATCCATTGAATACAACAGATGTTTAATCTCCCGAAGATCCGACTCCATCATAACCCAAATAAAAAGAAATAACCAACCTATATAAAATAATACATAAACTAGAAACAACTACACAAAACCCAACTAGCTCACGCGGCCTCAGTTCCTCAGGTTCCAATGGTTAAAAAGAGACGAGCGTATACCATCGAAGTGATTGAAATGGTCTTAGAGAAAGAGTTCATAGTCAGCCAAGTCCGTGCCTCACAGGATGTCTCTCCATACGTATATCTATCCCTAAAGGACCCTGATGCCCCCGATCGGGCTCAAGGAGATATGAATTTTAAGGCTTTTAGCATAGGAGACATGAACGAGATGATGGAGAACCTCAACCGAGTGCTGACACAGCAGACACCCGGTGGATTCACAACAACCCTAAAGTTGACTGAGGACGAGTACAGGGAGATGGATATCAAAGTGGGAGACCGGGTCACCTTGAATATTCAGAAAACACAGATAGGAGTCAAATAAAAGTCAGTCTCCGGAAAACACCAAGAGAACAATGAGATTCCTAGATACCTCTACATTCCTATACTCTGACATTTATTTTCAAGACATGAAGCCGGCACCCTTCAGCACCACCATGTCTCTCACACGTCACAACACTTACTATCCCAGCTCACCTGATAAGAGAAACCACCGCCACCCTAAACTCAAACCCAAAGAAACCACACCTATACCGGTTTACCTCAAACACTACACAACTAACCAGTATACCGGTAACCCATGACTCAGAAACAAATAACATCCTACCATAGTTTCACAGATCTCACGCGTCACCCTAGGAAATAACAACAGAAATAATAGCTCATAGAGAGCGTAACAAGAACCTAACAAAGCACGAGAGCCTATAGGTTTGAAAAAGAGTTCACGAACAGATTTAAAATAAAGCTTCAATAAAACGCGTTAAAATAAATATACAATAAAAAAATGGAGTATAAGCATAATAATTATCACAAAATGATAAGCTCTATTAAACATTAACGACACATAAATAACGAATAAAATGAATACAAAAAGAAAACACAGGTACCTAGCGATAATAATCACACTAACAATCATACTAAGCAACCCAACAATAGTTAGGGCCCAAGAACCAGGACAAGACATGGACTCAGCTCTAGAGATCCAGGTCCCTGGTGACTACTCAGGAAAATTATCCAGTGACAACGAGGCAGACTATTACAAGCTTTGGTCCGACGGAAATGAGATAATACAAATAGACTTCTCATCCGACACAGATTGGAACCAGGAGCTATACCTATACACTCCCGAGAAGCAGTCTGTGTTTAAACTCAAATCCGAGAACAACGCTACTAATACTAAAAAGTATACCTTAGCAAGTGAAACTAACCCAGGTTACTGGTACATAGAAGTAACTCCATGGGACATAGATGAAGCAGCCGGAGACTACACATTCACCATAACAACAACCACACAGGATGACGCAGGTAGCGGCGGAGACGCAGCATCCACATGGAGTGACGCCTACGAGATCGAGGAAGACGAATACACAGGCTTCCTATCCGACCTGGATGAAGCTGACATGTACAAGATACAGGTACAACCCAGCTCCATCATTGAGGTAGAGTTCTCATCCGACACAGAGTGGAGTCAGCAACTACGTTTATACACTCCCGAGAGGCAGTCTGTGTTTAAACTCAAATCCGAGAACAACGTAATCCACTCGGAGGACTTTGTGTTAGCCAACGAGACCGACCTAGATTACTGGTATATAGAAGTAACTCCATGGGACATAGATGAATCAGCCGGAGATTACACATTCACCATCACAACAACCACGCAGGATGATGCTGGGAGTGGAGCAGACGTGCCCTCCGGTTGGGAAGAGGCTTATGAGATCGAGGAAGGTGAATACACAGGCTTCCTATCCGACCTGGATGAAGCTGACATGTACAAGATAAACATTGAATCAGATTCTATCATTGAGGTAGAGTTCTCATCCGACACAGAGTGGAACCAGGAGCTACACCTATACACTCCCGAGAGGCAGTCTGTGTTTAAACTTTCATCCGAGAACAACGCCCTCGAGAGTAATGAATATGAGGTGACCAGCGAGGAAGCAGGTTACTGGTACATAGAAGTAACTCCATGGGACATAGATGAATCAGCCGGAAATTATACATTTAGTATTAAAAACGGAATCGAGGATGATACTGGTACCGAACCTGATACAGACACGGGAACCGATACTGAGCCAGGCACAGGAACTGACACTGAACCAGACTCTGAGCCGGATACAGAACCTAGCTTTATCGAGAAAATACCACTACCAGCAACTTATATCGCATTAGGAATCGCCGCAGCAACACTACTAATAACCAGAAAAAACACCCAGATACTATAACCCTAAACCTACACCCCACAACATTTTTCTAACAACTCAATCACAACAGCAGCAGAGAACAAATCGAAGAAATCCACTTACCAAGCTTTTCAAACCCCATTGGATATAGATTTACTAAAACAATGTAAAGCCCCCTCCTTGAGGAGGTAATTTGAGAACGGTTTAAGGAATACAAGCATCTCACCGATATGATGATTTATATGAGGCGCTCCAACCAACATTCATAGTCCTCCGAGGGACACCATAGTAACTAAAAGCTATAACACAAGTGAACATAGAATCAACCTCAATACATTACAAGGCCTATCAGACGCTTTAAAAGCCCCTGAAAAGTGTCCAGTTATCGCCGCCTCTGTTTTATTCTATCACGTAAAAGCTCTGCGGTTTCTTTCTCTGAGAAACCTGGATAATTTGCCTTTATTCCTTCCAAAGAAACATGGATAATAGCATCAGACATATTTGCTGTTATTTGCACTTTCTCCTCAGGCGTTAATCGTTTCAAACCATGTAATACTGAGAAACAGAGATTTATTTAGATATTTAGGATTAAATAGAAAAACCCGGTCAAGAAAAACGAAAAACACAATAAGATTGTTAAATGAGGTGTGTAGGCACTTCAGGGTTTCCCCGCCATCTAAATTCACTCGTCGTTTGCAGTCAGCTCTATGAGCTTACACAATTTTCAATCAATAATGCTCGTTCAGTATAATGTTTTATCCCCAAATTACTCAGATTAGTTATGTTTGGTAGAATTGGTCTTATTACTATTCTAACTACAGATATCGCTGGAATGAAACTTTTCTATTCTGAGGTAATGGGTTTTAAATGTATTGAGGATCTTGGAAACTATGTAGAGTTTAGGAATAAGGGAGTTAGGTTCGCTCTAACTACTCCGAAGGTAATGTATGAAGGCACTGAACATGAGTCCTACAATGAGGCCGCGAAAGGACAGAGGTTCGAACTTGCCTTCCCACTGTCTTCAGCGGAGGAAGTGGGGAAGGTATATGATGAAGTCGTTATGAAGGGTGCGACTCCAATAAAAGCACCTAAATTGATGCCATGGGGAAGAACCACCGCATTTTTTGCTGATCCAGAGGGAAATATTCACGAGTTATACAGTCTAAGAGAAGGAGAACAAATTTAGTTAGTGCACACATACACGATATTTTCTTAGAGCTTGGCTTTATTCAGATGGTCTCATAAAAACCTGCGCGTGAAGGTTAGGACCCTTAACTTAGATTGGGGCGAGAGTTCCCGTCCATATTAACCAACACAGCACAGATTTAGCGGTGAGACTAAGAATAATATAGACACGTTCACCAAACAGATAATCCTTCCAAGGACCCACTTTCTTATATTGCAAAACCATGTTTATTGCAAAAATATTAAAGAACACAAACAGCGTCGGAACAATCACGTACACAAAATCCGGTGGCTTAGCATCACCAGAATTAACCGCCCCCACGAAATACAACGTAATAACAACCCAGGGAATAAAACCGGCAATACAACCATAAATGAAAGCGGTCCAATCTACCTTTTGGGTATATTGGTTATACTTCTCCATCATTATACCAAACAGATTCATTGTCGCATTAAGCGTAAAGATGAGAAGAATAGCACCAAGATCCCAGATCCCAATCAACATACCAATCAACACAATCATTAATGAAGAACTAAACGCGTATTCATAAAATCGAACCGGATTCATGCCTTTCTTCAAGTTTTCAACATAACCTCCATAACCAATAGTTGACAAATAGAAATGTGCAACAGCCGAGATCAACAAGAACATCGCTACAGCCGGACCAAAAGGCACCTCATAGTACAGTTGTGAGTTCGGAGACAAAGTGAAGGTCTCTATATCAAAATTCAGGTAATTAGTGTAAATTGGATAAGTTGTATCATTGCTCACAAAGATCATGAAAACTCCCTGGATTAGATGCAGGAACCCCATCAGGAGATTAAAACGTCTCAGACCAACAAACTTATTTTTAATAGCCTCTGATGAAACTGTCATTATCTTTACCTTCATTTAATGTTATTTTATGTAGTACTTGAAATAAATAAACAATCAATACATATAACCATTTGTTTGCAATCAAATAACAAAAACCTCATACAATCGTTTTAAATATAACTAATAATTAATCAACCTGTTGCTCAGTGGGAAATTCAACCAAACTGCTACATAAAACACATTATTCGTGATATACCCTAATGGGTGACTCACAAGTATCCTCAACAATTAACTAGTACCTATCACGGTTAATACCTATGACCCAACGTACACACGACCAACTCCGCGAACTCACCTTCGACATCGACTTCCAGAAACACCCCAAAGGCTCAGTACTCATCAGCTTCGGCAACACCCGAGTCCTATGCAGCGCATCCATTCGACCCGGAGCACCACGCTGGAAAGTCGCACAAGAACTACCCGGTGGATGGGTAACCAGCGAATACCGCATGCTACCAGGTTCAACAGACACACGTAAATCCCGGCCAAGGGGCAGAGTCAGTTCACGTAGCATCGAAATCCAGCGATTAATCGGCCGCAGCCTTCGCGCCGTCGTCGACGTAGAAGCCATAGGCCCCAACT
>CAZLHA010000152.1:0-5556 GCA_964559155.1 uncultured Candidatus Bathyarchaeia archaeon | reverse complement strand
CACTGTATGAGCCCTTCCATCGCTTCCTCGGTGCATATCTGCTCCATTATCCGGGATATCTCCGTGTAGATGTTGAGGTGTTGCTGGTCTTCTCTTGGCCTAAAATAAGTCTTGACGGACTCCCGGTGTCTCGACGTTTTAAGATTTTACTGGGTGTGTTCTAGGCTTTGTTTGTCCGTCCGTCCGGCCAGGGGGTATACTATATTATATAGGGGGCAGGGAAAACGAGTTGAGGCTCATCGTAAACAAGGTTGTTACCTAAAGTCTGATGATTTCATCTATTACCATGTTTCAAATACCTAGCTAGGGTCCCTAGAGATAATTAGAACCCTTATTCATCCTGGCTACGGGTGGGATCTCAAACTACCTTACAAAAAGAATATCTGAGACTGAATTACTCCAGCATCTCAGGAACGCTCAGCCTAGTAGAGATTTTGTTGTTCGCCGAACCTGTGTCTCTAATTGCCTCGTCTACACGGCTCGAATCTTAAAGATAAGTGTTCGGATTGGGTCACTCCTACGGAGTCATATCCACGGTATTCGAGTCTACGTAACGCTTCCAGAATTATGAGAGATACCTGACAGTACCCAATTCTACCACAGGAAAATATTCACCAAATTATATTAGTCCTAGTTGATTGACTAGAAAACATTAACAAGTACAAAATAGGAGATAATGGCTTTGTATACACTATTATTAGATCATTTATCAATAGATGAAGCGTATTTAAAACTCTAACAACTATTTAGTACCAGTCAAACAAGTAAGGACATACAAACTGATTTGAAATAAAATATTATTTTTATCTTAAACAGCTAAACTCATTCTAGTTTCTTCATATACTCGAAAGAAACCAGTCCAGGTAACACATCCTCATCAGAGACCCTATAACCAAGCTCCTCAAAGAAACCCTGTGTATACACCACAAGCAACTCCGTTAACTCTAGATCTAAGCCAAAACTAGTCAACCGGACCTCAACCACAATATCCTCAACAATTATCTCAGACTCGTCAAGATTCCATGAAACAAGCAAATCCTTCTCAAAGAAACCAAACAAGTCACCATCAAGCCTGTTAGAGAGATAAGCAGCATACCAGCGACCCGCCCTATACCAGAGCTCCAGTAATGGTTCCGGGTCCTCACGATACAGACGCTTAATCAAGTCCTTGAAACCTGCTCGCTGAAAATTAATCAACCCAGCCCCACGGTGAACTTGATTTATGTGAAGCATATCTACAGCTTCCTTCACACTGGCACCAAGCTCATCAGCACGCAGCACCTGCATCAAGGCCTCGGTAGTGATACTAGATAAGCTTACACCCATACGCCCAGCCATTAAACGAAGCTGATCAACCACTATCTTAGGAGCGGGTATCAGCTTTGTATCATCAAGTAACTCTTCAACCAAGTTACCGCCTCAACTCCAGCTTAATGATACCCCGGTTAATATCCCTCTCAACAAGCTTGTAACCGAAGACCTTGAGAACCTCCTCAACAAAAACACTGAATAACTCGATATAACCCGAGGTCAGCTTCTCCCCCAGAAAACTAAAAGTGAGCACACGTTTATTATTCTCCAGATTATACTCGCTGGTACCCAGAGTAAACAATTTAAGGGCTTCTTCAAAAGCCACCATTGGTGCCTCGTGCTTGGCCTGATAATATTTCCCATACCAACGACCCAACTCACGCCAGATACCTGTGAACCGTTCAGAGTCAACATTATAGGCCTCATCAACTGTCCTGTAGAGTAACTCCTCAATGGTGAAAGTGAACCCCGTCTCCTGAGCCCTACTAAGCATCCAACGCTCATCAACCACCTGCTGGAGACTCATACCCATCTCCTCCACCCGGAGAGCCTGCTCCAATATATCATTCACAGTCTGATAAACCGTCATATCCTTACGCTTAGCCAAGTCCACGATACGGTTAGCGATATCCTCCTGCGCAGCTAACATCTTACGCCTGCTACTAGACACTAATACGCCCCCCCATACTATACCTCGCCTTATTCACCTTGTATAACCGATATATCTCATATAGGTTATGGATATTACCATAATACTATCCATTAGAACAGGCGTTCAAATATATAGAACATTCACTCAAATATTAAAAACAAGATAAACAATAATTTAACCATGATTAAAAACCTAAAACTAACCACCATAGCAGACAACCTAGTCCTCAAACCCGGCCTATGGGGCCAGTGGGGCTTATCATACCTACTAGAACTAACCGACCAAGAAGACACACCTAGAAAGATATTATTCGATACAGCCAACGACAAAAAACCCTACCTCTACAACATCAAGACACTGGAGCTAGACCTCAGCGACCTCGACGCCATAGTACTCAGCCACGGCCACAGCGACCACACCGTAGCCACAGTCGAAACAGTAAAGATGACAAACGGTTGCCCCGTATACGCCCACCCCCACACCTTCCAGCCAAGATACTATGAGAACAAAAAAGGTAAAAGAACCAGAGGAGGCGTACCCAAAGACCAGGGAATAAAAAAGATAGAAGCCGCCGGAGGCGAAATCATCCTAACCAGCGAACCAGTCGAGGTCGTACCCGGACTCTGGACCACAGGCCAGATACCCCGACGAAACGACTTTGAGAAAGTACCACAACCCATGGGAGGAGGAAAGAGAATCATAATAGTAGACGGCGAGGAACAGGACGACCAGATACTCTGCGATCAAGCACTCTGGACAGAGATCGAGGACCAAGGCTGCTGGGTCATCACCGGGTGCGCCCACAGCGGACCAGTAAACACCCTAGACCACGTACGTAAACTAAGCGAGCTCGAATCCATTTCAACGTATATCGGTGGAACCCACCTCGTAGGCCACGACAACAAATACATCAAGAAAACAATAAACGAACTGCGGAAATACACCCTCCGATTATTCAGTCCATGCCACTGCACCGGCTTCAACGCCATGTCATTACTACACCAAGAATTCAAGCAGGTATTCGCGGTAAACTACTGTGGAAGAGTATTCAAATCCTGGCAAAAGCCAGACCCCATGGTACTCTAACTACCATGGATGGTCCTTCATCCCAGTCAACCACGAGACATAATTAGTCAAATAATGAAGAGGCACAGTCACCACCAAGATAACAACTACCTCACTTAGACTCGCCTGAACAAAAGGCTGACTCAACAACACCGCAACCGTGATAAAATCCAGCTGATCCAGTAACGGGAAACTATCACCAGGCGCCACATCCCACCTGCGCTTTAGAAAACTACTCAAGAGATCCCCCAATATAGCCCCAAACCCCTGCAGAAAACCAACAACGAGATCCCCCTGAAGTAAACCAATAAGTAAACCAGCCAATACACCCACCAAACAGCCACGGAGAGTCTTATGACTCCCCAGGAAAGGCTTACCATCCAGCCACGAGTCCCCACCATCCAGAGGAGGCCCACCACCGAAAGCAACAGGAGTAGCATTCGCGAAATACGCTGGAAGATACTTCCAAATCGAGACCAGTACTATTCGTATGTTCATCGCTGTTCCTCTATCATACCTGATTCATTGATGGTTAATACTATCGGGGTCTTAGAGTCTTCAGGCTTTTCAAGTATTGCTATCCGGGACCCCCTTCTACCCGAGTCCTCCAAACGTAAAATCACTGAACTCCAGTACCTAAGCAACCGCTCCGCCACCGGCTCCACCACACCTGAATCCAACCGGCTACGAACCTGACCGGTAAGCAGCACCGTGGAACCAGTCGTCTTAGCCAGCTCAAGTAGATACCCCAGCTGCCGGTTCAGCTCCCGGTTAACTCTGAAAGTAGTCTCAGTGTCCTCTGTTTCACCCCTATAGAGCCCCGTTATACTATCAATCACCACCATGTCACCCATCTCCACCTCTGGCAACTGCTCAAGGGCATCCCCCTGACGGGAATAACTCTCCGGCGTAAACAACCGTATCCGCCTCAACAAGTTTCTCCCCTGGGAGCTCGCAATCTGCTCCAAACGAGCCACATTCAATTTATTATCAATATCAAGATAAACCGCCATAGATGACTGATTCACCCGTAGGTGATTGAAAACAGTGGTCAAGGACAGGGTGGTCTTACCGGTCGTCGCCTCACCATACACCAGGTTAACCTCCCGGGTATGAAACCCCCCACCCAGCAACCAGTCCAGTGAAGATATACCTGTCGGGAGACGAGACCTTTGAAAGCTCATAGCCACTTCACCAGCGTCTTTTCACGGACATCACTCTTCCCTTCTAGGATGTTTTCCACGTTTTCAGTGGTTACATTAGTGGTTGCGCCGATACCTGTTACACATGCTGCGCCCGCTGCCTGACCCATGAGCAGCAAATCGATAACCATCTCAAAATCACTTAATCCATCACTTGATACATTGTTCTCTACGAGGTGTTTGATCACCCCGGCGGATAACGCATCCCCTGCACCAGTTGGACCCCTAGACTCCACAGAGTAGGCAGACATCGCAACTATGAAAGAATCTGTTCCAGCGGTTACACCATTATGGGCATCAGATACGATAGCGAGACCTACACCGGCGCCAGTCAACCACCTGACAGCATCAACAGTGCATTCAACGCCCACAAGGTCAAGAGCCTCCTCCCGGTTAGCGTGAAACACATCAATAAAGCCCAATGAGGATTCAAGATAACCCCAGCCACTGGATGGCATAATAACATCAACAAAATTCAACGCCCCAAGACCTCTGGTCTCACGTAAAATGGATGAAAGATTTTCCTCAACATCAGGCAAGCCCCCTAGGGTCCCTTGATAGAAAAACGATGGCTCCACCTCAGCAATTGACTCCAGTAGATGCCTCGTGGACAGCATGGAGTTAGCGGTCAACTCGGAGATATACCGCCGATCCTCACCCTTCACCAATAGCGCCACGTTTTTCGCCGTCGAGACCCCCACCTGAAACTCGGGAAGAGGACATACACCTTTCTCAGTTAACAAATCAACTAATAGCCGCCCCAACGCATCCCCACCAAGAGAACCCACCGCGTAAACATCATCAACACCCAGCTGGACTAGATCAATAGCTACGTTTGAGCTGTGCCCACCGGGGCTCAAATGAATACCATTCGGAGCATAGGTGAGGCTTCCAGGTGACCCGATACAGGGTAAATCAGGTACAATTATATCGGCTACAAAGCTCCCGCTGCAGAGGACACCCATGTGCTAAACTGGAAGGCTCTGGGCTTATTTTAGTTCCCATAAATAAAGGGATTAAGTATTGATCTTGGCGCCACACTTTGTACAGTAAACCGAGTCACTGGGGTTCTTGGCTCCACATTTAGGACAGTACAGGGGCGTTTTTTTCCTTGTTTTAACCTCTTTTGCCTTATCAATCTCGGTCTGCACCTCCTCAGCGACCTGCTTCAAACCCTTTTTAGCTGACTCCACAGCGTCTTCCAGCAGGGTTGTCGCGTTTTTTATGGCTATCTCCATATCTCGCTCCCAGTGAGGCCTACTATCAACTGGTGTATTAACATTGTCTAATTCTCCTTTCTCGGTTCTGAGGCCGCAACGGGAGCAG
>CAZLHA010000151.1:0-5595 GCA_964559155.1 uncultured Candidatus Bathyarchaeia archaeon | reverse complement strand
GTATCATCTTCACATCTTTCGCAGCCACAGCTTTCATAATATACCTAGCTTAAGATGCAAATAACTCTAGTTTTGTATACGCTCACCTAATAGGCCTAATATGTGGACTAATATTGAGCTACATAGGTAACTCATTAATGATAAGCACGACATTCACAGCAGCTATAGGTGTAACTTTCTCAAGTTTACTGATGAAGACCTATGGTGTTGAACACCCACCTGCCAATGGTACATGTCTAGGCGTCTTACTAAACGGATGTAACATAAGTGTACTATCATCTATTTTTACCACTCTTTTCTTAGTATATTTGATGAAAGAAATCTATGTTTTCATTAAAAATCATCGAATCCCAATATTCTGACCGCCCATACTTTATATTAACTAAATTATTTGAGAATACAAGCATGCCACTAATTGATTCACTGAATAAAGCAAGTGAAAATCTAACTGATCAGCACAGAGAAAACGATGACAATAGATTATTCAGGTTTCCAGATGAGGGAAATCTCTTAGTATTAGGCGATATACATGGAAACTACGACGTAATGAATAACATATTCAAAAAATATAATATAGAAAAAATGATGAATAATCCTGAGAATTATCTACTCTTTCTTGGTGATCTTATAGACAGAGGGAGAAATCAAGTGAGAGTGCTTGAGAAAATAGCTACACTGATTATTGATCACCCTAAACAGATAATTGTTTTAAGAGGGAACCATGAAGGACCAGATGATGTTCCAGCCTCCCCAAGTACACTCATGATGGAGATTGTAAAGAAGCATAATGAACCTGAAAAAGCAATGCAGGCCTTTAAACAGTTTAAATCACTCCTTTATAACGCAGCCATTATCCCAGAATACGCTTTTCTAGTCCATGGATACATACCAATCAACACCAAGAGCCTTGATGACATAGCGGATGCCCATAAAAACCATCCAGCCGACAACACACTAATCGAACTACTCTGGAACGACCCTGGGAGTTACCTAGGGGATAAACCTAGTTTTCGAGGAGTTGGCCATTATGTCGGTGAAAAAACAAGAGAAGAGTTTCTTGATTATCATGGCCTAGACTGGGTTATTCGCGGCCATGAAAGAGTAAGAAAAGGTTACCGGGTTACAGATCAAACTTTTACCCTGCACACCACGGGTAATAGGAGAAACCCATATCTTGTAATTGATCTGAATGAACCTCGAAACCCCATGAAATACCTAGAATTCCTGAATTAGCCCATCTTAAAAGAGAAATGCTTAGCATGTTAAATATGAAGTTTTATTAAACTGAATAGGGGTTTAAAGGCATGCCACTTAGTATGGATCTATCATCAAAAGGCTTTGAGATGTTTTTCAAGTCTTGGCAGGTAACATCGATAAAATACCTTTTATCAATCCGCCCAGAAGGTGCAAATAGTCGAAAAGTATGGGAATATGTCAATAGTAAGACCAAGATTAGTAGAGCTAGCATAATCAATTATCTAAACAATATGGTTGATGAGGATATCCTTTCTTATACAGAAGAGACAGGGAAAGGAGGTCATCACAGAGTATATGTGATTAAATTTGATGAGGGAGGACTAAAAGAGTATCTCGCCAAGGAAATGATTACCAAGCTTCTGGATGAATACTCAAATGAGACGGATAAGACCATCAAAAATGTAAATATGTAACCTTTTTTCTCTTTTCCTTTTTCTAATCTTTTAGATTGTATTGAGAACAAACAGGTAAAATCTTTTTAACAGGGCATAATATTTCATAGTTGGCGGTACGGTGCCAAAACAATATTTAGTATCTGAATCCGTGCTTCTGCCATACCGGAGGCACGCATAGGCCCCCTCTTTATTTAACTAAAAGCAATTCTAACTGAGTTTTTTCTTAGTTTACTTTTTTCATCTAAGAAGTGATAAATGTCAACGTTTTATGGTTCTTGATTATATGGATAGAACAATATACATCGAGCAAAATTGACGTGTTTATTCTAGATGCAAATAAAACCGAGTATTTAATATACTTACTAGATTACTTTGGGGTGTCATTATTGAACACTAAAAAGTTGACTCTGATTGCATTAATGGCCTCGGCGTATGCTGCTCTAAGTTTACTTCCAGGCATTCCAATGATAGGGGTTGATGGTTCCACCATTGACCTTGTGAGGATGCTTGAAATAGGATATGGATTAATTCTAGGCCCTGTTTATGGACCAGCAGCAGCATTCATCGGAGCATTTATCGGTAAAAGTCTACAGGGAGGAGGTTTCGGTATCTTTTTCACTCCTCTCGCAGCGATCTCATCCTTGGTCGCTGCGTTACTAGGTCGGAAAAAGGGGCGTTACTGGTGGATATCGGCCGGAATATTAGGAGTATTGATAGCTGGATGGTATCTATTTGATGTAGGACGAACCATCTGGTATTTCCCCGTGATGCATTTATTCGCCCTACTTTTACTGGTTTTCTCAAGAAGTAAAATAAGTAATTGGATTTCTTCAAGGAATAAACGAACCATGAGTATTGGGATGTTTATATGCAGCTTTATTTCAACAGTAGCTGGGCATATGTTAGGTAACTTGATTTTTATCTTAATGTTGTCTCCTGAACCCGGTTTATTCGTAACCATACTAGCGGTGTCATTAATTGAACGTTTAGGGATAGCCATTGGAGCAACCTTTTTTGGAGTTAGCCTTCTAGTAGCAGTACGTGAGTTATACCCAGAATTATTAGATTAAGATACCCAGTATTCCCTTGCTTCTCCGATTAAAAACACTGAACCAGTTATAAGTATTAATTGGCCCTGTGTACTGTTCTCCTTGGCGTATTCTATTGCTCGATTTACAGGTTTAATTATCCTTGTAGGGATTCCTGTGGTTGACGCAAATTTTTCTAGATCTTTTGCTCTCGTTGTTCTATCTTTTATCCGGTGTTCTGTTATGATGAATTGATGAGTGATCTCTGCGAGATTTTTAATCATCTCATCATGGGCTTTATCGCTTGATATACCGAGAATAGTAATGATTTCTTTTTTAGGGTAAAATTTTTTTATCGTGTCAACTAATGCTTCAACGGCTTCAGCGTCTTTTGCACCATCAAGTATTATGGTTGGCTCCTTTTCTATTATTTCAAATCGCCCAGGCCAACTCACCGTGGTTAACCCTTCCCGGATATCTTCTTGAGTTAGTTCGTATTCAGTCTCTAGGGACTCCACAGCAGCTATGGCGCATATTGCATTTCTTAACTGGTGTAGGCCGGGCAAGGGGATAGTTAGATTCTTCATTAATCGTTTATGGGTTTTTAGGGTGAATACTTGTCCTTCTAAGGTACTTGTTTCTAATGTAACAAGATAGTCGTTATCTATTTGGATGAATTTACTCTGGGTTTCTACTGCCTTTTTTTGGAGCAGTGAAACGATTCTGGGTTTGGTCTCAGCCGTTATTAACACGGATCTAGGTCGTAGGATCCCAACCTTATTTTCCGCTATTTCCTCCAAGGTCTCTCCAAGCCACTGGGTATGTTCAAGGCTGATGTTTGTGACTATCGAGACCTTATTGTTAATTACATTGGTGGCATCAAGTTTTCCACCCATTCCTACTTCTATTACAGCCACTTGGACGTTTTCTTCTTGGAAGTATTTGTATGCTAGAGCAACGAGTATTTCAAAATATGTGGGGTGTCTTGTTCCCTGTTTGGTTAATGAACCTATTTTATTTTTGATTTCCCCAAGGCATCTGTCCATTGTTTTTCCAGATATTTCCTCTCCGTTAACCCTGATGCACTCAGTAACCCTGCTAAGATGTGGTGAGGTAAACATACCAACATTGTATCCAGCCGCATCCAGTATTGAAGCCGTAATTGCCGTTGTACTGCCTTTCCCGTTAGTGCCAGTGACTTGAATGGAATCAAAACTATCCTGCGGGTTCCCCATTGTGTTTAGCAGCTGTCTTATTGGACCTAGACCTGGTTTTGAGCCATATTGCTTTGTTTTCTCAAACCACTCTAAATTGGATAATCCTTGATTCATGTAGAACAAGAAGACACTGTTGTTTAATATCCTTCTTAATCTATCATAATTAATTCAGTTAAAATAAATAAACTCTCTCAAGGATTAGGTCTTAAATAAATATTTTCTTCACGCTATTTTATTCTGTAAC
Source organism: uncultured Candidatus Bathyarchaeia archaeon (assembly GCA_964559155.1). Classification (GTDB taxonomy): domain Archaea; phylum Thermoproteota; class Bathyarchaeia; order TCS64; family TCS64; genus RBG-16-57-9. The sequence continues at coordinate 1,454 of CAZLHA010000151.1, read as the reverse complement.
TATTTACTAAATAATCCTGTTCATCTATATAGCTAGATCTAAGATTGACTTGTAGGACCCTGTCTAATTAGTTTTCTATTTTGGTCTATATCTCTTACATTTTTCCCATGGAACAGTGGAAGAGAGTCCTGGGGCCGGCATCTTACATATATCACCATTTATATCAGCTTCACTTGGTTTGTTAAAATCAAGTTCTACCTTGGGTGATACGGCGGTACAGTATACGCCTTCATCTGTTTCTTCAAGCCATGGACACACCATAACTATCAATTATCACTATATATTTGGATCTTATATGAGTATTGTTAATCATAGTTTCCACCTCATAATGCACGTTTTTAGCATCATATTGTTCTCTTACGTATTCTCAAATTCTTCAGGCCTAGGTTTTTGGTTCGCATATTAGTTCCCACTGTTTTGCACGCGATCAACTACCTTTAGAAGCTCGGATATATCAAATGGTTTGTTAATATACGCATCCGCACCAGCTTCTTCAATATACTTTTTATCTATTTCGCGGTCCAGTGCACTTAATACAACAATAGGTGTTTGTTCCAAATCTTTTCTATTTTTTAATAAACGACATACTTCTAATCCGCTGATACCGGGCATCACTATGTCCAAGATTATTATGTCTGGCTGGTGACGGACTGCAGAGGTTAGGGCTTCTTCGCCGCTCTTGGCTGTAAAGACCTCATACCCATTTCCTACAAGTATGGTTTTAACTAAATTTAGTATGTCCTCTTCATCGTCTACTACCAGTACTTTGTTCAAGAGCTTTAACCTATTGTTGTATTGATTCTATTTTTACTCGTCGTTTATTATTAAAAGGGTTGAGGCACTATTCACCCTTCTCCTCTCCGAGCATTAAATCCATCTTTGTCACATTGTATATGAGGGAACTTAATTTCTTGTCGACCTCGCCCTGGAAGTAGCTTATCTCACTTAAAGAAATCCTTAGGAAAGCCCAGATAAGCACGCATTCACGTAAAAAGAGACGGTATGGTACCCTTTTCACGAACATGAAATCATATACAAACCCTAAAAAACATAAAAGATTCAGAGAAAAATAGATAAAAATTTAGCCTAATAAAAAACCAGTACATGAAATATGGTTAGAGATATTAACGAATCTCCATTTCTATATAAACCTCGTTAGGCACACGTATCCTCATAATACTACGCATAACCCTATCTCGAGCATCGATCTCAATTAAACGCTTATGAACACGCATCTCATACCTGTCCCATGTTGGGCTGCCATCCCCACAAGGAGTCCTACGAGTAGGCACCACAAGTTTCTTAGTCGGTAGCGGTATCGGGCCCACTAGTTTAACGCCTATTCTCTTCGCTATCTCCTTTATCTCATCACAGACATCTTGTAGTTTGTCAATTTCAGTACTTGTTAGTTTAATCCTTGCACGTCTAGCCATCTTATTCCCCGTGTTTACCTG
>CAZLHA010000150.1:0-5700 GCA_964559155.1 uncultured Candidatus Bathyarchaeia archaeon | reverse complement strand
ACCCTCCATTATCTTCGAGAGTATTCACTCCCTTGTTCAAGGTTTCCACGGGATCGCAAAACCTGCATGAATCTCTATGTAATTTCCATAGCCCCGTGGGGTAATCAACATTAAGCCAAAGCATAGTAACGAATAGAATATAACGGATTATATGTATTCTCTTTATTGGAGCTAGGTAAAATGTGAACCCCCACAATCTCCCCTAGCTCCATCCAGTTATCCAATCTGAGTGTTTTCTATATAGTTCGCCAAGTTATCCCGTAAACAAGGACTCCAGTTCCCGTCACAGTTTGCACCATGGTCCCAGCAATCACTAGATACACGGATATTGTCTTCTACTAAGAATCGTATTATTTTTTTCAAACGACCTTTCTCTTTAGTAAATCCGGTTCTAGCCTCAACCTGCTCCCCAGACTCTAAGATTATATAAGCAGAGCATAGCTGTTCAGAAACCTCCAAGCCTCTTCAAAACTATATCTAGGGGACCGTGTTGGAGTCGTCAACTTATCTTCTAATGTAAATGTTAACGCTATTAAAAAATGATGATGAAAACATTGAACTCAGAACAGATACTAGTCTTTTAGCGTCTAACCATGATACAAGTATATATTGTTTTTATTTTAATGAAACAAATAACTAAGGTTTAAATCAAATAAACATAACATTAACTTATTCGCGGAGAGTGTGAAAAGCGGATGAAGATAAAAAACGGGTATAAACCTAGACTAGATGATATTGATAAAACGATTATATGTTTAATAGATAAAGAAAAAGAAATAACCACCGAACTATTACACTACCTGTTAAAACAAAATAATGTTAACATCCCAAAAAATAAACTGAACAACATACTTGAAAAACTAACCAACCAAGACTACCTCCAGCACCACAAGAAAAGACTGGGAAAAAACTCATACAAATACTACTCAACAACCAGCGAACAATTAGAGAAATAATACGAGAGACCTGTGCTAACCTGACATCAGGTCATCTGTTTTTAACTTAAACAAGCACATAACACCATCCTCATTCTCCACACATTCCTCCAATTGAATCCTGAACTCCCTGTTCAAGATCGAGCTAACCGCCCCCACCAAAGCACCCTTGATGAAAAGACACATAGGATCCTCCTCATCAGCACAGCTAAGCCCAGGGAAACCGCTCTCACCCTGGACCATTACCACCCCTTCATCTGGTTCAAAGCGTGTAACCTTATACTCACCCCAACCCATGTTCCTAACATGCCGGAACCGCTTACCAACCGCACCTAAAAGATCATCATACTCATGTTCATTTAAAGGATACAGCTCAGAAATTAAGTGCTCACCATATTTTCGACTCATCTGATAAATCATGGCGCTACCAGCGCTCTTATAAGTGTCCTGAAGCGTCATCAACAAGGCCTTGAATCCCCGGGGGTTAAAACACACTCTGCTCTCAACAGATTCCATAAACATACCTAACTGGTACAGTATACTAAACATTACGTTTTTTCTTAACTTATCATGGTATCTTGATCACCGGCATAGTTCAGGAACAAAAATCTAGAACAAGAACATTTAGAGGTACTTGCTACTTTTTTTTAATGAACACACGATACTTTAGTAGAAACATAGTCTATTCTAGACTTACTAAGGTTACTAAAATCACTAAATCTACTAAAATGTCTCTAGTGTCTCCTAGAGTCACTAAGATTACTAGACTTACTGGTAATCTTTCCTAAATATCATCATAGAATCTATTTCACTAATCCGTTCTCTTTAAATAACACTAAAGAAAAAGCTTAATTAGTGTCGAGACACATCTAATGTGTCCCGACAGGATGTGATGGATGATGTCAAATGAAGTTGTCAAGCGTATAGAGAATTTAGAAGATATGATGGGCGTCTTACTCAAAGAAATAAGGGAGATTAAATCACAGACTATAGAACTAAAAGGTCATGAACTTATTGATGAGGCAGTCTTAGATCCGGTTGATTATGAACCGAATCCTTGGGCTAAGTATACTGCGTTAAAGTTGATGAAGCCAGAGGTTAATCAGCAGGAGATTGAAGAATCAATTAAATCCTTTAAGGCTACTATATCTGCGTTGTTAAATGCTGACCAGCCATTAACAGCAGAAGAGGTTGCAGATAGGACTGGTAGAGCGCGTAATACCGAGTCAGCTTATCTAAATAAGTTAGTAAGGGCGGATTTGGCTGTAAAGACAGAGGATGATGGTAAAAAGTATTTTTCGATAAAGGATAAAAACTTTATTGAGAAATATTTCCCTTCTGATGAAACATAACTTTATCAAAAGTTACTAATCTCAGCCCATTCTTTTTGTTTCTTTTCTAACTCTTCATGAGTTGTACATATTATTGTGGATGTTGATATGCAATCATCTATTTCCTCTATTTTTGATTGTAGAGAAATTATGCAATTTTGTATTAACTCCACATTACTGGAATGAACTAGAATAATGTAATCCGGCCATCCAAAAGATAGCATTACTTTTTCTATTTCGAAGCCATTTTTTTCTTGAAACTTTTTATCTCCCTGTAGCTCAATGAGATATTCCTTTAAGGCTATCCTTGTTTGTGGAAGGCCTTTCATCATTACTAAAGCGTATGTCATTTTATTTTTCCTCTTGAATGTTTTTTAGATAGTAATTATGCATGCATTCAACTGCATTTTCAAACATATTAGGTTCATAAATTCGATTTTGGAGGAATTTTGTTAGTTTGAGTTCCTCTCCTTCGCTATAAAAAACCTCTAATCTTTTCAACCAAAGTAATTGAATTATATCAATTGGATCAAGATTTGTATAATTAGATTGTTCTAGAGCTTTTTGTACCTTTTTAAATTTATTAGGAGTGTATCTTTCGATGGTAAAGAGATTTAGTCTTTTAGAGAAATCGGAGGTAAAGTTCGCCATAATGGCTGAATAATTTCCTAGGAATCTAAATTTCTCTTCATCCAATGTTAAATTTTTTACTTTAATTGAATAATTTACGTCATTAATAAATCTAGAAAAAGGGTCTGATTGTTCTTTAATCCCTGCATTATCCAGTATTGTATCCATTGTTTCCAAACGAATATCAACAGGAGGGTGATAACTTAATCTCCAATTTCTAAGAATTTTAGATTTTGTCTCCAACTGTGCTTGAAGTGGAAACATTGAAGCACCTGAAAAGTAGGCGCCTGGGCAAGTAAGGACAGAAATGATATCACATGCTAATTCAATTATTTGAAATCTCGCTCTATTTTTATAGAAAACTATGTCAGATAGACTTTCTACATATTCTTCTATTACTATTTTTAAAAGACCTTCAGCATTTAGCCTTAGAAAAATATGAGCTATTTCGTGTGATAAAGCAGCCCAAAATCTGCTCCTATATGCGTCATGAAATGGTATGCTAATGATGTGTGATTCGGGATTTATTGAGTATCCATTTGAGTCAAAAAGTGAAATTGGTGTGTATTCTACTTTTTTTGCCCATCCCTTTCCTAGAATTACTTGAACGAGATTAGAGGATAAGGCATCCACTGCATTGTATGTCTTAAGACTTCGTCCGTTTTCAGATTGTTCTATAGGTGTAAACTCAAAAAGGTTCATGGTGCCCATTACGCTGGTTCTTTGTCCAAATAAATTCTGTAACCGTATGATCTCATTAAATATTTTTTTGGTGATGTAGAAGAGTTTATCGAATATTGAAATTATATTATAGATTCCAATGTCTTCTTTTATTGTGTCTAATGATTTTTTACACTCGTTTATTCCCTTTTTGAGAAGCTTAAACGTGTTCTTTGGGTGTAAAAATGGAGGTGCCTGATTATTTTGTATCGCTTCAGAGCTAACTGCCTTGAAGGCATATTCTAGTTGAATAAGCGTGCTCTCCATGAAAGAGATGCGAGAACGCCATTCTTCGACTCTTTCTTTGATGTAGATTGCCCAAGGCATAGTCTACATCATTATTTTAAACTTAAATAAGTTTTAGTTTTTTTTGCTTATGATACAGGAACAATTCTTTTCATGTTCCGAGATAACTAGAATAATCCTTTGCACAGAGGGGTATCAAACATTAAATGTTTGTATGTAGATTAATTCGCGGTTCCTATACAAGATAAGAATGTTTGGGGAAACTTGTTGCGATTTGTTTAGTGAACGCAGATATCTTAGCATCTTATTTTGAGTTTATAGAGAGAGGTTTCCAAAACGCCTTGTCTTCAATTAGTTCTGTTAATGCGGTTTTCAAATTTTCTTCTCTTTTCTTTAAATCACAAGTTAAATTCTCCCAACGCAAAGCCGCCTGTTTTTTAAGAGGACCATTAGGTAAACTTCTATAATGTTCAGCGGCATCTCGACAAATAACGGCTTCAGCATGGTTTGCTTTAATCCTATGATAAGTCTTTGATAGAAGTTGAGTCTGTTCTGAAGTAAGGAGCTGCATCATACCTATAGACGCTCCAGAGTCCCAAACATCAGTGATCATTCTTGACCCACTTCCTTTAAGCCGATCTCTGTTTTCTTTTATTTCATTTCTAGAATCCTTCAGAAACTTGATTTTCCTATTTCTGTTTTGTAGCCATTCAATAAACCGGTCTACTGAAAAACCTAATAATACACCCATAAAAGGACCCAAAAATACAGTATCCCTTGTTGACATGATTATTTTTTAAACGTAATTATTTAATAGATTTTCTAGACTCTCGGAAAGGGATATGTTTCTCTAGTAAACCACATGTTTACCAATATATAGGTGTCTGTAAAAGTGGTAAAAACGGTAAAACGGTAAAACGGTAAAACGGTAAAACGGTAAAAATGGTAAAACCTCTCTCAATATACCTCTGTTTGTTCAGAGATCCTTACTTCTGTAGAGGAAATAGGTGTCTTCTAAAGTCTCTACCTCTTCTACAGAATGATATGGACAATAGGCTTGTTCAAGACCGTGTAACGAAAATAGGGTTAAAAAACCAAGCTACGGGATAGACTAAGGAGGTTCTGAAATCAGATAGAAGATCAGCGTAGAACTAGTTGAACTTAGTCGGTTTAATAGGTTTCGAGTATAAGTATTGATCATGAGTTCGAGCAAAGATGCAGAGAAAGAGCTTGAAGAGATAAGAACCAGCCTGGCAAACAAAAGAACTATGGATATATGACCTACGTACAAACAAACACTTCACACTAATACGAAACCCCTTAACCCTTGAACACCTCAAAGACTTCATCGAATGCTATAATCCTGAGAACAGACACCAACGAACTGAAATTGAACGCTTCAAACGATACACCTTCGACGAGTTAATCCAACGAGACAAAGCAAACCTCGATATCATATGGATAAAAGATAAATCCCTTGAAGAAACCGAGAACCTACCAGAACCAGAGATAATAGCAGCAGAAATAGTTGAAAGCCTACGATCAGCTCTGGATGAATTCATAGCAATGACCGAAGAACTCGAAACAGACTAAATTTTCACTATTCTACTTCGTTCAACCTACCATATATCTATGCATTTTAAAAGTTAATTCAATTAGTGTCTGTTTTTCCCGTGTTTTCAGTGTCTTCTGGGTGGTCTCATGCATACGCATATTATGTGTATAATGGAGGGGCACTATGCGCAGACATGAAAACGGGTGTTCTATGCTCGATACTTTAAGATGGGTAGGGGTTGTTTTGGGGTTTTATCGTTCGTTCGTTCGGTCATGGGGTATAC
>CAZLHA010000149.1:0-5716 GCA_964559155.1 uncultured Candidatus Bathyarchaeia archaeon | reverse complement strand
CCCTGCCGAGATGCTTGTTTATCCTCCTCCACCACAGGATGAAGCAAGTCTAGGTATACACAGTGTACCCGATCTAACTGGACGAATCAAGTTTGGGCCCAACGCATTCTATGTTGACGAGATTGATTACTCAGTTGAATCAGAGAAGGAACCTTTCTGGAGAGATGTGGTAAAATACTTCCCCACAGTCAAACTGGAGGATCTTCACCCCGAGATGGCGGGTATCCGCTCCAAGCTACAGGGTCCTGGTGATCCTGTAAGAGATTTCGTGATAAAACATGAAGAAGATAAAAGTTTACCAGGTTTCATCAATCTGATAGGGATAGAGTCCCCTGGTTTAACAGCGAGTCCAGCCATCGCTGAGATGGTTTCCAATATAGTTAAAGAGTATCTAGATTAAGGGAGGTACATCCAGAGCGTTGCCCGTAAGATGAGCATACTCTGCATCGACTTCCACAGGGGGATGTGTCTCTCGGTATTTTATCATAATTTACCTCGATATTCGTTGGTACAAATAACTCCTCAAGATAGATTAGAGTTGCATCTACGCCTCCAAAGCTGCTCTCAGGATACTCAGCAATATAGTCTGACCAATACTTGTTTTCTTCTGGTATCCTGAGTATGATGTAGGCTTCTTTTTTTTATTTCCCCAGAAACAAACCTTGAGGCATCTCCTGTATCGCTCTGCGGCGTAGATAGCCTCCTTCTCTTACTTAAACAGCATATAAAGTACTGCTATGTGGGGCATAAGTTATAAAGAATAAATAAATGAAAAAAGATTACTGGGGTAGATACTCTTGGCAGTTGTAACAGTACCAGCGCTTATATGCCTCGATCCAAGTGGCAGGTTTTCCACATTTCGGGCACATGGGTGTCTGTCCCGCTTCCTTTGGTGGCTCAGTCTCTTTTACTTCTATCCTCTTCGCGGGAACTATAGTTGGTGATAGTATCTCGTGTACAAAATCTACCGCTGTGTCAAGCTTGATAGAGGAAAATATTGTTTCGCCTTCTTCCAGCATTACTGTCCAAAGGATCGGGTCCGTCCTGATGAATACGGCTCCCTTCCTCGCTCTACTACCTGATTCATTAAACCCTAGAGAAGTGATGTTTATCTTGTTGATGATCTTCATCATAGACATCGCAGCAAACAAACCGGGATCCGTTAATGTGAACGCCTCAGCATCCTGACTCCATTCTATTATACCTTTCTGGGCTAGACTCTGAACAGCTGTGTTAATGTCGTTCTGTTTCGGAGGCTGTATATCGTGAATAAGCTGAGGTAGAATAAAGGGTAGAGTCCATCTTAGGTCTGGATACTGCATCCCATCCTCAACACTTTTCCATATATCCTCATAACCCACGTAGAAGTTTTCTTTGGTATGTTCAAGCATAGCAATATACTCGCTACGTCGGTACAGATCCATCAAACCAAAGAAAGCTATTAACTCGTATAGACTGAGTCTTACAGTGAACTCTGTCTCGCCGAAGTCAGCACCTGCGTCCAGATACATTATCACTGTGGCTAGCACCTCGTTACCGCTATCCACGTAACTTAAATGATAATTCTGCTCCTCTTCATCTACACCAATCATAAAAGCAGGATCTTCAAGTCGTGTACTTGTAAATACGGCTCTTGTGTTCAGTAACCCATACTCGTGTGCTACTGAGATATTGGAGATAAGCACGGGTGAACCCATGGCTGTAATGATCTTTCGCAGAATATGCTTGTCTTCCTCAGTTTGTTGATCCCACCATTCCTCAGCGTACTGGCTCCAGTCCGCCTGATTGGTATCTGGTATATCAAGGAGCTCGCTGAGCTCGGTTCTTACTATCTGAAAGCTCTCCAATAGGTGGTCCACAGCGTAGCGTGGTATCACATATTTCTTTGCTTCTAAAGGTTGTACAGGTGTTTCCATTACTCTTCCTCCTCCGTGTAGGTTACTTCACCATCAATAATGATCTGGAACCGTGTATCGCCTTCCATACCAATGTATGGACAGCCTGTCACCTCGGTTTTTAGGGTGAACTTTTTGTCACCGGGCTGTATCCAGAGGAGTTTACCCTCATCAACCCAGTCTTTTAGGTTAAAAATGTATGAATGTTCACGTTCGCGGGGCTCAAGATAAACCCTATTACCGAAACGGTCAATCTTCTCCCATAGGTATTGTCCCCAGAGCCGTGCTGGTTCTACAGGGGTGTCTAAGGTTTCCTTGTAGTAGGTTATCATACAGCCCATGTGTTTCCCAATCTTGGCTGTTGATATTACAGCTTTAACACCTTCTACTTCAATAAGTTGCTTGATCAGGTATGGTCTCTCTGGACCAGGACGTACCTGATGCTGTGTCTTCACAGGTTTGTCCTCAAACTTCAAGGAGCCTGTGATCGTGTGAAATGTAACTGGTAAGTTACCTAGTGCTCTCAATGGCTTTGTATAGTCCCACCAGGGTCCATCTATCCCATAGTGGTCAATACTGTAGTAAGTTACCTCTCCACTATAGGGACACCTTGAGACAGGGATGACCGGAGTCATTCTTAGATATTTTTGTGTGATTTGTGTGATCTTATTGAGGATATCAGCGTATTTGTCCATTGTTTCCTCTGAGGGATTGTCATCATCGAGATGATCATCCTCCCAGTTGGAGAGCATATCCCTGTAGACCTTATAGTCAGCCAGTATCTTGCCTCTTTCAGCTTGATCATAGTATATCATCTTAGTTGTCTCCTATGCCTATCCATGTATCATAGTTCCGCGTCGTTGGACCATCATAAGCTACCTCATACCACTGCTTTGTACGGGGGTTGTAAGCGAGTAGGCCACCATCTTTATGCTTGGTTAATATCTTCTCATCTATCCCCTTGTATTGGTCATATTTACCGGGATTAGTATTCTTATAACCATCATAATTCCACCCAGCGTGCTCATTGTGTAGTGTAGTGCCATTCTGCTGAAGAGTCCGGTTCACTGTATTGTTCCTTATTGGGTTTAACGGCTGAGCAGTGTCTGGGTCTAGATAGATGAATGTGTCATTGTCTCCCGCGTATGGTCTTCCATCCTTGGCGTTCCTTATGATCCCTGTCTCTGGATCCCATTCTATCTTACCCTGTTTCTTCATCTGTTGGAGCTCTGGCCCGAGTTTCTCAAACTCATCCATTCTTTGCCAGTATCTATCCATGATCTCCGTTCTTTCAGCTGGAGATCTAGTATTGAAGTCGTCTGGGAGCTTTGGCTTCTTGCACCCGACAAGACCTTCATTGGTACCTCTACTGTCAATAGCAAGGGAGTCATCAAAACCAAGCAACCTGTCTGTCTCATCAATACTCTTAGCCTTGATATCCATACTCTTTGGATGAGCCTGTTTAGTCTGAATGACATCTAAGCCAGCGTCGTTACCCTTACGGACAACCACGATAGTGTCACTCATCTCGGCTGCCTCCTCAAAGCCTCGTACGTCTCTTGGAACCATTGGAAGGTCTCCATCATAAGACTTCATGTTACCGAAATCTACGTCAATTTTTCCGTCTGCTCCACGCTGGCCTATCTTCAAGTCATCCAAGCCTGGTACTTTTTGACCGCTATCGGCTACACGATTCATGTTCTCAGCGATTTCGCTCGCAGACATGTGTTGGCTACCTCTTGGTAATCCTGGCTTAGATTTATTCGGCCATAGATCAGTTATGTCTCTCCGCATGACTCCACCTTCACTGAAGGCGTCTTTCACCATCTTGCTTGCTCCGGGGAAGGTCTCATCGACGTAGCTACCAGCTTTTTTCAATGCCTTTCCAGCGATGGGAGCTACTTTGCCGAGACCCCACTGGATCCCCTTGCCGATGACGAGCTCTTCTGTGGCCGCCCAAGCTACAGCCTTCGTTATAGCCCATCCCGCGCTATCACCGGCCATCATGTTATCATAGACTCTGTATGTGCCTTCTGCAGGAGCCCATATCCACTCAGATTGTCCACCTGTTCCTACACCCACCGCGATACGTGTACCTACAGCTACCCAGCTAACGTTGCCATCTATGTCTTGTCCTGTGGCGATCTCTCTCGCAGTCCATGAGACGGTGTTCTCAAATATTTCTCTGTTTAATTGTGCATCAGTTGGGATTTGATCCTCTGTGATGTATCGTCCAGTAACGTGACCTGTATAGATGTTGTGAATCTGTCCATATTTGTTGATGTCAACTTCTCTTCCATGGATTATATCATCAATCATTCCATCAATATGCTTCCGCAGGTCACCCGGTGAGCCCTTCTCCTTCCATAGCTGTTGGGCTTTACCGAACCATATCTCGTGGTCCATGTGCTGCAAGTTATCGAGTAGTTTTGATCTCACTTCTTGGAGGGTCTGCATTTCTTGTATAGTCTTGGTTTTTCTAGGATCGATCTTACCTTTCTTGAGTTGCTCAAATATCCCCTTCGTCATTTTGCCCTGTGCTACCAGTGAAGCCGCGATACCTGCCAGAGCTGGATTGATACCTTGTTTTATCATAAAGTTTCTGAGAGAAGCGTTTCGTATTACATTACCCGCCCCGCCTGTTTCTGCAGCGCCTCCATCGTCCGCGTTTACAGGGGTAATTGCTAATGTGAAGACACACAATAGCATTAAGATCATCGCGATCCTGTCCGCTTTTCCCTTCTTTCTCCCTTGCACAAACATACCTATGAGACCTAGAATCATTAATCCTGCTAGTATCTGTACCATCTGAGCATTATACGGGAAATAAACAAGATATGCGAATCCAATCACTGTTCCAAGAATCAGTGTCGTAGGCATAGCCAAGGTGGGTGGATTGTATTCTTTACCCCGATTCACTAACCCTTTGACATCATTAAAGAATAGTTGTAAACCGATTAATGCTATGCTATCATCCTGGGAGACCAAGACACCGATACTCATCAAGAGCATCTGCAAGGTAGTCATGGTGCCAAGAATCCAGAGCCTTAAGATCAATGCCAAGCCAAGACCAGCCATAATCATTGGGAAGGCTCCTACTGCTGATTCTCTTAGACTCTTAGCTACAAATACTGGAGTGGTTGCGAATTGTTTGAATCCACCAACAATGCCGTGCTCTTTGAAAGTTCCGATTACCCACCAGAATAAATAGTTTCCAAGGAACCAGAATAGGAGTACATTTGGTGGTGTGGGATTTACATTAGCTAATACTAGGATTGAGTCTAGCACTGGATTCCCGCTTGAGTTATAGCCATCATTTGGATAGAGAATCAGATAGAAATGCAGCCCCAGGGTCACAAGACCGGATATTACTGCTGCTATTATCATACTCTTGATCATCTGTGGTATACCTGTGATGAAAGCCTTGATCATCATTACGAGAAATTGAATACTATTCTGTGGACCCTGTTCTTCTGTCATAGTAAACCCCCTTTTCCAAACCTTATGTGAGTAAGCTTATATTCTATTCGCTTAAAATGGGTTAATATAAACTACATTACGCATATGATATTTTCATGTAAAGTTAAATATCTTCATTACGTATCTCATCTATATCATTTTCAGATAATATCGTGATTCCGTATCTTGTTCCCAACCAGAGGTTATTCTTTTCATCCACATAGTAGACTTTAACCTCATCATGAGAAAGACCATCATCTCTTGTTATAATTTTGAACCCATCAGGGGTCTCGATTGCTAAGCCATTTCCACGGCGCGACGGTGGAACTCGTCGTAGCGCTTGCCCCCGGCGCGGACATCCA
>CAZLHA010000148.1:0-5811 GCA_964559155.1 uncultured Candidatus Bathyarchaeia archaeon | reverse complement strand
GTTTACCGACTTTACCAACGTTGAGCTGGCGTAACCCCCGGTATTTCTTCATGTATCCACCTTCTATACGTACACGGTCATCTACGACGCATTGTTTTATCTGCTCATTCCAGAGAACCAGCACAATGTCATCTGTATTATCTTTGAGGGTAGCCTCTGTGACGGTTAAGGTCTGCCACCTTCTTTTACTCCTAACCTGTCTAGGTACAGCTTTTTCAACTATTGTTCCCTCGACTACGATGCGGTTCATATCAGTGGACAGCTCTTCTATTGAGGGCAATTCTAGTTCTTCTACTTTATTCTGGTACCATATCATGGATTCATCTCCCTTAATCTCACCAATCCGTTTGAACCCGTTTTTTTCGAGAAAATCTTGGTTCATCTGGTTCCAATCTATGGTGCCACCGGTCCAAGCCTTCGTCTTAATATTGTCCATCGCTATCTTTAATACTGCTGATCCTATCCCGTTTCCCCAGAAATCCGGGTCAACGAATACACGTACAATCTCCTTAACATCAAAGCCGTTATCAGAAATAATCAAGCCACCGACAATGACTTCATCGTATAATATGCTGAAAGTATCAAGCTTCTCAATATAGTACAGATGATCTTTTGCTGACTTGTATCCCCGTGGACCCCAAGCCTCTTTTTCATATAATTCAGATGCCTTCTCATAGGCTCTCTGACTGTTCAAGGCTAGTAAAGCTGCGTGATCCTCAATGGCGGGTGTTAGTTTGATTATAGGCGATTCATCCATGGCTATTCCATAGAGAAATACAATACTTGCCTTATATGGGTAGAGATCCGGCTAAGACTTATACACTAGAGTTCCAAAATAAATGGTTGATATAGATTTGTCAGAGAAAAGATTGGGAGAGCTAAGAAAGAGAACTGATGCCCTTATGATGCTGAAAAGGGCGCCTAGCCAGGAGACAGTCTTTCATTATCTACTTGAGACTGGGCGTTCCATGTCTGTGAGAGAGATTGGATCCGAGCTTAGTCTAACCGATAAAGCAGTGGAAAGAGCCACAGCAAAACTAGTTGACAAAGGTCTCGTTCAGCGATCAACCTTCAGGGAAGGAGCCTATGAAGTAGATGCTAACCTCATCATAATGTCTTTGCTCAGGGTAGTCACTGAGTTATATGAGGACTACGAGGATAGAATCTAGTCCTCTTCAAGACGTAGTTTATCCAGCACCTCATCCATCATCCATTCGAAACCATCAGAGGTTAACTTGTATTTTCCACCTTTCTTACCCGGCCTGAAAACGTGGCCGCGTTTCATCATCTCGTTAAGACGGGCGGGTACGATTACTTCTTTTCCGCTAGCCTCTATTCGTTCACCTATCTGTCTGCTGGTGGCTTCATGGTGATTCATAGCGTAGAGTATTAGACCTATTATTTCGTAGTGGCTGAGCTCCGATCTGGTGGTGATGATTGGTCCCTGTGAGGTGTATCGTACTATTCCTTCTAACTCACTCTCTGCGTCCTTTAACTCAAGTAGTGAGACTTTGTCATTCACCTGCTCTAAGAAATCCTCCGTTAATAAATCCAAGGCACTCAGAATCTCTTCTTGGTTATCTCCCTGAACAGTTAATGTGCCATAATTTGTCGCTATATTGATGCTTATTCGTGCCATAGTTTACTCCTCTTGCTCATTAACAACGTAGAGATATCCTCGTTTGGGATCCTTCCAGCGTCTTAGATCTCCTTTTTTGGTCATCCACACCAGTACACCACTGAGAGTCGTCTTGGGGAAGAAGACAGCGTTCGCTTCCATACCCTCCCTTAGCTCACCGATTGTGCGTGGAGTCTGTCCCCAATCGGTTTTCAGTAGAGAGATAATGGCTTCGCTGCATTGATTTGTTCGAGGTATCTTTGGGTACTGTGTTGGATCAGACTTGCCTTTGGATTCATTTTCCTCATCTGGCTCTACTTCAAAGGCATTGCTCACAAGTCCAACAATCTTGTCAAGCTCCGTAAGGGTCTCAAGAACCTCTTCTCTTTCTCCTCCTATCTCTATTTCTGCATCACCTATTCGTATTTTTAGATAGAAGGGAGTCTCCACCATGATATCACTGACACAAATTCGTTTCTAATAAGTCGTAAAACGGTTTATAATACTTATGAGGTTTGGGATATAGCGATTAGATCTACTCCAGCTTTGATTGGATGACGGATTGTAGAAGTTTCTGTACTGCTTTTGGTTTTGCTTTTCCCCTTACTTTGCTCATGGCGGCGCCCATCAATGGACCCATGGCCCCCATACCTCTCTCCGCGATGAGATTTGAGCCATCTTTCACCACATCGCGGATTATCTTCTTTAGCTCCTCTTCTGAGAGCAATTCCAATCCCAGCTTATCCAGTGCATCACTAGCTGGGGTGTCAGGGTGTTCAGCTAGGTACATGAGTAACTCAGGTATGGACTCTTTAGCAGTAGCCCCTTCCTCCACGAGCATGAAGACCTCGGTGATGGCTTCATCTGTTAGTTCCTCAACTGGAAAACCGTCTCTCCGTAGATTGGTTAAATCCTCTGTCAAAGTAACAGCTAATAGCGTTGAGGATACACCTTCATCAGCAAGTTCCTCAAAAAGGGATAGATAATCAGAGTCTATTATCTGAGTTGCAAGCTTCTTGTTAAGATCGTATTCTGTCTGGTATCTGGAGAGCTTAGCCTCAGGCATCTCAGGCAATCTATTTTTTATCTCTGAGACCATCGCAGTGCTAATCTTTACTGGTTTAACATCTGTCTCTGGGTACATTCTAGCAGCACCCGGTCTTGGGCGTGTAAATCGTGTGGTACCATCAGGGTTAGCGGAACGGGTCTCCGCGGGAACTCCGTCTAAGGCCTGTTTTGCTCTGTCTACTACTGCGATGAGAGCCGGTCTGCATTTCTCCTCCTTATCAGCTACGATAACCACAGCGTCCATCGGTTCGGCTCCCACAATTTCCCTTAAGTTATCCACCTCTTCCTGAGATATCATGTACCCTGGAAGCTCATCTGTGTGGAATATTCCCCTTACACCGCCCAAGAACTTTGCATGATCCCTCATCTCTGTTCCCAGTCTCCTATCCGGGCACAACTCCATACCAATTAATTCCTTGAATCCTTTTAACCTAACAGCGTAAACTCGTCCACCTCTCTCAAGGGCGTTTACAATTATCCTTGACTCGGTGCCCGCGAATACGCTAGATACATCAAAGAGTTCTTTCCCCAAGTCACTGGGTTTAACACCTCTCTCATTGAGGACCTCTTTGATATCTAATAAAGCTGTTTGACGCTGTGCCTCATACTCCACTATGGTCTCAAGCATACCCAGATCTTGAGCTCCCTTTATCTCGATTATAGCCCCGTCTTTAATACTGACGTTTACGTCCTGCCTTATGGTACCCAATCCTCTACGTACTTTGCCTGTAGCTCTAAGTATCGAACCTATCCGTTTGGCTACATGGTAGACTTCTATTGGTCTATGCATCTCTGGAGCGGTGGTTATCTCGATAAGGGGGATGCCCAGACGATCCAGTCGATAGGTTATGGTGTCACCATCTTCCTTTATCTTACGAGCGGCGTCCTCCTCGATAGCCACTTGTTCAATGTTGTATGTTTTTCCTTCTGCTTCTATGGCGCCCCCTAGGCTAACTACGCTGGTACGTTGGAAGCCCCCTGTGTTGCTACCATCCACAACAGTCTTACGCATCACTTGGACCTCATCCACGGGTGTTCCCTCTGTTAGTAATGTGAACTGGAGGGCGATGTCCAATGCCTCATAATCTAGAGCCCCCGGTGGTTCCTCATCCATCTCGACAAGACAGTTAGTATCGTGATTAGCCTCATAGATAATGGTCTTACCCTTCAGGAATTCAAATAAGGCTGCTGGGTCCACCTCACCCAGCTCACTCTGAGCGGGTCTTAGCTTTCTAATGAATGTGTAGTCGGGTTCGTCTTTACTTAGCTGAGGTGGACATGAGCAGAATAGTTTATGCTCTGTGGCTAATTCTTGGTGAATCTCGATACCAACCTTTAACCCTAGTTTCTCATAGTCCATTATCCCATCCTCCCTAGATAGGGTGTTCTTGAATTCAACTCCCCCACGATATTGGTTAACATGAGTTTCTTCACTTCTTCCGTTTCATCGGTCTGACCTAGACACCATTTGAGTTTAACTAGTGCGGTCTCACCATGCATATCTTCCATAGGTATGGCGCCTCTATCCAAGAGTTCCCTGCCGTGGCTGTACACGTTGAGATTGACTCTACCCCAGATACATTGACTGACAACTCCGACGAAAACATCTTCCCTATGGGCTCTTTCAACGGCTGGCCAGAGTATCTTGTTTACCTGACCCAACCCAGTGGCCTCGATAATTAATCCCCTGTATCCATCATCAATGAAATACTCCAGTACCCCTGGATCCATATCTGGATGAAACTTTACAAGGACTGCCTTATCGCTGAAATTGTTCATTAGCCTTGGCTCCGAGTCCTGACGAGTTCTATAGTTAGGGTTTATAATCTCCAGTTCATCGCTCCTGTAGCGGGCTAGAGGGAAATCGTTGACTGGCTGGAAAGCGTATCTGGCGCTTGTGTGGCATTTTCTCACCTTTGTTCCTCTAATATAGCTTATGGACTCGTCACTGGTGTTCTCGTGCAATCCTACGCAGACCTCCGCAAAAGGAGCATATGCGGCCGTGTATACTCCCCCCATGAGGTTGGTGGCGTTGTCGCTGCTGGGTCGGTCACTTGATCGTTGGCTGCCTACAAAGATTACGGGTACTGGTAGGTCTTGGAGGGCGAAGCTCATTGCGGCTGCGCTGTACCCCATTGTATCTGTTCCATGTGTGAATATGATGCCCTCTGCTCCCCTCTTGATCTTCTCATAGGCCCTTTCCGCCATTCCTTCCCAGTGCTTGTGCCCGATATCCTCGCTGAATACACTGTAAAGGATATCAGCGTCAACATCAGCGATATCAACCAGCTCAGGCACGATACCAAGTAAGTCACGGCTGGTCATAGCGGATACTACGCCACCGGTTACATAGTCCACACGGCTAGCGATTGTCCCCCCTGTACTAATTATGCTTACTTTTGGTAGTCCTTCCTCTGCTTTGGGTAAGGGAGGTTGCTTGAACTCTGGTTTTGGTGCGGTGCCTATTTTCTTTATCCGCATGTCTTCTGTGTACCTTAGTCCGATATTGTACCCTGATTTAAGTTTTATAATAAGGTGACACTGGTCATAGGTCTCTACCCTAGGCATTAGGCTGCCGGAGTATTGCTGATTATTAACAACCACCTCCACTTTATCTCCTATATCTGCATCCGCTTCTATGAGGACGTCCCTGAGTTGCCCACGGTACCCGGTTAGCTTCTCCTCCGACATATAAATCAGAGAAAAGAACCATCTAGGCATATTAAAAATATGGTTAAAATTAGCCAAGTATAAGTATATTACCCGAGTTTATTTGAGTGATAAAGGTAGTGATTACCCTAAACAAGTTAAAAATTTTTTTTAAACTCTAGATATAATCATTGTAAGGTAATTTACCAAAAGATGAACCATGAAATAACTTTATTCTGCATAGAAATATGATTCAGTGGGACACATCAAAATATATCTTAGACTCGGATGGAGAATCACCATCAATCAAGTTTAATAGTTTTTCCGGATAAGGCATCAGCTAAGTTGCTGGTTCTTGTATCTTGTTCAAACCCTAGAAAAGATAAGTAATATCATCAATGAAGCCCTTGTACTTTTCTTATTTTTTTTTTTCTGAGCACGTTTCCCATATTTATAATGCAGAGGAATAGGCCATG
>CAZLHA010000147.1:0-5819 GCA_964559155.1 uncultured Candidatus Bathyarchaeia archaeon | reverse complement strand
AATAGTAAAGAGCAGCGAACCAGAGGCAGATAAAGTGATAAATGCCTCCGGGAAAGTGGTACTTCCAGGCATGGTGGATATGCACGTCCATCTACGCGACCCTGGGTTCCCTGATAGGGAAAACTTCGAGTCGGGCACAAGGGCAGCAGCAGCGGGGGGTGTAACCACAGTGATCGATATGCCTAACACGGTCCCCGCAACTGTAACCCTCGAAGCATTCAAGGAGAAGCAGAAGATAGCCAATGGGAAGAGCCTTGTAGACTTTGGGTTCATCGGCGGCGCCGGTGAGATACCCCCTGAGGATATAATCAAACTAATGGACGCTGGGGCAACGGCTTTCAAGAGCTTCCTAATCGCGCGCTTCAAAGAGCTCGCAGCCAGTGATTATACGCTCTATAAGCATATGCAGTTACTGGGTGAACTGGATAGGCCATTACTGGTGCACGCTGAGAACGGGGACATGGTAGACAAATTTATGGAGGAGGCAGTGGCTTCGGGTAGAACAGATCCGGTGGCTCACTGTGACTTTAGGCCAGCCATCTGTGAGGTGGAGGCTACCATGAGAACTATAACTCTGGCCGCTGATACTGATGTCCATCTTCATATCTGTCACATGACCGCTGCTGGGGCAGTGGATGCCCTGGAGTGGGCACAGGCTATGGGGCAGATGGTTACAGGAGAGACAAGCACCAATTATCTTCTATTCACCAGAGAGACCATGAAAGAACGTGGGCCATACGCCAAGGTAGATCCACCTTTGAGAGGAAAGGAAGACCAGCTACGACTATGGACAGGATTAAACACGGGAGTAATTGATGTGCTCGCCTCTGACCACGCTCCCTATACCAAGGAGGAGAAGGAGAGGGGATGGGATAATATCTATGATGCGCCCAGTGGGGGGGTGGTTATCGAGACCACGTTACCCTTAATGCTAGACGCGGTGAATAATGATAGGATTAGCCTAGATCGATTGGTAGAGGTGTTCAGTACTAACCCGGCGGTGATGAATGGATTATATCCTAAGAAAGGGGATCTTATCCCGGGAGCTGACGCGGATATTGTAATTTGTGATATGGAAAAACCATTCCACATTAAGGGTGAGAACCTGCAGACCATCCAGAAGATCACTCCTTACGAGGATATGAAGGGAAAAGGTGTGCCAGTTACCACATTGGTACGGGGAGAGATTATCTATAATGATGGGCAGATAATCGGTAAACCAGGTTACGGCGTCTTTCAGGCACCGTTGGAGTAAACCATTTTTCCCACCATCCCAGTATTTTGCTCATGTAAATCGAGACAAACCCAATACCAGTATTCGACCAATAGAGGGCAGCAGATTTCTACGAGAAAATAAGTATCGAGAAGACAAGAGATAACTCATTTGGAGAGGAGGGGAGAGATGACTGGAGTACTCCCTCTGTGGAGAGACCAGCATCACCATTGTTAACTGGTTCTCTGAGATGCCCCCAGACAGCATATATGGCTTAATACTCAAAGTAGATGATATAGAGGTTAAACATAGAGAATTGATAGAAAAAGAGTAGAGATTGAATCTATATTTGATATGCCCTAGGGACGATTCGCTAACTTCAGTGGCCCTGAGGGTAACGGATGGAGTCTTAGAGAATAAGCATAGACACCATACCAGTTTTTAGTGGTGAAGGAAAGCAAAAAGATGATTTTTTGGGCTTCTTTCAATAAAACTGCTTGAGTCTCAGCTTTGCTGTATCTCCCTTAGATATTTATTCTTGTATCCATCAGAGAAAAGGGGTTAAGAGAATTTTCAGTAAAAATTTAGTAGATCCTCTCTAAGAAACCTCTGACTAGCTCCTCGAATTTCTCCGGTACATCCTGAGGTATCATATGTCCTGTTCCCTCAACTACGTGAACCTCAATATCAGGCACCATCTCCTCCATCCGTTCCCTCGTCTCAGGGGTAACCAACTCACTATCCACACCCATCAACAACATTACCGGGCACTCAATATCTTCTACATATGGCCACAAGTCTATCACCAATCCACTTCGTACAGAGTCACCTCTGGGTTTGAGGCAGAGCATAGCATCCTTCTCCTCGAAAGCATGCTCCAATCTATTCTCGACATAATAATCCGTAAACCTTGGATATCGCTCAGCAAGCCATTCACGTGCATCATTTTCTGATTCAAAATACTCTGGGGGACGGGGTCTGCTGAAACTGCCGGTAGACTCAAAGGGAGCTATATCTACAAGTACAAGCCCGTTATATTCTTCTGGGTGTTCAGCTGTGAGTATCAAACCCATCATGCCGCCCACACTATGACCTACCAAAATATTGGGATAGAAGTCCAGTTGTCTGTAACAGTTCCTCATTATCTCCGCGTGCTCATCTAGTGGCAGATGGGTACTAGGTGAGTCACTGTCACCATGCCCCAGTATGGTGAGACCCAGGATACTATAATCATCCTTAATGGACTCCGCTAGCTTGTCCATGCTATGTCCATCCATCCCCATACTGTGAACCAGTAGCACCCTTGGCCTATCTCCCTCCCAGAGAACATAATGAACATTATAACCGTAGCTTTCTAGAAAGCCTTCCTTCATATTAATCATATATCAATGGAGGGTATAAGATAACAATCTTACTAAAACATATTTTCAAAAAATACTAAAGAAATGAATATCGCACTGTATATCTCTATTAATGCGGGAAACCGCATGGTAAGGCCTGTAAATCAAGACAAGATCGAAACGCATCATCATTTTTAACACCCTGTCTAAATCATCAAAATATATTAATAGTAACTCTGGTATATTTCTCCTAGTTCAAGAATAACACTTCACGTTTCTCGGCTAGAAAACTATACTATATATTGTGGTATAACTATAAAGATCTTAGGATGTATTCTCCGTGAGCAGTCATAGACTATTATTCACAAAAGTAGCTGAGACCAAAGATATCTCACCAGGTAAAACCAAGAAAGTAAAAATAAACGAAAAAGAGATTTTGATAGCCAACGTTGATGGAAAATATTATGCCATCGATAATAATTGCACATATGATAAAGCAGATCTATCAGAAGGAACCCTCACAGGCAAGATATTAACATGTCCAAAAAACAAAGCAGAGTTCGATGTATCCAACGGGAAAAACGTTAAGGGACCAAAGATGATGGTATTCAGAGTCAAGACAGATGACTTGAACACATATGAAATAAAGATCGAGGGAAACGATATACTGGTTCATCAGAAGAGTTCCTGGGGGATGTAACCTATTCTCCTTCATGTTCCTTGTACAGTTCTTGAGCCCATGTGATGAGCTTCTTAGCCTCATCAGCGTCCTCCCATTTAAGAACCTCAGTGGTTTTACCCTCAGCTCGTTTATAGTTGTTATAAAAGTAGGTTAACTCATCGATGACACTGCGCGGTAGATCATTCATACTCTGAATATGTTTGTAGAAGGGATCAGTAGTGCTAACCGTGACCACTTTATCATCCATCTGCTCATCGTCCACCATCTTGATATTCGCTACAGGGCGAGCAACAGTCATGCACCCCGTGAAAGTGGGTTCATTAATCAACAATACAGCGTCCAAAGGATCTCCGTCGTCGTCCAGTGTCCGGGGGATGAACCCGTAATCCGCCGGGTAATAAGTGTAGAGAACACGATTGAGTTTGAATACTCCCATATATCCATCATACTCGTATTTGTTCCGGCTGTTACGCTGGATCTCAGTTACTACATATATCTCATCGGGAGCATTTGGCCCGCTCTCAAACTCTTTCCAGTAGTTAACCATCTATAATCTCCGTGGAATAGATAATCCATGAATTTAGGTCTATCTACAGTTCCTCATAGGGTTCTTCAACGTGGCTTAATACCTCGCGCCAGGCATCTAGAGTTTCCTGTGCTTCTTTCTCCTCCATTATCTGGATAACAAAACCTGTGTGCACCAGCACATATGTTCCGGGCGTAATGCTTCCCGGCTCCATAAGGTCAATAATTGCCTCTCGTTTAACTCCACCAAAGTCAACTATCGCTGTTCTACCTTCAACGCTTTCTACTTTACCTGGAACTGCTAGACACATTTCAAGCTCTCTCTAAATAGGGTTACATATAATCATTAGTATTATTGTTTTTATCTGATAGAGTTTAAATCCTAGCTTGTCTCTGCACTGCTTATAATAGGTGTTTGATTGGAAAAAAAGGATGTTAAGATATTTTTGGCTATTTTTTTAGCCACTTTTTTTGCGATGTTGGGAGAGACCATACCCCAGAGTTTTCAGCCCTTATTCATCAGGAACCTTGGGTTGAGCGCTGCCACTATTACCCTTATCTATAATATCCGGAATGTTATCCAAACGGTTCTGCGTCTGGTAGCTGGTACCATCAGTGATAGCCTTGGGCGTCGTAATATGATGCTATTCGGTTTAGCCTTGTTCGCCCTTGTACCATTCATCTACAGTGTGGCGGTTAACCCATGGCTGCCTGTATTCGCCATGATTGCAAGTGGACTGGCTCTCAGCATATACTTCCCACCAAGCGAGGCATATACTAGCACATTGTTTCCACCCGAGAAAGCAGGCGAGGCTATGGGTAGATACCATATGAGCTGGGCTATAAGCAGCGTCGTAGGGCCATCCCTCGGCGGTTATATAGCGAGTCATTTCCTTGATTATCGTAGTATATTCGTCTTCTCTGGTCTACTCGCCTGTATAGGCTTCTTTATAGTCTGGAAGTATACTGAGGATGATAGGAACCTTAGCTGCCCAATGCCACCCGGGGTATTGATAAAACAGATCTTCAACGAGTTCCCATCCACCATGAAACATCTCTTATCCAAAAAACGAGTGTTAGTTGCCTGTTTCGCTGTATTCACTCACAGTTTCTGTCACTGGGGTTTGATAACGTTTTTCCCGTTACTGGGGGAGGAGATTGGTATGACAGAGTTCTGGATAGGACTAACCCTCACAGCCAACGCTTTATCCATAGCTATGAGCCTGCCTATCATAGGTCCATTATCTGATAAAACGGGGAGATTCGCGCCGATACTTACTGGGTTACTGGTTAGCGTTATTGCCTTTGTATTGGTACCAATAGCGCCGTATTTCTGGATGCTACCAGTGCTCAATGCAGTACTAGGTATATGCGCGGTCCTCGTATTCCCTGTGAGTCAGGCAGCCATTATGGAGGTATTACCCCAAGCGGAAAGGGGGTCAGCTACAGGCGTATGGGGGATGGTTATGAGTCTCGGAGGTACCTTGGGGATGTTCGTTATGAGCGGTGTGCTCAGAGTAACAACAATAGACTGGGTTTTCTATGTCTCAGCGGGGTTCACCCTCGTATGTGCAGTAGTGATACTCTTAATGCGTGAATACTTTGATTAATCCGTTTCATATCCATATGTTTCCCGCGCGGTTCTAGTACTGATTAAGCCGTTCACCAAGTCACTTTTGATTTTTTCCGGTTCTCGCTCAACTGGATCACCATATCCGCCGCCCCCGGGAGTCCTTATGATCAAGGTATCACCACGGTTAATAGTGATAGTGCACTTTGAAGGTAATCGAGTCTCAGAGCCATCCGGCGTAACCAGAATATATTCACCCGTTGTCCCATCGTGACCTCCAGCTAGACCCCAAGGATTAAGTTTGTTTCGCTCAGCCATTATACTAAGAGTTGCCTTACTACTAGTAAGCGTCCATATTCGCTCGATGCCGCAGCCGCCCCTATATTTTCCGACCCCACCGCTGTCTGGTCGAAGTCTATAAGCCTTGAATTCAAGAGGCAGAGACGCTTCCAATACCTCTATAGGAGTGTTCATGGTGTTGGTCATGTT
>CAZLHA010000146.1:0-5954 GCA_964559155.1 uncultured Candidatus Bathyarchaeia archaeon | reverse complement strand
CGTAAAACCTGTCTTTACCGTCAGGCAATCCAATAATCAACCGGCCATAGCTGTGGATGTTACTGACGAGATGAGCGAAGAAGAGCTTGAGACTAGGATTCATGTACTGAACGATTTCGCTTATAATTACATTGGGATGGATCTCACACTGGATGTTTTGAATGTCCGATCAACGAGTAATGATGCTGAGAAATTTGCTGAAACCGTAAAAAAAGCCGATACCCTCACAAGAAAGCCCTTGATGCTAGTTTCTAATGACCCCGAGATACTTGAAGCAGGACTAGAGATCGTAGGAGATAAAAGACCTCTAATACATGGGGCTACAAAAGACAACTGGAAAAAAGTTGCGGAGCTTGCCCTAAAATATGGGTGTCCTGTTGTAGCCTATTCCCCTAATGATCTTAATATCTTGAAGAGCATAGCTTTGACGCTTAGAGAATATGGGGTTGAAGATATAGCATTAGACCCCGGAACCCAGCCTAATGACTATATGTCGGTAAACACAGATAACTACACTATTCTGCGATGGAATGCTATTAACGAGGAAGTAGACGCTTTGGGTTATCCACTTATAGGTGCACCCATGGCGGCATGGGCAGTTATGGAAGAAGACCCAATTATCAATGAGTGGAATGAGGCCAAACTAGCGGGTATGTTGATTGCACGTTTCGCTGACTTACTGGTGATTCATGGTATTAGTGGCTGGGCTTTGCTTCCCCAGATAATTCTGAGATCTAACATATACACTGATCCCCGTAAACCTGTTTCAGTGGAACCCGAACTGGTTGTAATAGGGGAACCCCACGAGGAAAGTCCGGTTATGCTTACAACAAACTTTGCTTTAACCTATTATACTGTAGCTAACGATATAGAGAACGCAAAAATCGATTGTTATCTACTTGTGGTAGATAGTGAAGGAATGAGTGTTGAGAGTGCTGTTGCTGGGAGAAAAATGACGGCTGATACTGTAGCGGATGCAATTTCTGACTCAAATCTAGAGGAAAAGGTAAATCATCGTAGTATAATAATACCTGGTAGAAGCGCTAGATTAAGTGGGGAAATAGAAGAGGCTAGTGGATGGAGGGTCTCTGTTGGTCCTCTTGACTCAAGTGGTATCCCTTCTTATGTGTCAGATAAATGGACCCCCTATCCGGAGGACTAGTCTACCCATTTTATATAACTATCTGGGGAGTTAGCTCCCCCTACAATGATCCTAAAGTGGGGGGTCCTTCCTTTAACCTCTTCAAGGACTCCTTTAAACTTCACTTTATCTCCTTCCTGAAATACCCCCCCGAATAACCCTTCAAAAGATACTATTTTACTGGCCTGTTGTTGGCTTTCTTTTATTTTGTATATAGCTGGGAGGTAGATGGATTCAGATGCGTCTGTTATGGTGGCTGTTCCCATTATTTCTCCCCGTCTATGGTACGTATTATCTCCATATTTTTCCTTGATTTCAGCCTCCTTTCGGATAGGATGAACCGAGAAATATGTGTCAAGAAAATAACCATAATTCCATCTCTTTTCCGCTATCTTCAAGAGATCAAACCTGTTAAGATTGAATTTATTAACTCTATTTTTAACCCAGTTTTCTATCTCTGATCTAGAAATGGGCTTTATTTTTTCTGCTTCCTTTTTAAGAGTCATTATAGATTTTTTAATCATATAGGCCTCCTTGAGACCATGAACTGTTATATCCATATCACTAAATTTCGGGTTATGTGTCTTTGTTAAAATGCTTCCCGTTACCCCTAACGATTCAATTATGTCTGTTTGTTCGCCAAGAATTGATACTAATTTGCACAATTTCTCTTCCAATCTGTCTTTCGGTCCATGTTTCTCGATTTCTTGCATCCTATTAATTGGTTTGAAATATTTTTTTACTTCCTGTTTAGGTACCCACGATGTTTCTATATTTCTTACTGGACATCTGAAAAGATATTTAGGGTAATAATTTTTTAGATATTCATACGTGTTTTCTACCTGAGATACTTGGTAATATGGAATTACGCGTTGGTATCTAACCCCCCCATTTTTTCCCCATTTACCTGTATTTGAAGGAACATACTTGAGATAGGCTGTATAGCCATCAGAGGGATGCAGATAACCAACTACACAAAATAATAGATCATCTACAGTTTCAATAAAGTCCCTATCGGTGGGTGTGATTATTTTTCACCTCAGTACCGATATAACATAGTTCACAATTTCATTGGTTATATCCGTATCAGTTACTGATTGAAGACCCTTCCACCCCGGTGTACTATTTAGTTCAATCACATAGACATCACTATCATGGATGATGAGGTCTACCCCAGAATAATCAAGACCAAGCAATTCGCTGGCTCGTATTGATATTTCTTGAACTTTCTTACTTGGATAGTGAATCTCTGGTTTTCCTCCCGTGCTAATATTAGTCTTCCAGTTATCTGATATCCTTTTCATAGAAGCCACAACTCTATCTCCAATAGTGAAAACTCGAATATCCTCACCATTATTTGGGATGAACTCCTGAACATAGTACACACTATCGATCCTCTCAAGGGTTCGGAAAATTCTATAAGCTATATCTTCACAGGTGATTCTTGTCATACCCTTACCTAGGGAACCGAACAATGGTTTCAAAACAATATCCCCCCCAAGTTCCTTGAACGCTTCAATAGCGTCGCTATATTTTTCGGTTACAATTGTTCTGGGGGTTTTGATACCCGCTTCTTCAAGTAATGCAGATGTGTAGAATTTATCTACCGCTTTCTCTATGCTTCTTGCTGGGTTGATTATTCTTATTCCTGTTTCTTCTAATCTATGTAATATATCCATTCTGTAGAAGACTTGTTCTGCTGTTCCTCCTGGTATTCTTCTTATTATTAATGCGTCGTATTCATCAATGGAGAATCCCTTGACTGATACCTTAGGTTTTGCTCCTATATTTGCTTTAAACGAGGTAATTGGTAGTAGATATGTTTCTATTTTGTTTTTTTTAAGCTCTTTAATCAGTCTTTTTATGTGCCATTCATTTTTATTTGTTCCAACGATGCCTATTTTCTGTATCGTTTTATCACACCTATATTGTTAGTATTTCACCGTCTCCACCAACAGCTAAATCTCCTCTATATCTCTTTAAGGGCTTATCTAAGTATTCAATCGCTAGTTTTATTCCTAGTTTTTCATGGAGTCTTTTAAGATATAGTCTCATGAAGGTGGGTGTATAAGTTGTATCATATCTGTAGGTTGGTAGCATATTTTTTACTCCTTTGAAGCAAACTATGAAGCCACCGTTTCCCTTCGCGCGCGCACCGAGTCTTTTTCCAGGCGTTCCAAAGATGAATATCTCTCCCCCATTCATATGGACTCCGCTAAAGTCTCCTGTGTCGCCCATAACCACTATCATACCTCTTCTCATGAATGAAGCTAACTCGGATCCAGCGTTTCCTGTTACTATTATACATCCCCCAGTCATTCCTTCATTGCTTCCCCTATAAGCTGCGCCAAGAAGATTACCGGCATCCCCCAAGACTCGTATTACCCCTCCTCTCATTTCAGCGCCGGTCCAATCAAGTGTGTTTCCAGTTACTGTAATATCTCCCCCACTCATTTTTGCTCCAAGATGCATACCGGCGTAACCCTGTACCACGATTCTTCCCGCCGTCATCTTTTCTCCAATGTGTTTTATGTGTCTAGAATCTCCATCTATGACGATCAATTGTTCCTCAGGTTTTTCAGCTACTTTACCCATTGCGTGAATGTGTTCCTTCATCTCCATCTCCTCATTCCCATAAAAAATTGGGAGATTTCGTACTTCTTCTAGTGTTTTACCTGCAAATACATCTGGCGAAATTACCTCTGCTTCAATTGGAATTCTACTGAACCCCCGGGGAGTTAATACTATTTTCTTCATCTCAGACACCTTTTATACTCTCCTTTAGGCTAATCTGATATTTACCTAATTTTCCATCAAAATTTACAGCAGTTATTCTTCTAACTCCTTCAACTTTGGTAGCTGCGTTTATTCCGGATCCCATGGCCTTCATTACAGAAGATTCTTCCAATCCGTTGATTACTATCTCTAATACCGAGTTAACGCCTTCTGGAACCATGCTATTCTTGATAGTATTCTTTATTGAAGGACAGAAAGGAGTGTTTGTGCTAGCCCTAAGAAAGCTGTATGTTGAACCTACTTTGCTACCACTTCTACATATTCCACCTGGGAAAGGTGTAATGACCCCTGGTGTTTTACCTATTGCTTCAATTGCTGCTTCTGCTGCTCTCAGCGTATTCTTGTCTGTATCCCCCATTACTAAAAAGTTACCACCAGCAACGGCTTTTTTAGCCCCCATTTTCTCTTCAATGAGAAATTCTCCTTGCATAACAGGGATTCTCCAGAATCTCTGTCTTTTCTGCCATCCATCCCCTAGCCTCATCTTTACTTGATAGCCATCTCCAAAGAAACGAACACTTTTACCAATGTCAAGCATTTCATCAGCAGATTCAGCAGATAAACCATTATAGACCGCTGTGCTTGGACATGTTAACACGGTTTGACCAAGTCTATTTAGGATCGATTCTGAAAGTCTTCCCCTGGAGAATCCATAAACCATTACACTAGTTCCAGGTCTTCCATCAGGGGTTTTTTCTGTAGGCATTCTTGTCTCTATTCCTGCCTCACAATCACATGCGATAACACTTGTAGCAAAACCAGTCATAGATGTAGCCGCTGTGTCTGCCCATTTCTGTGATTCAGCTGTTATTATAATCCGGCTTCCCCACATACTGAAGCCTTCTGCAAATGTATCCTCAATTTGGACTCCATTGTGTGTGAAACTCATCAGAATTCTCCTCCTGCAGAAGTTATTTTTTGAACTGGTAAATACTCATCCTCAACAGGATAGTTATTGATATTTACTGTGTAGAATTTTTTGAAATCTTTTTCTAGGTCTTTGTATAGCTCTTCTTCTATCTCCTTCTCCATACGTGCGTTTACCCAGTGTGTAGCCCCAAGATGGGTTGATACTACTTTTCCATCTTTTACTACTATCTCCCCGTTTTTGATTGTGTACGCCGCTTTCCCAAGAGCTTTGACTAATTCTGGATATTGGCTTGGTCGCCATCTTGTTGGATCTATATTATATATCGATATATCAGCGTCAGCGCCTTCTCCCAAATGACCTTTTTCATTTAATCCAAGTGCCATGGCAGTACCTGCTCTCGTTACTATGGCAATATCATTGAAACTATATTCTCGATAGATATTGGCCAAACCAGTACGTCTTAAACATGCCCTATTTAATTCACGCATCGTATCGGTTCTTGCTTGCCGACTCATTAACCACGCAATTACTTTAGGATAGTATATGAAGGGGCCGCCGTTGGGGTGATCGGTTGTCATATAGACCTTCCAAGGATCTTTAATAGTTAGAGCGATTTCTAGACCGATTCCCCATTGGACTGTGTTAGCAGGATTATTTTTCTTAAACGTATATGGAACTACTCCTGCACCTGCCTCCATTTCTACATCGCTGTTTACCCATTTGTTCCCTGTCATATTCCAGAGAGCGAATTGCCATGGTCCATCCCCTGTCATTGTTGTTGTATTCGTGAAGATAATTTGTCCCAGATCTAGGGTTACATGGTCATTTTCATTTACATATTTGGCGATTTGTGGTGCACCAGATCTAACGTTCATCCAGTTATCCCCCGCGAGGGCGTTAAACTGGCAATGTACAACATGTACAGTGGCTTTTCTACCCTTTTTTGATTTAATATTTCTAACTGTGTCCATAGTTTCTCTTGTTATTTCATAGTTACCAGGCATACCCAGATTATTACAGTGAAGATGTATTGTATGCGGTAATCCGAGTTCCTCGTTGGCCTTGGCTAGACTAGTAATTATCTCTCTAGGGGTAATATCGTAGTCTTCAACTCTTCCATCTAACCCATTGACGTTTCTACCCCAT
>CAZLHA010000145.1:0-6012 GCA_964559155.1 uncultured Candidatus Bathyarchaeia archaeon | reverse complement strand
AGGAACATGTAGAAAAAAGGTTGGTAGTAGCAAATTTATGGTCCGAATGAGGTTGGTAGTAGTTATTCCGATAGCCATCTTAGGCATGTCTTCAGAGATGACCGAAACAAACTGGATTAAGATATTGTATTTAGTGCCGAACTGGAGTTAATCCTCAAGAGTGAGTTGGAAGAAAAAGGGATATGGGGTATCTTAAACTCTTCAACAAGTAGTGCAATGTAGGTAACCATCTTTCATCATCTTTTTTAGTTGGGAACCCTCAAAACTTTTAGAATGGAGAATAATAAAAAAACAATACTATATCTCGGAGTTCTCCTAATAACAATACTTTCTGGGTACCTGATCTATGATAGATATGTTGCAACGGACCCCAGTATAGAGATAGGCGTACAGAATGGAAACCTACTCTTAGACCAAGAGATAACAAGTATAGACGGTGGTGAAACCATCTTATTTAGCGACTATCGTGACAGTGTTCTAATAATCGATTTCATGGCACCCTGGTGTGAACCATGCAAGTTACAAATACCCTATTTAAGAGAAGTTGAATCAATACCGGGTGTTGAGGTGGTAACCATAAACATAGACACCAGCTACGATACAGAGTACCTACTTAACTTGAAAGAAGAAGAGAACATAAGATGGTTTTTCGGCACCAACCCATCATCAGCCCTAGATTTTGAGGTAAACGCAATACCAACAATTCTAATAGTTGACCAAGAAGGTGTCATAGTCCATAGAGGCTACTTTACATCAGATAAAGACTTCCAACGAATATTACCTGATCTGATTGATTAAAAATGGAGATTGCGAACCTAAGCTTAGCGTACAGCGCAGGGTTATTAGCTGTATTAGCACCTTGCGCTTTACCCATGTTGCCTAGTTTTGTTTCATACTACATGAATGCTGAGCATAGGGAAAACAAATGGTTATCAGCTATTGGGTTTGGGTTAACTACACTAGCGGGGTTTCTAACAGTTTTTCTGGGTGTTGGTATACTACCCAGCTTCGCCATCAACACAGTTGCGAATAAGATATCACTGGTCTCACCTTTCATAGGAGTTATACTCATCATACTGGGTTTAGTTCACCTGTTCAGCGATGTCTTCAATAATATCCAAGTGTTTAACACAATCACTCCAGAGGGAACGGGGTACAAAGCATTCTATATGTATGGAATAGGATACGGTGCAGCATCTATGGCTTGCAGTTTTCCAGTGTTTGTGTTATTGGTACTACAGTCAGCTACAGTGGGGGGATTCATATCCATATTAGTAATGTTCATAGCCTATGGCTTAGGCGCAGCTACTATTCTCATCCCCCTAAGTTTAGCCCTTACATTCAGCAGAGAGCTAATCTACCAGCGTTTAATGATAGTAATACCATATATGAAGAAGATAAACGCAGGTGTTCTCATACTGGCTGGTGCCTACATGGTTTACTACGGATTAGCTTAAGACATATACCACCACATCATATTCAATACTCTATGGCTAAGATAGTTCTCGTCGGGGCAGGCAGCGGTGTATTCGGGTACAACAACATACTAGACGCAGTAAACATCTCTGCCCTACGTGACTCGCAGCTAGTTCTTCAGGATATAGATCAAGATAGGCTAGAATCCATGGTGATGTTGGCGGAGATAATGAATCAGAAAACAGGTTCACCATTAGAAATTAAGAGTACCACGGATTATGTAGACGCTATTGATGAAGCTGACTTTGTTTTGCTATCCATCGAAGTGGATCGTATTAAGCGGTGGAGACTGGACTGGGAAATACCCTTCAAACACGGGATAAAACAGGTAATAGGTGAAAATGGTGGACCCGGTGGATTATTCCACACTTGGAGGAACATCCCTCCAGTGCTTGAGATAGCTAAAACCATGGAGGAAGTTTGTCCAGATGCTTGGCTACTAAACAACACCAAACCAGTTCCACGGCTATGTCTTGCTATTGATAGAGAGACTGAAATCAAGACAGTTGGACTATGCCACGAGGTGGAACACCAGTTACAACGTCTAGCATCATTAATGGGAATACCTCGGGCTCTACTTGATGCATTTTCATATGGTCTCAACCACTTCAGCTGGTACAAAGAAATACGATTAAAAGATGGGTCAGATGCGTACCCCATGCTCGACGAAGCATTAAAAGAGGCAAAAAAATTTCAGCCACTATGTAAAGCGATGTATCGGCAATTCGGTTTATACCCGTCAACAGATGAAAAATACCTAGGAGAGTATCTAGCTTATTCATGGGATATTATATCTGAGAAACATCGTGGATTAAACTGGATAAACCGCTGCGAGGAGGAGAGGAAGAAGAACTGGAAGACCATAAACCAATTAATAGCGAATGAAAAGCCCTTGAACACAGACAGTAAACTCTCGGGGGAAAGAGCCATGCATATAGTGGCGGGCATAATCGAGGATAGCGGTCACACTGAACTGCAGGTTAACCTACCCAACACGGGTCAAATATCTAACTTAATGAAAGATGCAGTAGTCGAAACACCTGCGATCATCAATAAAAAAGGGATACATCCAGTACTGATGGATGAAATACCAGAAGGTTTAGCAGCATTATGTAATATACAGATAATGGTCCAGAGCAGGGTAGTAGACTCGGGTATTAAAGGAGACTTGGAGAAAGGTAAACATGCTCTTCTATTAGACCCAGTGGTGAATGAAAAAAAGAAGGCAATGGCAGCTTTCGATGAATTGATGAAAGCCCACAGTGATCTATTACCCCAGTTTAAATGAAAAAATTAACCCATGTCAAGCAGGTTGAGTAAAAAGTAGAAAACCCTTACGGATCACCAGAATTTTAACCATAGAATATATCTCTTATTGTGAAATACATTGTCAGCTATCGATACATCCATACTCACGAGGCAGACCACATTAAGAGATAAAGGAGTACCAAAAGTTGATTATCACTGTCATATCAGCATCACTGAGTACAGTGATCCCGATAACCCAACAGTGATCAGCGTATCAAAGGAAGAATTCATAGCCGACCTAGATGAAGCGGGAATAGATAAAGCAGTGGTCTTGAGTGATAAAAGAATCACACCAAAGCAAGTGGCGGATTTCTGTAATCAAGCACCAGAAAAGTTCATCGGATTCGGATACGTTAACCCTATCAAGAATGATGCAGCGGATTCAGCTCGCATGCAGAGAAATGAACTTGGACTTTATGGTTTGAAGCTCTACCCGTGCAGTGATGGTTACAAGCCAGATGATACACATGCGTTCAAGGTGTATGAGGTGGCATCCGAAATGAATATGCCTATCATGTTTCACCACGCTGGTATGCCTGTTGAGTATGATTACCTGTACCACACGGACCCGGCTCAGATAGATGTGGTAGCAGAGTGCTTCCCTCAACTCAAGATCGTGTTAGCCCACATAGGTTATCCGAGAGTAGATGAGACCCTATACGTAACGCGAAAACACAGGAATGTTTACTGTGATATCAGTTGGCCATATGGAGACGTGAATCACCCTAGTTTTCTCTATCTTCTATGGAAAGACTTGTTGACCGCATTGAACATGGGCGTGTTGCATAAAATGATATTTGGAACGGATTATCCAGGTGTACGTCAGCGACCATATGTGGACATGCTATTGAACATTAACAGGTACGCTACCCACGATGACTTAAAGCTGCCCATGGATAAGGTCTCCGATATACTAGATAAAAACATCCAACCATTACTTCCTTAAACTCTATTACTGATACAGTTCTCAACCACAGAGGGTATTTTTTTGATAATATCTTCAGGTAGTATATGGTACCCCTGCTCTTCAGCCACCATATCACCAGCCGTCCCATTTATGAAGGCAGCTGCCCCCGAGGAATAGAAGGGATCAGCTCCCTGGGCAAGATATGCACCAACTATTCCAGTTAATACGTCTCCGGTTCCACCTACGGTCATACCAGGGTTGCCCGTCCAGTTATAACGAGTATATTGGCCATCGCTAATAACATCCACATTACCCTTCAACAGGATAACAGACCCTAGTCTTTCCGCCTCCCCTTGGACAATTTCACCCTTTTCAATATGATCACCAGTAAGGGTTTTACCTGTTAGCTGCTGGAATTCACGGCTATGCGGAGTGAATATAGTATTTGTATCTAGTTCAAGTGGATCAACAGCGTAAGCTTTTAGTCCATCAGCGTCTATTACTACTGGTAAACCCCGAGCATTAATCTTCTTCACCAATATTGACACCGCTTCAACAGTCTCTTGGGCTAACCCTAAACCAGGTCCTATAGCCACGGCTGACACCTTATCTAAATATTTCTCAACTGGTTCAATGTTATCAGGACTAAGCCGTTCACCATCCAGTTTAACAGCCATCATACTTGGGCTCCAAGTCATAACAGCGCTTGCAACGATCTCAGGAATCACGGTATACACGAGGTCTATACCCATACGGTAGGCAGCCATAGATGTCAGAATAGGTGCACCCGAATAGGTCTCGCTCCCTCCAATAACGAGCAGACTACCTCCCATGCCTTTATGGCTCTCAGGTTCTCTTTGAGGATGTAACATATATACATCGCCTGGGCCTGTGTATTGTTCTGCCTCTGGGGGTATTCCTATACTGGTTAGGATAAGCTCCTTGGTTATCCCGGGGTTATATTTGTACCCTAATTTAGGTTTGTGGAAAGTCAATGTCAAATCTGCGTTTACATATTCCCCGTAGACCTTCCCCGTATCCGCCTCCATCCCTGTAGGTATATCTACCGAGACCCTGATAGCATCAACACTATTGATTTCTTTAACCAGTTGGAGAAACGGGGGGCGTAGCTCCCCATGCATACTAGTTCCTATTAATCCATCTATTATTATATCGCAGTCAATTTCCGGTATCTGGCTACTATCCTTTACAATGGTTATCTTTACACTATCAAGCATACGTGCTAATGCGTTATAGTTAACCCTAGTATTCTTCAAAGATATTTTCTCTGGCTCCCCGAGAACCAGTGACTCTACATCGTACCCCATACAAGCGAGGTGACGCGCAGCCGTAAAGGCATCGCCCCCATTTCCCGATAACCCGGATACAGCGACTATTTTATTGTCGATTGGGTACCTTTTTGCGATCTCATTGGCTATGGCGCGTCCAGCATTCTCCATCATTAGCTGTGTGGATACACCGAGATGCTCTGCATTCATCTCGACAGAAATCATTTCTTTTACCGTCAGATACTCTCCCAAGATGGTCAATTAGTCGATCTCTCCTGATTATATTAATTAAATGATGACTACAGGTTATTAGAAATTATTGAAGAGAAACATCGTCTAAAACCTTTACTTGATCTATTGAATCCACCCACTCATCAGCTAACTCAATTATTTCCCGGTTTCTTACCCCCAAGCTTGCAAGGATTACCGCGTTTTCAGCTGCCTTAATATCGGTAAACTGATCACCAACATATAGACACTCAGATGGAACGTACCCAAGTTGCATACAAGCATATAGGAGCATATCGGGCGCTGGTTTACTATTCTCAACTAGATCAGCTCCAACCACTATAGTAAAGAGTTCTCGGATATTCAACCCAGTCAATAGTTTCTCGGTTATAATTGTGACCCCGTTGGTTGCGATCCCTAGCTTAAACCCTGCATCGTTTAACTCTACTAGTTTCTCTCTGACTCCATTGAATAATCTGGGTTTGTAACTCTTCTCTTGAAGCTCATCAGCTTTATCGTATATAGTCTCAGCTAGGCGTCTTGCCTTATACCATGGATATCCATCGAGGTATAAGGCACATGATGCTATCGCTAAGTCATCTCTTCTGGGGGCCTTACTTATGGGGCCGTTCTTATCCACGATCCAGTCCTCAATCTCCAAACCAGTTAGCTTCGCCCATATAGCTGCTGCATTTTCTGAGGACAAGTCATTGAATATCTCATACCTATTTTTACCCAGTTGACTATACCTAAGACTATCATCTACAAGAGTACCATCAACATCAAACAAGATCACACAGGGAT
>CAZLHA010000144.1:0-6089 GCA_964559155.1 uncultured Candidatus Bathyarchaeia archaeon | reverse complement strand
AGCAAAACTCAGTCCAAGCAAGCAAAGAGGTCTCGGATTTGCCCTTTACTTCTTGCCAGGCAGTATCATGGGAGCCCTTGGACCAATGGTTGCGGCTTATATAGCTGATATGGTGGGGATTTACTCGGTGTTTATTGCGAGTATAGGTGTGTTTGCTCTGGCTTGGTTGGTTTTTACTTTTGGAGTAAAAGTCGATTAAGAGGTTTTTCTTCTTTTCATTAATCTCTTACCATTGTACTGAGTATCAACTCCATGGGATGAGCATCGATATCTACCATCGTGAGTAAATCGGTTAACATTCGCGGGATATGTTAGCAATGGCGCTTTTGTTTCCACAATAAGTTTACCTGAATTTTTTCACCGGATAAAATATGTGTAAAAATTTGTTTTAGATGAGATGTGGCCAGAGCAGATAAGCCATTATAATCGTCAGTATAGCCCCGGTTATATCCAGTAATATGCCTGCCTTTATCATCTCAGGCATGGATACCTTGCCCGTACTGTAAGCTATAGCATTAGGGGGTGTACCTACCGGTAGCATAAAGTCCAAGCTAGTGCTTATACCCACAGCTACAGCCAGTATTACGGGGCTGAATCCAATTTTCTGGCCTAGACCAATGGCGATGGGCAGGAATATGCCTGCGCTGGCCGTGTTGCTCGCGATTATACTTATGCCCAGTCCGGAGATCACCACGATTATTATGGCTATTAATGGTGATCCGCCGGAGGTTAACCCCATTAATATATCGCTGATCACACCGACCAAACCCGTTACCTCAAGCGCAGAGCCCAAGCTGAGACCTCCACCGATCAACAGCAAGGTACTCCATTTTCCATCACGTATATCTTGTTCCTCAATCAGATCTGTGAAGTACAGTATTATGAGTACTGTTGCAGCTACTATGCTGCTACTATATCCGTGGCCACTCCAGCCTATCAGGTTGGTTACTGGATCTGGTAAACGGCCTGTCAACCAGGCCAATACGGCGAAGATAAAGACTCCGAGGGTTTGTTTCTGTTTTTGTGATAACTCGCTAGCTGGTCTCTCGATCAGGGGTATCTCTTTGACGTCTGTTGGGAATACCATGAATAAGACAAACCATATGACCAATATTTGGATAAATGCTATGGGTAACCCAAAGACCATCCACCCCATGAAACTTATCTCATAACCGATTATGCTCTTCAAGCTGGCTGCGGTCATGGCACAGGTGGTTGTCCCAACCAGTGTGCCGAGGCCTCCCGCCGTGGCGCTGTAAGCAATCGCCAGAACCATTATCTTGCTAAAGTTACCTTTGTCATCTTTGACTTGCTCAGTGATCTTTAACGCCATGGTTATCAATAATGCGGTCGATGCGCTGTTGCTTATCCACATGCTTAGAAATCCTGTGGCGAACATGATGGCTAATACCACGCCTTTTACCCCCGACTTTACTTTGGATAATATGAGGTAGGCGAAGTACTCATCGAGATCATATTTCTCTACTGCTACAGCCAGCATGAAGCCGCCCAGCAGCAGCATTACAGTGGTATCAAAAAAAGGAACTAAAGCGTCCTTAAATCCCTGGATACCCAGAAAGGCTTGAAGTAGTGGGATCAATATAGCTGTAGCCGCTAGAGGCACTGCCTCAGACACCCAGAGCCCCGAAGCACAGACCAGTACTATTAGGGCGTATCTTTGTTCAAGGGTTAGAAAACTGGTCTGCGTGAATGCAATAACTGCAAGTAGGGTTACCGCGACTAGTACTACAAGTCGTTTCTTATTCATCTAAGGTCACAGCTGTTTGAAGGAGATTATCTCCAGCTTTTCTTCCTCGGCTAGTTCATTGAGCTGTTTCTTTACCTGGAAAAGGTTCTCCAAGTCTACCATGACGTACATTACTGCTAGGCTTGGATAATTTTTCTCGCTAGCCACCAAGAAGGGTGGTACAGCGACGCTTGTGGTAAAGTCTGTTGTGAATTTTTGTTCTTTTAGCTTTGACGCGAATTTCCTCAGGATATTGTTATCGATGATGTCTCCCCTGACGATTATCTCGATGGTAATGGGTTTGACCAAACGTTTTCACCTATGGGAATCGTTGATTCTAATCGGGTCTAAGATAAAAACTATTATGTTTTTGCACCTTTTTCATCATCTAGGGAGTTATTTCTATAAAGCGGGACTACATGGTTCATTTATGTGTCCGTTTAAGCTTCCATGGATGAGTGAAAAAGAGATCAACGAGTTATTGAATAATCAGTTAATGGCCCGTATCGCTTTTAATGGCGACAACTACCCATATCTGATTCCTTTCAGGTATATCAGATTAGAGGATTCACTGTATTTTCACTTCACGGATTATGGGAAAAAGATGAGATTATTGAACAAGGATAACCGGGTCTGTGTACAGATCGAGAGTTATAAGCCTGACCTGAGTAGCTACAACTTTGTATCACTACGTGGGAGCCTGAAAAACGTCGAGGAGAAGAAAGAGAAGAAGAGAGCGATTGATAAATTCTATGAGACAGGGGAGGCTGATATCTCAACAAAGTTCCTAGCGGCTCATGGGTTTAACCCATCTGAAGGGTGGGGTGTATTCAAACGTGAAGACGTGTTGATAATGAAACTAGTTGATATCGTAGAGAGGGTAGGTTTGAAAGGACCCGGCTAGAAATCAGCGTGGTAGAGTATCTTTCCGTTAACCAGCGTCATATAACACTTTGCGTCTTTAAGCTCATCTTCCTCGGGAATCTCAGTGAGATCGCCGTCGAAAACTGTGATATCAGCTATTTTTCCTTTTTCTATGCTACCCGTTCTATCCTCGCTGAAGCCAGCGTAAGCTGAGTTAAGGCTATAACACTGTACGGCTTCGGGTAGGCTTATCCTGCTTTCCCTTATGGGATGGTTTACCGCGCTCCAGATCCCATAGATTTGGTTAAAAGGCATTCCATCGCTGCCAAAGGCTACCCTAATTCCCTCATCGAGCATAGCTCTATACTGGTTGCTCAGTCTTTCTCGTTTATCACCCAGTCTCTGATTGTACATGCTATCCGAGCCGCTCCACTCACCGATAAAGTTGGGTTGCATGGCAGGCACTATACCTAGTTTGTGGATCCGTTCTATCTGCTGGCTGCTCGTTACCTCGCAGTGCTCTATCCTGTGCCGGTGATCTTTTCTCGGTTTTTGCCGCAATGCTTCCTGTACGGATTCCAGCACCTTCTCTATAGCTAGATCGCCGATGGCGTGGGTTGCAGTCTGCTGACCCGCTTCATGCGCGGTGTAGATTTTCTGCTTTAATGTTTCGGGTTTAATCAACAATAATCCTGATGTCTCTGGTTCATCCGCATAGGGCTCGAAAAGGGCAGCGGTTCTGGCGCCCAGACTTCCATCCATCAATAGTTTTACCGGACCTAGTCTTACTAGCTCGTCACCGAACACTGATTTTTGTCCCGTTTTGGTTGCTTCTTCAGCTGCATCTCCTCTAAGCATAAGATAGGATCTAACTTTGAGTTTTCCCTCTTTCTCGGCCTGTTTATAGGCTTTTAGCTCTTTATTGGTTAGCCCAGCGTCATGGATTCCTGTGCAGCCAAGACTTAACGCGTGATTGCTGGCTAGTTCTAATCCCTCAATCATTGTCTCTATATTGATCTCAGGGATAAAAGGCTCGACCAGGTGCCTGCAGTCCCTTAGTATCCCCGTATTCATACCGTTCTCATCTTTGTCTACGTGGCCACCCTCAGTGTCCTGGATGTCCCTTGTGATACTGGCTAACTCCATGGCTTTGGTGTTTAATGTAACCAGGTGACCACATACCCTGCTGAGCATAACCGGGTTATCAGGGGCTATTGAGTCCAAATCTTTTTTTGTTAGATAACGTTTCTCGGGCCACTTGGATTCATCCCAGCCTACGCCTATGACCCATTCTTCGGGTTCTGTCTCATTTACCCTTTTCTTTATTCTCTTCAAAACTTCTTGGATGTTTCCTGTATCGTTTAGCTGGATTCTGGTTTTCATAGCCACCCCCATGTAGAGGAAATGACAGTGACTATCGATGAGACCAGGCATTATTGTTTTTCCGGTTAATTCGTAGACCTCTGCTCCATCAGGTATGGTTATTTGGTCGCGTTTGCCTATTTCCACGATGTACTCGTTTTTTATGATGACCATACTGTCTTTTAGGATGGGCGCGCCTGTTCCGTCAATTAATGTAGCGCCAGCCAGTGCTCGTGGGCAGTTATCTAGACTCATTTTCGACATCTTCATGTGTCTGGTTCAATATTTAAAGATATCATTTTACGTATTGGTGTTGCTTTTTCATCATATTTATAAACATTATTATCTTTTTTATTGAGTATAATTACGTTATTCGTAATATGTGATAAAAATTGTTAAATCGTTAACAATAAAAAAGGTCCTTATAGCAGGACAATTCAACTTGAAACATCCGATAAGATCTCATCATTAACAATAGTTGTATGATTAAAGTTATCAATAGCAACAAGATCAAAAGTCTACCCTCAGTTCAAAAAGCTTGTTTCTTATTATACCACTAATAATAGATGGAAAATTGAGTTTATGAATTTATATTTTTAAAAAAAAGGGTGGTATCAACAAAACATCTATAAAAATAATTTGAATACAACTCTATTATCACACCTTTTCGTGACCATAAAAACGATTACGACACGTTTTACAGAATAATAGAGGTTAATAACATAAAGCTATGAATCTTCAGAAACAGTAACAAGTTCTGGAGTCTCTTCAGGTTTAGGGGTACTAGGTTCTTCTGGTTCCTCCTGACGTGGTTTTCTACTTAATTCTTTCTCAGCCATTTTTGGAGCTATCAAACCGCTGAAGATTATTGTTCCAAGTACTATGGGCATACATATACTTGGATAAATCTCTGGAGTTAGGAAGAACTCTCCCGTGGGGTCAGTTATTGCTGGTAACTGAGACATTATGAAAGCAGGGAGACCTGATGCGTATATGAGTTGAGAGACCGTTTTCTCTTCCCTAGTAAATGTGAGTCTTTTACTTATCCTCCAAACTACAAAGAACCTCATAGCTATCAAGATAATTACTACGCTGAATCCTATAAATAGAAAACGTATCGAGGGAGAGACTATTATCCCTATGTAGACGAAGAAGAGGGATTTAACGAAGAAAGTGACTTCTTCATGAAAACCCCTTAGTCTATCGGTATCAACCAGTACCTTGTTATCAATCCCAAGTTTTTTCATAATATATCGATAGTTCGTTATACCCAAACCAAAAAACAGAGCAGCCATAACCCCACCTCCCTCACCCACAAGAAGCTCTGAGAGAACATACAAAGGGAAAAGAACAGCTATAGTAACGACATAGGTATAAGGAAGCCTCCTTAATCGATCTAAAACTTGTGCCCAGGCTAACCCAATAAATAACCCAAACCCAGATGAGAAAACAAATTGCCCTGTAAGATAATTTATCAAGTCTTGTGAGAATACGAGTAAGCTCCGATCTGGTTGCATTATCATTCTTATAAGTATTAACGAGGATATTATGCAGATGGGATCGGATATGATTGACTCCATCATTAATATTACTTTAACAGTTGCTGTGTTTTTAAGGTGTTTTTCAAGATCTGCCATTATCCCATAAACTGCCACAGTACTTGTTCCACCAACCATAGCACCTAAGAGCATGGCTTGAGGTAATGTGAATAAATCAGGTAAAAATATGTACTTTATAGTTACTCCAACAAGGATTATAGCTGAGAAAATTGTGAACACAGATAACGATAGTGCTTTCTTTAAATGCCTAAGTAATGTCTCAATGTCTATATTAATACCCGCCTCAAAGAGAATAATGCTTAAGGCAATTAAACCCATAAGAGAAGCTTGATCTGCGAACACTTCTTTCGAGGCAAAACCCAAGCCTGGACCCATTAGCAACCCAAAACCTAATAAGAAAATTACGTCAGGAATCTTAGTTAGACTATAGAATAGCGCACTAAAATAGCTAATGAGTAGAGTCAGACATAAAAGAACAATTATAATTGTATTGGCGTGCACGCTATCCTCTCCAGTTATTACAGCGACTCTTTACGCGACGCTTATTATAAATATAT
>CAZLHA010000143.1:0-6149 GCA_964559155.1 uncultured Candidatus Bathyarchaeia archaeon | reverse complement strand
ATATCCCGGCTATTGAATACTGCAGCGATGGATTTTCTTAGTTGCTCCATGGGGTCCTGGGGAAAATCAACATCCATTAATTCCTTGTAGAGGTATTTCATCCCCGCAACAGTCTCTTTTAGACCATCTACGCTAACTTCAGTATCCTCACTCACACCTTCAGATTCTTTTATTTTATTGAAAACACTCTCAAAATCATGACGATCTAACCCCATGACTACGTCACTGAACATTGTTATAAATCGTCTATAAGCATCCCAAACGAATCTTTCATCGCCTGTTAACTTTATCATGGTTTTAGCTACTTCGTCATTCATCCCAAGGTTAAGCACCGTATCCATCATACCGGGCATGCTAACTGGTGCTCCGCTACGGACAGAAACAAGTAAAGGGGATTCTGCGTCATTGAACTTTTTCCCCGTTGTTTCCTGAAGAGTCTCAATATGTTCAAGAATTTCTTCCCATAATCCATCGGGGAATTCTCCGCCTGCTCGCATGAACTCGTTACAGGTTTCAGTAGTAATTGTAAACCCGGGAGGTATGCTAATGCCCAGACTTGTCATCTCGGCAAGGTTTGCACCTTTACCACCCAATAGGGCCTTCATTTCTTTATTTCCTTCTGTGAAGTCGTATACACGCTTCTTCAATAGTTATATCTCCTGATAGAAGTGAGACTGTCGAACCTCCTTTTACATTTAACGCTTTTCTTTAATCAAATAAAGAAACAAATGTAAAAAATTGGTTAAACACCCAGTCAAAAGATATATAGACATTAATAAAACATGCTGAATTAGAATATAAAATATGGTAATCTTATCCACAGAGAGATTAATTCTTCGTGAATTTGAAAAACAAGATTTTCCTTCTGTCCATGAATATGCCAGTGATCCTGAGGTAGTCAAATTTATGCCATGGGGACCCAACTCGCCCTCAGAGACTAGGCGCTTTATTGAAAACGCAATACAGAACCAGGTAAAAAACCCGAGAACAAGTTATGAACTAGCTATAATTCTAAATAATGATTTGATCGGGGGATGCGGAATAACAATTCATAGTATGTCTGATAAAAGAGGCGAGATCGGATATTGTGTTAGACGAGACCAGTGGGGCAGAGGAC
This sequence comes from uncultured Candidatus Bathyarchaeia archaeon, assembly GCA_964559155.1. Classification (GTDB taxonomy): domain Archaea; phylum Thermoproteota; class Bathyarchaeia; order TCS64; family TCS64; genus RBG-16-57-9. Next base: position 5,032 of record CAZLHA010000143.1, on the reverse strand, counting down.
TCGGCACAGAGACAGCAGCAAAACTAATAGAATTTGGATTTAAAGAACTACAACTTCATAGGATAATAGCTAAATGCGATACGAGCAATCATGCTAGCTATAAAGTAATGGAAAAAAATGGAATGACAAAAGAAGGCGTTTTAAGAGAAGAAAAACGCATACATGGAGAATGGAGAGATAGTTGCCTCTATAGTATATTAGAATATGAATGGATTAATGAATAAAATATTCACTCTTTTTTAGATAATCTTCTTATGTTCTCATCCAGAACCTCACCGCAGTTCCAGCAAACTACAAGATGTTCAGGAACCTGTGTTCCACATTTAAAGCAACTATAAACATCATCGTTATTCATTGAATCTTCAACAAAGCCATCTAGTACCACGGTAGTCATGTTATGTCTTGAAAAGTAAAATCAATATGATATATATGTCTTAGGTAAGAAAAAATAAAAGAAAAATAATAAACATATTATTTTGTCATACATATATGCGACATTACTAAATTCAACACACAATAATGTTTTTCAATGGTAAATTTGTTACCTATCTCATAGTGAAATACAGTAAAGATATTAGATCGCATTCAAAAAACATATTTGGGAGACACCCATGTCCCAGCTAAGACTTCATCAAGAAATCGGCGGATACCAGTTTGAAGGACCTTATTTAGGGTTAAAGAGAATACCAAACGGAAAAGGTATATATGCCATTGTGAGCCACGATGGAAAAAAATACTACTTACTAGATATCGCGTATTCAGAGGATATCAAGAAAGACTGTAAAAACAATTCTAGAAAAGAGTGCTGGGAGCATTTTAAGAAAGGTAACATCCACTTTGCTTTTTTACAGGGTAAACAAATGGATGAAACTACATACAAATCAATTGTTAAAGAAATACGAGAAAAATATGAAAAAATACCATGCGGCTAAATTATCGCATTGCTTTTTGGGCTTTGCCTAGTACTAGTAGTTTCAGGGGAACGCCGTTGACTTTGCTTACTTTGTATCTGACTCCGGGTATGTCACCCATGGATCTGCTGCGTGGTCCGTGGATTCCTTCTATCATTACTTCATCGTGTTCATCCACATAGTTGAGGGCACCGTCCCCGGGTAGGAAGGCTGTTGCCAGTTTACCGTTCTTGATTAGCTGGACTCTGACGCATTTTCTGATGGCGCTGTTAGGCTGTTTGCTTTCAATACCTACTTTTTGAAGCACGATTCCTCTACCCATGGGTGCGCCCTCTAAAAGATCAATCTTTTCTTCTCTTCTTTTCAGTCTAAGCTGAAAGTCTTTACTTTGATATCTCGCTTTTTTACGCTTTTTACGAAGTATCCTCGCAGTAAAAAGACCATTTGGCATATTATTCTTCCACCTTCTCAATCAAGAGTTTCATGGGTAAAGGTAATTTATGACTTGCTTTCTGCAAAGCTTTCTTTGCCTCTGGAACATTATTTTTAGTTACTTCTACATAGAAAATCGTATCTCTTCTATCAACCCTTGCAGCAACAGCAGCAGGTTTACCATACGCTTTTTTCATTCCTTCTTGGAATCGGTCTGCCTGTGCTACGTTTACCCTCTTGTGCTCTCTTATCACTTGATGTGGGTAAGGAACTATTTTCAATTTGAAGTTCTTACGCTCTAAGCGCCTTTCTAGATGCCGCATAGCTGCCACTCGGCTTGCCTCAAGAGCTTTGTGGAGTATTTGACCCTTTTTTCTGGTTAACATCGTAACCCTGTACGGGAATTTTTCTTTGGTGTTTCCCATAGTAAATCTAACTATCTTTGATCCAGGAATTCCACCCATGTACTCTTTTCTAGTATAAGCCATTTGGTCTTTGTTTGTTACCGTGCTTGTTTTCATTTTATTCACTTATCGACATGCGTGATTATTTATGGCCCCTTATGGCTATAATCAATCGAAGTTTATAACTACTATCAATCCATTTTTTAAAAAGGTTCTGAATAAACAAGTTACTAAAGAAAAAAAGCTATTTCTCCTATTTTTTACTCAATAAAAAAAAGAGTAATAAAAAAATTATTTAAAAAATTGCTGACATAATTTGGTTAAAGGATTAATAAAAAGAGGTTTTATTTAATTACTTTTAATTACACCCAATCTCATTTCTAGATTGTCGATTTCATAATCCTTTACTGTTGCATTCTTCGGAGAGGTAGCGTTTATAAGTTCATCAGTTAGAGTTTCTTCCATTATGTAATCAGCCTCATCTTTGAATACCTCTTCTATCTCCTGATTACCCATATAGTAAACCATTATATGATCATCAATATCGAAATCAGCTTCTTTACGTAAGGATTGTATTCGCCGTACAATATCTCTGGCTAACCCCTCAGATTCCAGTTCCTCGGTTAGTAAAGTATAAACCCCTATTAACATATCTTGCTCTTCAGCTACAGAATAATGTTCTTTGGCTACGGCTTTTAATTCTACTTCTTCACTCAGAACATCGATTTGTTTATCTTCGACCATAACATTAACTGATTCACCATTAGCTAATCTTGCAATCGATTCACTGGACAACTCTTTTATCGCGTTGGAGACCTTGGGAAACATGCTACCATGTTTTCTACCTAATTTACTTGGAATAGGATGCGGCTCCAATCGTTGTAGAACCGAGGCATCAGTTTCTACTCGAACATCTTTTACATTCAACTCTTCTCTAAGAATATCTGTTACATTCTTAATCTTCGAAACCCTTTCCTCGGGTACAACTATAACTACCTCAGAGAGCGGCTGCCTGAGCTTTATATTCTCTTGGCTTCTAGCTGCTCTTCCAGCACTACTGATATCGAGAGCAAGATCCATCTCTTCCATTAGATCTAGATCACGAATGGATTCATCATAAGTTGGCCACCTACAATGATGTATACTGACTGGTGTATTCGGTTCAACGGGTTTTACCATACGTTGATATAATGCCTCACTGAGGAATGGTGTTATTGGGGCCATTAAAAGAGTCACAGTTTTGAGACATTTGTAGAGAGTACTATATGCTGCATTTTTCTCGTCATCCGCTTCTGTTCTCCAGAATCTTCTTCTGCTACGTCTTACATACCATTTGCTTAGAATATCTACGAATCTATCTATTTCTACACAAGCGGGGTAAGAGTCGTATCTGTCAAGGTTTTCTGTTACTGATTGAATCGTTAAATCTAGTTTTCCAAGTATCCACCTATCGAGAGTATCCAATTTCTCTGGTTGCTGGTCTGGTGTCCATTTGTCTAAGGTCGCGTACTGGTAAAAAAAGTTGTATACATTAAGCAGAGTCATGAAGAAAAGTCTACGTACCTCGTTGGCTTTGTTGTAACCGAATAATAGATTATTCTCAGGTTTAGCTGAGGCTGCTATCCAGCGAATTACGTCGGCACCCATATTCTCAGCAGCGTCATCAAACCATATGGCATTACCCCAGCTTTTATGCATCTCACGTCCGTCTTCGGCAAGAACTTGTCCGTGACCTAAACATGTAAGATAAGGGGTTCTTCTTTCAAGTATGGTTGACTCGGATAACATGGCATAAAACCAGTTCCGGAACTGTCCAGGGAAGCTCTCTGTTATGAAATGTGCGGGAAACCATTTCTCCCAGTATTTCCGGTCTTGTCTATACTGTAAAGTACTGAACCCTACGATTCCTGCGTCTAACCAAGGATTGCCTACGTCTTCAATACGACTAACAGTTTTACCACATTTTTCACATTTTATCTTTACCGCATCGATGAAGGGTCTATGAGGACTGTGTCCTTCAAATTCTTCCCATCCTTCTATTGCTCGCTCTTTTAACTCCTCTTTTGAGCCAATTACATCGAACCAACCGCATTCACACCGCCATATTGGCAAAGCCAATCCATAATAGCGTTTTTTACTAATCATCCAGTCGTCCATGTTTCGAAGCCAGTCTAGTTCTCGTTTTAAACCAAAAGAGGGGATCCATCTTACATCATTAGCTGAATCCATTATCTGGTATCGTAGATTATTGTCCTTCTCCTCTTTTGTTACATCTTCAAAATCTTTATCCAGTTTCTCACCCATATTGATGAACCATTCAGATACGTGCCTGAAAACTAGCTCTGATCCACATCTCCAGCAGGTAGGATATCGGTGTGTGTATTTTTGAGTCCGATAGAGGAGATCTTTTCTACGCAGATCTTCGAATATAGGTTCAGCGCTGTCATATACATGCATTCCTGATAGCCAGTCAAATCCATCGATTATAACACCATAATCATCGAGGGGAGCTGGAGCAGGAAGACCATGTTTTTTTCCTAGTTCTAGGTCTTCTTTACCAGCACCAGGGGCAATATGTACTATCCCTGTGCCTTCTTCTTCCCCTACATCGTTCCATAAAATAACTCGATGAGCATCTGGTACATTCATCTCTTTAATTATTGGTAATTCATCATAGGGCCCGGTATATTTCCATCCATTCATATCAGCGCCCTTGATTTCACAAATTACCTCAACATTGTTCTGGTCTTGAATAGCGGAATTTAAAGCACCTTTACTAAGATAGAGAATCTCATCACGGTATTTGATTTTAACATAGTCTAATTCAGGGTGTACAGCTGCAGCTACGTTACTTGTTAGAGTCCAAGGTGTGGTTGTCCATACGAGTAACGCTCCTTCTTTATCTTTAAGCCTGAAAAGTACATATACGCTTGTATGAGTTAGTTCTTGATATCCCTCAGTTACTATCTCGTGTTGACTTATTCCTGTACTGCATCTTGGACACCAAGGCATAGCGTCAGCGCCTAGATATATCCACCCACGCTCATGACAGCTTTTCAGGGCTTGCCATATCATGTAATTGTTCTCATCGCTGAAAGTATAATAGCTTCCACCCATCTCAGGCATACCCAGATTCCCTACTAGAGATTCTGCAGTCCCAGTTACAGGTCCATTGGATCCGACATAAGTGGTTTCCTCCATTGGGTTTTCTAGTGCTTCTGATAATTTTCTTAACTCATCTGGATCGTTCCAGTCTGTCCACATACCTAATCTGATCGATTGCTC
>CAZLHA010000142.1:0-6167 GCA_964559155.1 uncultured Candidatus Bathyarchaeia archaeon | reverse complement strand
GGGACCAGCTAGTCCCACCGGTACCCGCATGGATCAAGAAAGCAGAGAAAAAAGGCGTCAGACACATCAAGTGAACCATGATGCCAAGGTACCCAACCACACCAGCTACCATACAACTAGAAGAGGAAGACGCCGAATACACCAAGCACCTCTATGATTACCATAGATCCGGGGCAGTGGCAGCGGCCGAGATCATGGATATATCTGAACACGCCATGATCAAAACACTTGTCATGGAGGACGGAGACCATAATCCTTTCATTATCTTGATGCACGGAGAGAAAGAGACAAGTCTCAAAGACCTAGCAAGACAACTTGAAACCAAGAATGTCAGGACTGTCAGTATCAAAGAGGCTCAACGTTACACTGGTTACATGGTGGGGGGCATAAGCCCATTTGGAACAAGACATGAACTCCCAGTCTATGTGGAGGAAACCATATTGGAGCTCCCTTACCTGTATATTAATGGGGGGCGACGAGGATTCATACTTGGGATGAAACCGGGGACACTAGTTAGGATACTAAACCCTACCCCAGTTAAAGCAGCTAGATAATCAAAAACACAAATTTTCATCAATACAATAATTACATGGATAATAAGAACGGTTCCCCGTACCCAAATAAACTATTTTTTCATCCAATACTTTTTATCCGAAAAACAACACTTCTCCCTGAAATATATTGGAGAAATATGAGACCACACTCATCAAGAACGGTTTCCTACTAACCATGACAGGGGAAGGCGTAGGCTCCATAATCGACGGAGCAGTCGCCATAAAAGGACAGGACATCGTAGCCGTAGATAAAACAGATGAAATAGTTAAAGAATATGGGAACGCAGAACATATAATTGATGCTAAGGGCAAGGCAGTGCTACCTGGGTTCATAGATGGACACATCCATACAGGGCTCAGCCTAGCAAGGGGGCTAGCCCAAGATGTACCCGAGATAGAGTGGATGCTAAAAACTATGGCACCATATGCACGTAACTATACTCCTAAGCATAGCATCACTGGTTCAAGGCTTGGAGTGCTGGAGGCATTGAAGGCCGGTACCACAACCTTCGGTGAGATCGGATCCAACATGGGGCCTGTAGCAGACAAGGTATTCATACCTGCTGGAGTAAGAGCTAATCTGGCTAATACCATCAACCAGATCGGTCCGGAGAGCAGGCCTGACCCCAACGAGTTATACATATTCTTCAAGGACATCGGGGAGAAAAAGTTCAAGGAAGCAGTTGAGCTCATAGAAAAATATGATGGAGCAGGTGAGGGTAGGATCACAGGCATACTGGGTCCACACGGCGCGGACATGATGGATAAAGAACTATTACTAAGAGTCAAAAAGAAGGCAGAAGAACTAGGGAAACTAGCCCACATACATGTTGCCCAGGGAGGAAGGGAAGAACGCCAGATGAAGAAACGATACGGAATGACCACCATCAAATTCCTCGATAGCATTGACTACTTGGACGATAACATCATCGCAGCCCACTGCCACCAGACCACTGACGACGAGGTAGCATTACTTGCTAAACGCGGTGTAAGATACGCTTCATGCCCAGCCAGCATCGGTGGAATAGACGGCATCACCCCACCACTAGGATTATTCATAGAAAGCGGAGGAAAATACGCCACCATAGGCAGCGACCAGGCTCCAGGTAATGGTCATCATAACATGCTTGTGGAGATGAAAGTAGCGGCCCTACTCAACAAGACACGTCATCGCGACCCAACGATCCTACCAGCGTGGAAGACACTGCGCCTAGCCACTATTGAGGGCGCCCACGCCATTGGTTTAGGTGATAAAGTAGGAAGTCTTGAGCCAAGTAAGAAAGCGGACATCATACTATTGGACCTGAAGGTATCTCATATGACACCCATAATACATAACCCAATGAACAACATCGCCCCAAACATCGTTTACAGTGCACGGGGGGACGAGGTTACAGATGTAATTATTAACGGGGATCATATCGTGGAAAACAAAGTGGTTCACACAATGGATGAGCCAGAGATCATCAAAGACGCCCAGCGAGTAGCACGAGAAATAGCCGATGACGCAGCCCAAGGATTCCTGGATAGCGATGGCTGGCTAGCCCGAGAGGTCAAGAGAGACCTTTACTAATTTTTTCTATCCGCTAGTTCTAGGATGAATTCGCCGATATCCGTATTTTCCTTGAAAGAGATTATTTCTTCTGCACGTGGTCCATAACCGTATAAGGGCACCATACTACCTGTGTGATCATCTGATATCCAATCAATACTGACACCAGTGTAATCATAACCACCTACCACCATCAAGCCACCAGTATCATGATCAGCAGACACCAAAACCAAGGTATCATTCCTAGTAGAGGCGAACTCCAGTGCCTCAAACACAGCTTCATCAAAGGCAAAAACCTCCTTCATGGTTGAGACATAATCATTGTTATGGGAGGCATGATCGATCCTTCCTCCCTCCACCATGAGGAAGAACCCGTCAGGATCCTCCATGAGTAACTCTATTGATTTCTCGGTCATCTGAGCTATACTGGGTTCAACAGAGGGGTCCCTGCTACTAGTATAGCTCATATGCCCCTCATTGAATAAACCGAGAACATTCCCAGATGAGTGCGATAATAACTCACTGGTAGAGGATACCAGACTATAACCAGCGTCTGATACCGTTGAAGGCTCAAAATATGTGCCTCCACCACCAAGTAATACTTCCACTCCACTTACCAAGATCTGAGAAGCAATAATCGACTCCATGTTTCTATCACTAACATGAGTCATAAAACATGCTGGAGTCGCGTGGGTGATCCTAGTAGTAGAAACCACACCAGTGGATAATCCACTAGCCTCTGCCACTTCGATTACTGTAGTGTAATTCTTGCCACCAGTAGACATGGATATACGCCCATTATTATTCTTGTACCCTGTTGCCAATGCGGTGCCAGCAGCAGCTGAGTCAGTTACATAGGCGCTTCCACTATAAGTTGAGACCAGAGACTTGTAGGGCAGCCCAGACATGGTTAACGCTTCTTCCCCGTTCTCAAACTCCGCCGCCGATAAATGCCCCACACCCATACCGTCACCGATCAATAGGATAATATTACGAACCTCACCCGACTCAGTTATGTTCAATAATACTTCCCGTTTCTCTACCACAGTTATCGGCTCGATGGATTCCAGCTCAACGATCCGGGTTTCCAGCTCCGAGTTAGCATCAGATAAGTTCTCCAATCTAATTGATAACTCGACAAAACTCTCGCTTATCGCATCTAACTCGGATTCAATGTACTCTGAATAGCTTAGTGCAGCGGTCAGGTCATTCTGTGAATCAACGTAGAGATAGATGCTGCCAGATAAACCAATAACTAGAACAATAACGATGAGGGGTAATATGTTCTCTGAATCCAATATTATCACAGTAAATCAAACCGCTCCCCGTTTAAACCATTCTCCGTTCTCAACCATCACTGTATTAAGTATAGAAACGTATCATCCCAAATATGAGACACATCTGGGATGCACATGTACCCATGCGTGATGGAGTACACTTATCAGCTGACATATACTTACCCGAGAAAAAAGAGGAATACCCGACAGTAGTCATAGGAACCCCCTACGATAACACCATGAAGAGTCACGTAGACATGGCACGATACTTCGTAGAACATGACTACGCCTTCATGATATACGATGTAAGAGGTAGATATGATAGTGAAGGCGATTTCTATCCTTTCTTCAACGAGGGTCCAGACGGCTATGATCTTATCGAGTGGTCGGCTGAACAGCCATGGTGTAATGGTAAACTGGGCATGATGGGCGGCAGCTACCGTGGGTGGATACAATGGGCTACAGCCCGTGAACAGCCACCACATCTAGTTACTATGATACCAACCGCGACCGGTGGAAACTGGCTCCAAGAATTCCCCTTCTTCAACGGCATACCATGCCTATGGATGTTTGGCTGGCTCAACTTCGTGGGAGCCCGCACTAACCAGAACATAGCTGGCACAACAGCGGACTGGGAGAAAATATACAACACGCTGCCTCTCAGAGACCTTCCCGAGGCACTGGGCCGTAAACTACCTGTATGGAAAGAATGGATGAGCCACCCGGACCTCGATGAGTTCTGGAAAAAAATCAAGTTCACCGAAGAAGACTTCAAAGGCATCGATGTACCGGCCCTTCATATAACAGGATACTATGATGGTGATCAGCCGGGAGCCCTCCATTACTATAAAGGATCAATAGAATATGGTCCCAGACCCGATCAACAACATATGATCATTGGGCCATGGGATCATCCGGGCACCAGGTTCCCTAAAAAAGTCCTCGGAGGCGTAGACTTTACCAATGAGAGCCTCATGGAGATGCGGAAGATCCATCTTGAGTGGTTCGATTATTGGCTCAAAAAAAGGGATAACGGGGTTAAGGATTGGCCTCTGACCAGATATTATCTTATGAACCGTAACCAGTGGGTGGAGTCAAATCTTCACTGGGCCATGAACCCAGAGCGAAAACCATACTACTTCAAGAGCGGGGAACGGGCTAACACTCATTATGGAGATGGTGAACTGGTTAAGAAGCCCGGGAAAAACAAACATGATAACTACATATACAATCCTGAGCACCCAGCGATGCCCACCACGTCCTTTGATTATTATGGTTCAGCAGAGGAGATACCACTGGATAAACGCTACCTATTGAGAAGAGACGACCACCTAGTATATACAACCAAGGAGCTGAGAGCCTCAGTAACTATAGCCGGTCAACCCATAGCTGAGTTATACGTGAGCAGTGACTGCCCTGATACTGATTTCTTCGTTTCATTGATGGATGTATACCCAGATGGACGTAGCATACTGGTCTCACGGGGCATGATGAGAGCCAGATACAGGAAAGGATTAGAGAAACAAGTATTCATGGAGCCCGGGGAGATCTACAAGATCACCATACCCATGGATAGCACCGGTGTGGAGTTTAAAATAGGTCACAGGATAAGGTTAAGCATAACAAGCAGCGAGTTCCCAAGATATGCGCGTAACAATAACACGGGAAACCCGGTGGACGCTGATACACATATCAGTGTAGCAGAGAACTTTGTATACCATGGAGAGGAGTATCCTTCAAAGCTCCTCCTTCCTATCTAATAATTAGTCAAATAATTCATCACTGCGCCAGATAACCAGTATCAAGCCACCTATAATAGCCAAAGCATAATGATAACCGTTAAAAGACAGGATATTATTCACAAACTCCACGTAAAAGACATCCGATAACGCGGGATCAGAGATGAACTCAAAATAGGGAATAGATGAGACCACGGAGCCGATCAGTTTCCCTATTATAAAACCTAGTAGAAATTCTATCACTGTTTCTCGTGTTATATATTGAGCCATAGTAATACAATTAATCGTATCGTATACATTTTATAAGTTATTTTGTATGTTCAGACACATACACGACATGAGATAATAAAAAAGCTTTATCACACACGCCCAAGTAATTATGGTGTATTTGTTTCGAGAGCGAGGTCCATGAAACAAGAAGAATTAAATGAGGAAGATCAAGAATGAAGTTTTGCGAAGACTGTGGAGCTATGCTCATAGTAGATGAAGGTATATACACTTGCCCTAAATGCGGCTATGAAGAAAACATAGCAGATGATTCATATGAAGTGGAACGAGAACAAACAGAGGTGAAAAAAGTTTACGTCAAGAAAGACGAGACAGATGTTGCCACTATAAAGATCAGTTGCCCGAAATGCGGCAATGATAGAGCAACCGTTGAAAACGTCGCCACCGGTATGGGGGTATCCATAGTGGTTCAGAAATTCACTTGCACAAAGTGTAAACACTCATGGAGATAGATGGGTTAAAACCTCATCAAAACTTTTTTTATAGGGCTCTTTGTAGCAGCGAAGTTAATCCCGGTTTACCTACAGCGCCTACTGTCTGGGCTACGGGTTTACCTTTCTTAAAAACGATGAAATTAGGAATACTCATCACCCCGTACTGGGCTGCTGTGCTTTTGTTATAATCCACGTTTAGTTTAGCGATGTGAGCTTTACCAGCATATTCTTTTGCTAGTTGATGAACAACTGGCGCCATCATCTTGCATGGACCACACCATTCAGCCCAGAAATCCACAAGAACAGGCTTATCCGTTTCTCTT
>CAZLHA010000141.1:0-6178 GCA_964559155.1 uncultured Candidatus Bathyarchaeia archaeon | reverse complement strand
AGAATGGTCTGCAGCTGTGCTACTGATTGCTGCAGCGTGGATAAGATACTGGATAAATTCAATTTAGAATATGCCTCCTGTTGCTGTGAGACCTATAACCTGGTCCCGTAGGTATGCTATGAGGCTGCGTAACAGGGAGAGCATGATCTCCAGGGTTTCCTCAGCGTAGCCCCCGGCTGTAGAGTTCTGGAACTGGGGGAGCGCTAGGAACACTATGCAGCCTAACGTGACGAGTGCAAAATAACCGAAAAGGGACTTGATGTCCCCTAGTTTGCTGAGCCCGTAGACTATTACGGCTCCGCTGACGATAGCGCCCATGACTACTGTCTCCTGGTTAGCCAGGAGGTCACTTAGCCCTAGGCTTTGAGTTTGAGGTAAATAAAAGGGGAAAGACAAGATGGATCACCGGTCAAGGTAGGCCTTGCTGATGATGACGTAGACGGATGCTGCGACTATGAGGTTGCAGGTGAGGTATAGCATAGTACCCTGGGGCGCACCTACAATAGTGTCACCAGTATCAAAGAAGCTGGATACGCTGATGCTTGGTGTTACGGACGCATCGCTGCTTTCGCTGCTCTGCTCGTAATGTAGGGTTCCATAGGGGGTGTATGATATGGTTGCTGTCAAGGTGTCACCGCTGATGGACCCGGTTGCTGTTACCTGACAATAGATCTGGTACTGCACGGTCTCATCTGTGGTGCTGCCTCCGACGCTAGTTAGATGCGCCGAGATGCTTGGCGTAGTGTCCCAGCTGTCACTGGTTGGGCTACCTGCGTAGATATCCGCACTGTTTGCCAAGGTGTACTCATGCTCGTTTGCTGGTGTGCCTTTGTCAACGGCTTTCACTTTCACGGTGGCCGTCAAGTCATCTATGTTGCTATGTGTTACCGCTAGGTCTGCCTCGATGGTGACCTGTTCCTGGCTCTTGTATGTATTGTTAACCTCGTACACATCTTGTGAATCACTGTCACTGTAGCTTGCGAACCAGCTGGCTACTGCCTCCGGGTTCCGCTGGAACCATGAAGCGGCTCCACTGGTCTCACTGCCTGCTCCAACGCTGATCTCAATAGATTCACCGTAGGGAGTCTCAGCGCTGCTGCTACTTGTACCTGTGACTCGGCTCCCTGGCATGAACCCGGGCTGAGCTAGGGCCATGTAGGCTCCAGCTGAGACCAGGACCAACACCACGAGGGAGACTATGAGGATTTGTCTATCACGATTCATTGATAGATCTCCTAGTCCCTTTTGACGAGTAGTACAGTGACGGCTATGGCTGCGATGAAGGCGCTAGCTATTGCGTATGGGTTCTGCCAGATAGGAGTGGTCTCTACTTGGCTAGCGGTGGGTGCTGTGGTGACTGGTTCAGGTGTCTCGGCGCCTACGGTAATGGGTAGTGTTAGGCTTGCTATGGCTGAGCCACTGCTGTCCCTGAGCTCCATGTCAACTGATTTGCTGCCTTCGGTGTTCCATACCTTGGTGAATGTTCCTGTGTCGCTTCCTGCTCCTGATGTCACGGATACGCTACCCTTGGAAACGTATGCTCCGTCATCGAAGCTTACCCAGACAGTGTGTGTCTCGGTGTCGGGTACGCTGACCCAGTTCACGTAATAGGTGAAGATTACGGACTCGTCTTTGTCTATGATTCCGTCTCCACCGGAGTCCTCAACTGAGACGGCTAGTTCGGTGTCTGCTTCGGCTACTAGGACTGTGAAGTCTTTGGTGGTGATGGTGGTGTTATCTGTGTTGTCTTGTACTTTCATGGTGTATGTGTGGGTGCCGATCGTGTTTGTGAGGCCGCTGATGGTGAATGTGTTGGTGTATTCTCCTTCTGATCCCTGGGCGTCTCCTGTTAGCAAGGTGCTGTTTGCGTCTGTGACTGAGATGGTGTACCCGGTTAGTGTCTGGTCTATGAGTTCTTTGTCCCCGGTGCCGTTATAGCACCAGATGTTGATAGACTTGTTAACACTAAAGTCCGTCCACTCCATGACGAAGTAGATCTGTGCGTCGGCTTCTTTTGGTAGTGCTCCGGTGGTCTCTGTAGCGGTTTTGATGCTGATGGTGGGTGACGCGTAGGCAAATGGCTGTGATAGTAGTAGTGTTGCTAGTGTTAAGGTGACTATGATTTGTCTTGTTTGTGGTTTCATCTTTGTTTTCCTTCTCTTTTTTTGGAATAACTGCCTAGGGGCGGGATCTGTGTAGGTGATCAAGGTTGTATCCCTGTGCCCGTGCAGTTTTCCACTTGATGGCGCAACGGTTTCCAAACTTTAAAAAGAGTTTTTAGATAATCAGCAAATAATCGCCAAACCTTAAATAAAAAAACGTTACAACGCATATTTATTTAAACGCATCTTCTCCTACTCCTATTAAGTGGTCATTAGTGGATAGAGGGGTCTAGACGTGAGTGAAGGTAAATATGAAGAATTATACAAATCCCTTTTTGAGAATAATCGTGACGCTGTTATTTTCTTCAATGAAACAACCATAGTAAATGCAAACCAGTCGGCTCTAGACCTCTTTGAAGTAGGCCGAGAGGAATTCATTGGACACGAGCTCTATGAATTTACACTGGACAAAGAAGAGATAATAGAGAGAGCAAAAAGAAGACTACAGGGAGTCTCAGAGTCTTTCACCACAAAAATAGATACCCCAGAGGGTGTAAAATTGCTTGAAGTATCTGCAACTTCAGTTAATATTGAAAACATAACCAGCTATTGTATTGTAAGAGACATAACACAGAGGAAAAGACTAGAGCAAAGATTCCGAGTAATATTTGAACATAGCCGAGACATGATATCTGTAGCAAGTAATTTCGGTGTAGAGTTCATAAACCCCAGTGGAGTCGAGTATCTAGGGTATTCGAACCCAGATGAAATAGTTGGTATAGACAATACTGAATTCATCCACCCCGATTACCGTGAGTTAGTTACTAAATACGGAAGAGAGAGAAGGGCAGGCGGTACACCACCAAACCAGTACAGGGCTAAGATGATCACCAAAGATGGAATAAGTAAGCCAGTGGAATTCAACGTATCATATATAGAATGGGATGGAAAACCAGCCAGCCTAAGTATCGCCCGGGACATCAGTAAACAGGTAAATCTTGAAGAAGAACTCAGGCAAAGCCAAGAAACATTAAATGACTTTATAGAATCATCCACAGATGAACTCATTATTCTTAATGAAGACATGCGGTTTATCATGGTTAACGAGGCCGTGTTAAAGAACACGGGATTAACGAGAGAGGACTACATAGGTAAACATATTCTAGAAGTGTTCCCGGATCTTGAAGGTAGTGAAAGATACGCAGGCTATCTTAGAGTACTGGAGACCGGTGAGTCAACCCAGTTCCACGATATTACTAGTAGATTCGATAAACGTAGATTTAATTACACTGCATTCAAGGCCGGTGACTATCTCGGTATAATTGGTAGAGATGTAACCACGGAGAAGGAATTCGAGAGACAGATGCTTGAATATCAGAGAAAACTAGAGATTTTCTACAAGTATTCAACGAGGTTGGAGGAAGCAGAGTCAATCAAAGATATTTACAGAATTATATATGAGGCTATAAGAGAAGCTATAGCTGCGGATTACTGGGAAGTGAAAGAGGTTCTGGATGACCAAGTTGTTGTTGTTTTTCCAGAAAATGATTCGTCTTCTATGTCTCTAGATGAGCCGAGTATTACCAGTAGGACAATAAAAGAAAAGGAGATCCAGCTTGTAAAAGATACATCGAAAGACCCTGATTTTGATTTCAATTCAGATACTCAAGAAATCCGTTCATGTATTATGGTTCCCATATCCTATGGTGAAAAAGTTATTGGGTTAATAAACGTGGAATCCAGTCAGGTTGATGCATTTAATGACAGTGATCGTGAGATGCTTGAGATTTTTGCTAGTGGGGTAAGTATAGCTATATCAAATATTAACTATAAGAATAACTTAGTGGCGCTGCATGACTTTTCGATAGAATTAACAAAATATGATTCACTTGACGATATTGCAGAAGAAACACTTAGAACCGTAGATAATGTATTAGATTTTCCTTTTTCTAGTTTCGGTGTAATACGTGATAATGCTCTCTGGTTTCCATATGTTCATGGTGGAGAACCTAATACAAATTTTTATTTACCTTTAGATGGTCCAGGTGTAACGGTTAGGGCTGTACGTACAGGTGAGACACAGGTAGTTAACGATGTAACATTTGACCCTGATTATGTTGACCCGGATATTGAATTAGATCTGGGGAAAAGTGAGCTTGTTGTACCCCTTTTTGAAGAGGGTAAACCTGTTGGGGTTATTACGGTTGAAACTCCGGATATTGAAGAGTTCAGTGATGATTCTGTTAATCTATTGGAGCTTCTCGGGGACATTGTTTCAGCTAGACTTACCTCTATAAGGGTTGAAGAGGAACGGATTCGAGCAGAGGAAGCTGAGGAGATGGAGGCGATAAAGTCACGGTTTATGCGTACCGCTACTCATGAGCTGCGGACTCCGTTGACTAGTATGAAGGGGTTCCTTGAGTTAGCTATGAGTGAAACGGATCTGGAGTCAATTCAGAATTATCTTGAGGTAGCTTATCGGAACACGGATCGCTTGGAGGCTTTAACCAATGACTTGTTGGACCAGCAGAGATTAGAAGATGAAAGGATGAATCTTGATTTTGAGGTTATTGATTTCTCAAATCTTGTTTCTCAAGTTGTAAATGAGTTTTCCCCAGTTATCAGAGAGAAAAATCAGGTTATAGAGGTTAATATACCTGATAACTTGGCGGTTAAGGGGGATAGAATTAGGTTGGAGCAGGTTTTGGTTAACTTGTTGGATAATGCGTCCAAGTATAGTCCAGAGGACTCACGGATTGAGCTGGTTATTGAGGATACAAGTAACCTGGTTAAGGTTAGTGTAATCGATGAAGGATTTGGACTCAGGGAGGATGAAATAGGTAAATTGTTTAAACCGTTCCCGGATATTGAACGACCAACAGTGACAGATCAGTCTATAGGGTTAGGGTTGAGTATCTGTAAGGGTATAATTGATCTGCATGGGGGAGAGATCTGGGCTGAGTCACCGGGCTGTGGCCAGGGTTCAACTTTTATATTCACTATACCAATGGGAGAGGTAGAAGATGAGTGAGATACTGGTTGTTGATGATGAACCTGATGTATTGATGCTCGTCAGAACTCAGTTGGAGTCTGAGGGGTACAAGGTTTATACTGTAGATTCAGGTGAAGAAGCGTTAGATTTCTTGGATGAGAAACATGTTGACTTATTGATTCTTGATGTTGTTATGCCGGGCTTGTCTGGGTTGGATGTTTTAAGGAGGATTAGGGCGGGTGAGAAAAGGGGTTTACCTGTGATCGTGTTTACTGCTCTTGGCCGTGAGGTGGATATGATGCTTAAACCGGAGAATAAGGCTGATGCATATCTTCGTAAACCGTATAGTAGGAAAGAGTTGATGGAGACGGTTAAGGGTCTTTTAGAGTAGGTTTGTTATCTGCCTGTATTTTATTCTGGAACTTGTGTTGTTGTTTGTTTGTGTTATCATGGCTTTGAAGGCTTGTTTTTTGTTTTTCCGGATGTAGACTATGTAGGTGGCGTGGATTCGTTTTGCTCTGTGTTTTTCGTCGATGCTCCAGGTATAGTTTTCTTGTTTTAGGAACCCGTGTTTATGTAGTTTTGTTACTAGGCTGTTGGCTTCATGGTTGTTATTGATATCTATGTCTACTTCGAATACTTCAACCGCTGCGTTTAACTTTGCAGTGTCCGCGGTCATTTCTTCTCCTCCCGGATGGTCCAGGCGTCGTTATATCCACGAGTCCATGTGAGCGGGGGTTCTTTGTCTCGTCTGTATTGGTTTACCTGGTTGACTGCTTCTCTAAGCCAGCGCCTGGCCTGGTGCTCCGGTGGAGTCATAGCCATATGCTGGTGTTTTGTGACGGGGCTACCCATCTTTTCGGGTCTCCCGGTCTCTATTTGTCTCGACTTCATGAGTATCCCCCAGTGCGCTACCATCTGTGTTCGTACCTCTTGTCCTCCGGGGTGCTCATGGCTGTCTCATAGAGAGGTATATCCGGGTCAGCTACCATCCACATTATGGACGCGTTGAAGTCTTCTGGGTCTATGCCTTCCAGTTTCATCAAATACTCTAAGGCGTTATGCTGGACCCCGGGGAACATGT
>CAZLHA010000140.1:0-6492 GCA_964559155.1 uncultured Candidatus Bathyarchaeia archaeon | reverse complement strand
CTGTTTCAATACTGCCCAGTTTCTCCTCATCAAATGAAGCGTAAGCACCATTATACGTGTAACATCTTATAGCATCCTCCACCGAGATAACCTGCTCCTCTCCCACAGTATCCCCGCCCTCAGTTCTTCTAGTTACCATAGCGTATATACCGGTCAAGGGGTCTCCATGCCAGGGGCCTCCACCATAATCACTATTAGCTGAGGCAATTATCCCATATTCCTGAAGACTACGGTACGGGTATAGCCACTTGCTTCTTTCTTCCCCGAACTGGTACTTGTATGCATCTCCAAAGTTCCATATATAGTTAGATTCTCCGGGGTGTACACCAAGTTCTTTGATTCTCTCCAATTGGGGTGGTTTGCAGAGTGTACAGTGTTCTATTCTGTGTCTATGATCTTTTTCCGGGTATTTCTCCAGCGCCTGTTGAATTGCATCCAGGTTGATGTCAATAGCCCTGTCGCCGATGCTATGAGTCGCGGTCTGGAGTCCTGCTTTATGCGCTTTAACGATTAACTCTTCCAGTTTCTCGGGTGTTACCAGTAGTATTCCCCGATTACCTGGGTTACCGGTGCATGGTTCATAGGTGGCCGCGTTTCCCATACTCCCCATGCTGTCGAGAGCAAGTTTCACTCCGCTTATACGGATAAGATCATCGCCTAAACCTGTCCTAATACCTAAGGCTATGAGGTGTTCCATGTACTCAAGGTTGTCCGTCATATTATGGATATAGAGTCGCCACCTCATGGTGAGTTTATCTTTCTCACGTAGAAGCTGGAGTATCTCAGTGTCTTCTCTCAGTGATCCCGCTTGATGAGCACAGGTTACACCCCATTCAAGCCACTGGGTAATAGCCTTCTCAGCGACTTCGATGGGCTCTATTTCCCATGCTGGGATATGCTTTGAGACGAGTCTTACAGCTGCTCCACCTTGGAGCACCCCGTTCGGCTCTCCGTCACTATCTAACTCTATGTGTCCATACTCTGGTTCGATGTCTTTTGTTATCCCCGCTCTCTTCATTGCTAATGTATTAGCTACCCCCATGGCGCTGAAACGTAGCAAAACCGGGTTCTCTGGTGCCACCCTGTCTAACTCCTTTGCTGTAGGTACTCTTTTTTCTTTGAACCTACTCCACATGTACCCCCATCCAATAATCCATTCACCCTGGGGTGTACTATCCACTCTTTCCTGGATTTTACCTAGAACCTCTATGATGCTGTTGCAGTATTTTATGTCCACTTCTTTCTCTGCTTTAACCGCGAGTCTTCCAGCCCCCATTAAGTGGACATGGCTGTCAATGAATCCGGGTAATACTAGTTTTCCATCTAGGTCTATTAACCTAGTTTCTGGGCCAACGTATTCAGTTATTTCCTCATCTGTACCAACATGTATTATCTCGTTTTCATATACTGCTACCGCTTCATGTACACTGTCAGCGTTATCTACTGTGAATATCTTACCGTTACGTAATACGAGAGTAGCTGATAGATGGTTCATGCACCAGATAGAATAATAAAAGAATATATCGTTTGGGAGGCATTGTCACTCTTTCTTAGACATCTGGCTCCTGATTGCAAGCCCTATCACCACTACGATTATGAATCCAGCTGCGAAGTATAACCAGTCCATGATTAAATAAACAGCTAGGATATATTTGATAATTCCCTTGTTTTACGTGTTCAAAGATATCCCACTGGTCTTGGTATAGATTAATAATGAAGCTATGGCCCCGATGACGGTCATACCATACCCGAAGAAACGATACGGGTAATATCTCACCTTCTCCGGTTCGAGTTGTTTTAGATAGTAGAAACCAGCATTAACAGTAACTATTTCATCTTCAACTACTTCTCCCTCTATTTCTATATCCCAGTCCCCTGGGCTTGGCAGTAGGTATTCGGAGGGGTTATCTGTGGTATTCAATGTGGCTGTCTCACCCATACCGGATACGTGAAACAACGTGTTTAATGTCACATTGGATTCGCTCCAAACTTTTACGTATGGAGATACTCCTTCATCTATGCTCTGTGTTCCCGTGTTGAAGCTGTAAGATGTTCCATAGTATGTGTCTTCCCAGAGAGTTACTTGTTCTGGAGCCAAGTTTATGGTATATATTGATGGCAGGAAGATGAGGGTTACTCCCAGTATCGTGACTATTAGACTGATGGTTAGATAATTTTTCTGCATACATCTAAGTACTCTATTAGCTTAATAATACTACATAGTAGAACACTTAGAGAAAAACTAGAACAGGCCGATTTTAGGTTTTTATGTTCGGCGTTGTTGCTTCGATTAGGGCTTTGGCGTAGTCTTTCTGGTTAACGTATATGTTGTAGTGGTATTTTTTTCCATCTATGGTCTTGATTCGTAATGGGGCCATGATCCCTAAGGTTGATAGAAAACCTGTCTTAAAGCTCCCCGATTCAATATTACTATACCACACCATATAGTTATGCTTGTCTAGTGTGAGTAGCTGGTTCAGGTCAAAGTCTTTCCTCTTCTCCCTGTTTATCTCCTGCTGTGTGTTATTATCCATTGAGAAAGCTATGGCCCCGGATGGTCCGCTTAATGCGTTTCCAAGCATTCCCGCTACTAGACTACTTCCACCTACCTTAACACATAGTAGCCTCTCGTCAGTGAATATTAGGTCACAGCTTTTCTGTGTCCAGCTGCCAGGTGGTTTAGTCTGAACGTCTTTTATTACCCCTACTACTTTTTCCAAGTTGGTAACCTTCTTGATCTTCTGTCGAGGCCACTTGCCTATAAACTTAGAGTATTATTCAATGTATTTCTCACATTTATAACAGTACCAGCGCCGGTATTCCTCTATCCATGTTGTTGTTTGCCCGCAGTTTGGGCAGGTTGGCGTCTGAGCATCTTCTGGTTTCTTTCTCCTTTTTAGTAGGATTATACCTCCTGCAATTAGGGCTACTAGAATCGAGACTCCTGCGAATGACCCCCACCATACTAGTCCTGTAGGAAGTTCTTTTGTTTTTGTCACTGTGAATGATTGTGTGTCGGCTAGTTCTGTGTTTATATATACTTGTATACTCCAGTCTCCGGTTGATTGTGTTTCATTGTAGTATGCTAAGTCTAGTAATGATGACACTGTTACATTGCCTGTATCTCCTGTAGTTGTAGTTGCCTCGGCTGTTATCCCCTTGGGTCCAGTGTATATCCATCTAATCTCTTCTGTTCCCGTTGAGTTATGTATCTCTATCCATGAGTAAACCTTGTCATATGTCTGGAATTGATTTGTCTGATCTATTGGCTCGTTGTTTTGGTCTATCTCTGAGGCTACTATGTGGGTCATTAAGGTTGCCTTGGCATCAACTATGTTAATGTTTACCGTGTCCGTGACGGCTTCACCGGTGTAGTCGTCTAGGGTAAGTGTTATCAAGTGTTCTCCTGGGCTTAGCTGTGTGCTGAGCTCTGAACCACTACCCAAGTATCCGTCGCTATCCGAGTGCCATGAGTACTGATCTTCATCGATTTCGCTATCATAGTCCAGGCTGGCTCCGGTTAGGTATACATCCCTTGAGTATAGTATTGTGTTATTATCCAAGTTTGTGATGGCGCATATTGGCTTCATCGGGGCTTTTGTTATAATGCCTGAGGTTCCTTCTCCTGAGTTGAAGCCGTCGTTGGCGATTACCTTGATCTTGGCGTATGAGCCGGGGTACTTTTCCAGGTCTATTTCTAGGCTTTGTTCCATATGGTTTACCGCGATGACTTCCCATGATTCTTTTTCATCATAGTTGTAGAGCACTGTGTAGGTGAGGGGGTCGCCGTCTGGGTCGTGTGCTTCCCACTCAATATTGATTATTGGTCCCCCGTTTACCCATACGTGTTTGACTTTTGGGGAGTTTGGTGATGGTGTTGCTTCACCGACTATCTCTCCATTTAGTTTCAAGACTATCTTCGCTGTTTTCTCCGGATATGCTACGGATATGACGAAGTCAGTGTATTCTACAGGTGCATTTCCAAAGTTGTTTGAGTATAATACGTTGCCACCGCTGTCTTGGCATTCAACTGTGTATGCGCCTTCTTCTTGTTTGTCTGGTAACCCGTACCCAGGGTAAAAGTTATCGAACTCCGTTGTACCGTTCTCATATGTTCTCCCCATTACCAGAAGTGTTCTCACGTGCGGAGGATCCATTAATGACTTGAATAGTGTTGGTATTGCGTCATCGGATATCCATGTAGTGACGAATGTGCGTCTTCCCGCCGGTTGGACAAATACTGGGCTGTTTCCCATGAAACACATAGCTATTCCCGGGCTGGGTCGTTTCGCTGGGAAGGCTGCTCTTACCTCGTTTCTGTTTGAGACGTTGTATATTGCGCCGTCTCTCAGTATCAGGTCATAACATTGTTCTCCGTAGGGTGGGTGTAGCTGGTATTGTTCTTCACCGTAGTACTGGTATAGTCCGAGGGTGTGTCCTATCTCGTGGGCGGATACACCGGGCTGTGCCCCATATTTTACTAGTACCATTCTACTGTTGTAGGGGGATACTGTGTCAATGTATTTTGTCAGGAGCGGGGATCTCATATAGTATTCGCTGTATCCGGACTCCTCCGGGTTCCAGTAATTCTGTGAATCAGGTGTTACTCCAATTATTTTACTTCCCTCATAATATGATACCAGGGCGAGGGCTTTGCCTAGGGAAAACCTGTTTAGCCCGATTGCCCCTAAATCGGGGAAAGTACGAGTGTCTTTGGTGACTTCAAAATACATGTCTTCTAATGGTATCGGGTATGTATCTTTGATAACCTGTTTCTGTTCCTCTATCCATCTTAGCTCATCGCTTTGAACACCGGGTTTCTCCCAGTTTACGTTGATTAACATAAATTTCAGCTTTAGTGGCTCCATTATTTTTGAGCGACATATCTGCTCCCATGAGAGGGCGTCAATATTTTTCTCTCTAGTCTCCTGTTTGATATAGAATCCGTCTCGGTCTACCTCACTTGAGAACATGTATAGGCCTGAGGGTAGTGTGAAGAA
Source organism: uncultured Candidatus Bathyarchaeia archaeon (assembly GCA_964559155.1). Classification (GTDB taxonomy): domain Archaea; phylum Thermoproteota; class Bathyarchaeia; order TCS64; family TCS64; genus RBG-16-57-9. The sequence continues at coordinate 1,492 of CAZLHA010000140.1, read as the reverse complement.
GAAATCCGCGTATATGTTACCGTCTACTATTACTGGTTTCTCTGTGGTGGTATATGTTGAACCCGTGTCACGGTTCTCTTGGCTTAAGTAGATATCAACCTCCGGTAACTTGAATCCCTCTTCATATCCATGCCACTCAAGAAGCACCCTTATCCCTGCTTCCCGGTTTGCCGCTATGTGTGGAACATTGAAGAAGCCATCGTTTATCACCGGTGCCTCGATTATTTGGACGATTTTCGCGTCCTTTATTGTCATCCAGACTGGTAAGACTTCCAACGTGATCTCCTTATCCTGTTGACCGTACTGTGAATCAATAAGCGGAGATAATCGTAGTGACCAGTCCTCAGGACCAGTCGGTTCTGACTCCAAGTCGAGTGGTTGTATCTTGTAGTTAAAACTGTATATTCCATCTGTTCCTACACTTATCTCGGGTGGCTCATCGTAAACGGCTCCTTTCCTATATATGATGGGACGTATTGATGCGCCCTCAATCGCTGCCCCATTGAAGACCAGCGTCCCCTCCACTGTTATCGTCTCGCCTGTCGTGTACTTTGTCTTTTCCACTGTAGTCTCATGGACTATATTGCTCTCTATCTGGAAGCTGTATTCATAGGCGTCGCTATCAATCAAGACATTGGTTTTCCAGTCTCCGGGGTCCCGGAAGAGCAGTTCATATTGGTCATCCCCAGGTTTTATTGACGCTAAAACTGTGTACTCCGCCCACTCTGTCTCTCCCTGAGTCGTGGGGGATGGGATATCAATATACTCATTGCCTATGATCTCGTTTGGTCTCGGGGTCTCCCATTCTATGTAAACCCGGTGTGAGCCCTTCACGTTTCCCAGCTTCATCCAGAATATTACTTCATCCCCGTACCTGAAGCTGTTTTCTCTTTCCACGGGCTCATTGTCCTGTATACTCGTCGAATATGCTTGATCAATTATTGTATAGCTTGATTCTTCCTTTACCGTGATCTCCTCAATATGAAAATCCGTTTTTTTGGTGCTGTCAGTAACTTCAAGCTCTACAGTATAAGTTCCTATAGACGGAGCCGTCCACACCCAGTATCCTTCACCTTCATGAGCCAATACCCGTTCACTATTAACATACCATGACATGGAGACGATTTCAGCGCCCTCAACAGTGGATGTGCTGGTAATCTCCACCTGATCCCCGGGACTGGGTGATATAGGTGAATAATCAAAATCAACTATCAACTCGGATTCGCCGCCGGATGAATCGTCATCGTAATACAACAAGGTATATTTGATATACCCGGTTTGTTTGGCGTAAGTATAAATCAATTCATAATATTCGTCATTAGGGTTCTCGTCTCTCGTAACGTAGGGCCCAGATGGCCAAATTTTTAGCTCAATGACGTCTCCTCTATTAACCTCAAAGCCGTCACTTATCTCTCCCCACTCAGACCCCGGTAAACGCCCCAATATGAATGGGCGTTCCCCCTCTCCAACCACTCTTGAGAAGTAAACAACA
>CAZLHA010000139.1:0-6495 GCA_964559155.1 uncultured Candidatus Bathyarchaeia archaeon | reverse complement strand
TAAAGAAGGTGATAAGATAAACAGATTTATTGAAGTTGATATTATCCACCGTTGCGATTTTCTCTGTTTTGATCCCATTAAAAAAATCTATGAAAAAAATTAAATAAAACCTATAGAGGAGTCAAATTGAAATGAAAAAATACAATGTAGCCGTTTTACCCGGTGATGGAATAGGTAAAGAAGTTACAGATGCAGCAATGAAAGTTCTTGATGCTGTAGGATTTAGTGAAAAAGCCGACTATACTTGGGGTGATATAGGTTGGGAATTCTGGCGAACAGAAGGCAACCCTCTTCCTGATCGTACCATTGAATTACTCAAACAATCTGATTGTTGTTTGTTTTCAGCTATCACCTCTAAACCTAAAGAGGAAGCAGAACAAGAATTAATCCCTGATTTACAAGGAAAAGGGTTGGTTTATTCTAGTCCTATAGTTAAATTAAGACAGTTATTTGATTTATATATCAATCTCCGTCCATGTAAAGCCTATGCTGGTAATCCATTGAATTTTAGAGACGATTTGGATCTTGTTGTGTTTAGAGAAAACACAGAAGGGCTTTATGTAGGCATAGAATTTCATCCAGTACCTGAATCTGTAATGAACAATTTAGTTGAGAATCATCCTAAAGCGAAACGTTTTGCTGAAGAAAAATTAGATGATTTAGCTATGTCAGTTAGATTGTTTACGCGTAAAGGCGTAAGAAGGATTCTTAAAGCCAGCATGGATTATGCTAAAGAATATGAGTATCCCACTGTTACCGTAGTCGAAAAGCCTAATGTTATTAGAGAAACAAGCGGTTTAATGATACGTGAAGCTAGGAAGCTTATCAAAGAGTATAAAGGCAAAGAACTTTGGGAAACAAATATTGATGCTATGTGCATGTGGCTAGTTAAAAACCCTCAAAATTATGGTGTTCTTGTTGCTTCTAATATGTTTGGTGACATCATTTCTGATCTTTGTGCCCAATTAGTTGGTGGGTTAGGTTTTGCTTGTTCAGGTAATATTGGTGATGACTTTGCTGTTTTTGAACCTAGCCATGGGAGTGCACCCAAATATGTTGGTATGAACAAAGTCAATCCTATTGCTCAAATTTTATCTGCTAAGATGATGGTAGCATGGCTTGGAGAAAAAGAGATGGCAGAAAAAATGGATAAAGCTGTTGCAGCTGTTATCGCTGAAGGAAAAGTCAGAACCTATGATATGGGTGGGAAGGCAACAACAACAGAAATGGCTGACGCCATCTGCGAGAAAATGAAGGAATTGAACTAAAACTTGTTCCTTGATATCTTTTTTTATTTTTCTAACAATTCTTTGAGATGAGAGCAACAAATGACAGGATTAACATTAATAGAAAAAATCATTAAAAATCATTCTTCTTCTGATGATATTGATATCTACCCCGGAACAATTGTTTGGGTAGATTTAGACCTCGTGACTGCCCGTGATTATGCGGGACCACAAGTAATTGACCTTTTTGAAACAAATTATTCTGATGCTGAACCTTTTGATACCAGTAGAATTATTTTCACTCCCGATTGTTACCCTTATGGTAATGATCCTAAACACGCTAAAGATCAAGAAAAAATACGTGTATTTGCTGATAAATATAATATACAAGTAACTGATTTAGGTTCAGGTATTGGTTCACATTTGATTTTTAGACGTGGCTTTGGTAAACCTGGAGATATAATCATTGGTGCTGATAGTCATTATAACATTCTTGGTGCTTTAGGTGTATTAGGGCAAGGAGCAGGTGATGTCATGCTTGCCTTTGCTTTTAAGACGGGAAAATATTGGATTAAAGTACCTGAAACCGTTAAAGTGGTTCTAAAGGGCGAATATAAGTGGCCTACGACAGCTAAAGATTTAGCTTTATACGTTTTAAAACACTTACATGAGCATGGTGTAACAGGTAAATCTATAGAATTTTATGGTGATATTATTTCCAAGTTATCTATTGAAGATAGAGTAACTCTCTGTTCCTTAATAACAGAAGCAAGTGGAATGATTGGTTTTGTTCCAGCTGACCAAGTTACAGCTGAGTATTATGATAAATTGGGTATAACTATTGACCAAACTCAAGCTGATGAAGATGCTACCTATTCTGATGAAATAATAATTGATATTCAAGATTTAGGTTTGCAAGTAGCTTGTCCTCCTCATCCTCACAATGTTAAACCCATTGAAGAGGTACTAGGTACTGAAATTAAATCTATTATCATAGGTAGTTGTACTAATGGTACCTATATGGATATTGAACACGCAGCAAAAATTTTGGAAAACAAAAAAGTTAATCCTAATGTGCGTTTAGCTGTTATTCCTGCTACACGTGGAGATTTTATTTCTTCCCATAAATCTAATCCTATGACTAGAATTCTTGAGGCTGGTGGAAACTTTTTTGGTGCAGGGTGTTCAACCTGTGCTAAAGGTCAGTATGGTTTAACTGGCGGTGAAACCGCTGTTACTTTAACTACTGGCAATCGGAATACTCAAGGCAAAATTGGTCCAGCTGATGTTTATCTGGCCAGTCCTGTTGTTGCTGCTGCTACAGCTATTGCTGGTAAAATAGCCAAACCTGAGGTGAAAGATTAATGAAAGATACACAAACAAAACTTGAAGGAAAAGCAAAAGTAGTAAAAGTTGATGATATAGATACGGATCAGATTTTTCATGCTTCGTTATTAACAATCCATGAACCGGAGAAGATTAAGCCACATATTTTTGGCAATCTTGAAGGATTTGAAAGTTTTGGAGCTGATAATCACGAAGAAGAGATTCTTATAGTAGGTAAGAACTTTGGTAAAGGATCTACCCGTCAACAAGCAGTGACTGGTTTTCTTGCTCATGGTATAAAAGCTATTATTGGCGAATCTTTTGGACCTATTTATTATAGCAATGCGGTAAATGCTGGACTTCTTTTAGTTGAAGCCCCAGGTATTACTGATTTTACCATTGAAGATGGTGATCTTTTAGAAGTAGATTTTGAGCAATCTAAAATAATAAATCAAACCAAAGATAAAAGTTTAGAGTGTAAGTCTATTCCTCAACCAGTTATCGATATTATGGAAGCTGGGGGTTTACTTGAATTAGGTAAAAAAATGGAAACAGGTGATTAATATGAGTAAAACATTTGCAGAAAAATTATTTTCTTTAAAATCTGGTGAAGACGCCTATGCTGGTGATATAGTCTTTGCTGCACCAGATTTGGTATTATCCCATGATAATTCAGCATCGATTATGAAAACTTGGCAAAAGATGGGAGGAAAAAAAATCAAATATCCTGATAGCCTTGTTATTGTCTTAGATCATGATTCTCCTCCTACCAGTGCGAAATTAGCCAATGATCATCAGATTATTAGGGATTTGGTTAAAGATCAAGGTATAACTAATTTTTATGATGAAGGAACAGGTATTTGTCATCAACTTATGTCTAATCATGCTCTCCCTAATATGCTTATTGTAGGTTCAGATTCACACACTTGTACAAGTGGAACCTTTGATGCTTTTGCAGCGGGTATTGACCGTACTGAAACCGCAGGGCTCTGGTTAACTGGAGAGACATGGTTTAGAGTGCCAGAAACTATTAAAATTACATTAAAAGGTAAACTTCAACATGGTGTCTATGCTAAAGATATAGCTTTGTATTTGATGAACCAAATAGGTGCTTCTGGAGCTACTTACAATTCAATTGAATTTCATGGAGAAGGAGTTAAAACTTTAGGTATATCAGAAAGAATGACTCTAGCTAACTTAGCTTCTGAGATGGGAGCTAAAAACGCTGTTTTCCCACCTGATGAGGTGTTAATTGAGTGGTTGAACGCTAAGCATGGTGATGCTTTAGACATACCTAAAGAGGATATGCTTTGGGCAGATGAAGGAGCCACATATATCAAAGAACTAACTGTCGAGTTAGACAAACTTGAACCTCTTATTGCTGTTCCTCATCAAGTTGATAATATAGACTTTGCCCGTAAATTAGGCGATGTAGATATCCATCAAGCGTTTTTAGGTACATGTACTAATGCCCGATTAGATGATTTGGCTATTGCTGCTGAATTACTTGAAGGAAAGACAATTCATCCTGGTATGATCTTTCTTGTTGCTCCTGCTTCCCGTGTAATTTATCTGGAAGCTCAAGAGAAAGGATATATTCAGACTCTTACTCGAGCTGGTGCTACTATCTTGACTTGCAGTTGTGGTCCTTGTTTAGGTAAAGGCCAAGGCATACCTTATGATGGTGCTAATGTAATTTCTACTGCCAACAGAAATTTCTTGGGTAGAATGGGTAACAAAAATGCTTTTGTTTATCTTGCTTCTCCAGCTACTGTTGCTATATCGGCTTTAACAGGGAAAATTACTGATCCTCGAGAATATATTTCAAGTGCTGAAGTAAAAGAAACAGGTATAGAACTTAGACAAAAAGAGGAATTTGTAACAGTTGAGATTGAAGCTTCTGATGACCGATATAAAAATAATGTATGGAATTATAGCGATGTAAATGATTTTAATACTGATCAAATGTTTGCTGGCACACTTACTTATGATATCAAATCTTCTGATGGTGAAAAAATCGTTGAGCACTTGTTTAAAGGCTTAGATGAAACCTTTGCTGCTAGAGTGTCAAAAGGCGATATTATAGTTGCTGGTGAAAACTTTGGTTGTGGATCATCCAGAGAACATCCTGCTGTGGGATTGGCTTTTGCAGAAGTTAAAGCTGTTATTGTTAAATCTGTTTCAAGGATTTTTTATCGCTCTGCAATCAATCAAGGTTTGCCTATTATTGTCCACCCAGATTTTGTCGAAAACTTTAATCATGACGCACCTATTGAAATTGATCTAAAAGAAGGAACCATAGTAAATGGTGAAAATAATTATTCTTTCTCCAAACTCCCTAAAGATCTGTTAAATATTTTTGAAGCGGGAGGATTAATAAATTACTATCAAGAACAATATTTAACTCCGGAGGAAAATTAACACATGAGACTATACGAATACGAATCTAAACAGATATTTGAGAAATATGGTTTAACTATACCCTCTCAAATTGCTGTTATCGAACATACAGATGATATTGATAAATTGGATTTATCCATCCCTTTTCCTGTCATGGTTAAAGCCATGGTACTTATAGGCGGGAGAGGTAAAGCTGGTGGAATTAAAAAAGCGAATGATATCCAATCTCTCAAAGAAAAATCTTCAACCATTTTTGATCTTTCTATTCATGGTTATTCAATTGAACAATTATTGATAGAAGAAGCTGTAGATATTGCTCAAGAAATTTATCTTTCTGTTACTACTGATCCCGAAACCTTTGATTTGGTTTTAGTTACCAGCGCTAGTGGTGGTGTTGATATTGAACAGATAGCTAAAACTAAACCTGCTGAAATCTGGAAAAAGAAGTTATTAGATAATCCTAAAGAATTATCTGATACTATAGCAGATGAAGCTGTTCAGTTTTTACTTGAGAAAAATTCTTCACTCAAAGCTGCAACAAAGGAACTCAAAGCTGCCATTAAATCGTTATTTTTTGCTTTTCAAGATATTGATGCCAAGATATGCGAAATTAATCCTTTAATTGTTACTCCTGCTAATGAAGTCATTGCAGCTGACGCTAAAGTCGTTTTAGATGATAATAGTTTGTATAGAGAAGCTGCTTTACTAAAATCAATAGGTATAGATCCTCGAAGTAAGCGTCATGATGTAGCGGAACAGACAGTTTTTGAAGAAAGGGCATATAAAATTGGCTTTCCCTATGTTGATCTTTTAGATACTCCTTCTGAATATGTAAAGGATGAAGATAAATTATATGTGGGTATTGTCCCTGGTGGAGCTGGTTACGGTATTTTTTCTATTGACGAAGTAGTCAATGTTGGTAACAGATATTTTGATGGTAAAGTTGTTCCTATCAATTTTATGGATAGTGGAGGCGGTCCCTCTTTAGATAAAGTTGCGGAAATGTTTCATCTCTTAATGGATCATCCAGCAACAGATATCGTTATTACTAGCCGTTTTGGTGGTATCTCTAGTTGTGATGTATTTATTCGTGGTTTAATTCTTGCTCTTCGAGATAGGCATATGAATGATAAACGTATGTTGCCTGTTTATGGTCGTATGGTAGGTACAGATTTAGCTGCCGCACGAGCTTATCTTGAAAAAGCAAAAAGAGAGACACCCGAACCTTTAGCTGACCTTCATATTACAGTAGGTAATAAGAAAATTATGGCAGAGATTATCAAAGATGGTATCGCTTATGGATTTAAAGTTAAAGGAGAAAAGGAGTGATAATTATGGCTAAAAATAAATTACAAGCAGATCAAGGTTTACTTTCTTACTTTATTAAGCAAGTCAGACCAGAACTAGCTAAGAAAATAACTCAAATGAAAACTATTGAGACAATGATTGTAGGATTAGGTCGCCAAGGAACTAGGCATGCCCAATTGATGATGGAATATGGTACTAATGTTACTTGTGGTGTCGCCCCTGGAAAAGGTGGAAC
>CAZLHA010000138.1:0-6561 GCA_964559155.1 uncultured Candidatus Bathyarchaeia archaeon | reverse complement strand
AACCCAAAGCCTCCACCATAATAGAACGATAAAAACCCATCAAAACAGGGAAAACAAGCAACAAGAGAAACAATAAAACACTAAAATAAAACAGGCTAAACGGCCTGAAAACAACACGATCCCCACTCGACATAACTAACTAAACACCGAACAACCTTTCAGTATTACGGGTTACAGCCAAAGCTACATCCCCCGCGTCTAAGTCCTTCAACTCAGCCAACGCCTCCACCACCATCAAGACATCCATAGGTCGACTATTCCGCTCAAGACTCCTAAGAAAAACGGGGCTATCCGTCTCTACCAAGATTCGATCAAGGGGAGCTTCCCTCATCACCCTCTGTACCCCCTTGCTATACTTAACAGCGGGGGTAGCGGAAACATAAAACCCGGCGTCAAGCAGCTTGTGAAGCGTATGAATCGGTCCATCATACCAGTGAAAAACCGCTTCCACCTCCGCCTCCATTACCAACTCCAAAGCATCTTCATAAGCCGACCTACTATGAACCGAAGCAGGAACCCCCTCTTCAACTGCTAAACCCAGAAGCCCTCTGAAAACATCCTGCATCAGAGACCTGACCTCTTCTGGTCTAGCGAAATCATAGAAATAATCAAGACCCACCTCTCCCAACGCGACACATTCAGAGAGACGACTGGAAACAAACTCCTTCGCTTCATCCAGTTTCGTCTTCAATACCTCAGCTGGGTGAACCCCGATACACGGATAATAGAACTCGGGGAACGATTTTGCTAATTCAAGAGCGGTGATGCTGGATTCTATATCGGATCCTACACAGATAACCGCATCTACTCCCGCTTCTACTGACTCACGTGTAATGGCCCCCGGATCACTGACACTCTCCATATGCGCATGACTATCGACTAAACGCCTCATAGAAAACAAATCTTAGCTAATCTTCTCTAAACTTATTAACTCATCAGCAAAGCTTTCTCGTCTACCCTTATAGGTAATCCTGTAGACCTCGCCTATTTCCACATCGTGAATACCCTTTAACGTAATCCTACCCTCACCATAAGTCCAGATCTGCGTGGTATCATGCTCTTCATTCAATATAACATCAAAAACCTTAGCCTCTTTAACCCTTAAAGGAGGATTATAACGATAATAAACCGCGTAACCAAATACAGATAACAATAATAATATCGATGCAAATAAAACCACCCTCTCCTTCCCATCTAACGTTCTTAATGTCATAATAAATCCATCATAAAGACCAGTGATTTAAAGACACCGATTAATCATCTTAAATATACCCTATTAACATAAAACCAATTAAACAGATAAAAACTTCAAATCCAATTAAAATAATGGTAACTTGAGGCTCCTTAAAATCACCTAGACTCATAACCAAATGAGTCAACCCCCTGATTTTTTCACCACGCGTTTTTACAGTATCATCAGGTTGAAGAATACCATAGCTTTCAGCCTCAAAAAAGGACGCAGCCTTCAAGAAAGCCTCGATTATATATGGAATAAAACATAATAACGCAAACTTCTCCATGTTACCAATAATAGTAACACTAGCAAAAACCGCTCCAATAGTGTAATTCAGATCCCCTGGAAAAACAGAAGCAGGATACCAGTTGTACTTTAAAAAAGCCAGCAAAGAAAAAGAAAAACAAAGCGCAATCATAGCGGCGTTAAACCTTCCCTGTCTGTAAGCAAAAACCCCCATACTTAGATGTAATACAAAACCCATACCCGCCTCAAGACCATTAAACCCAGCAAGGAAATTAGTGGCGTTACTACAACACAAAATAGCCAAAGGTACCAGTAATAACGGGTATAACATTCCGAGATCTACTCTACCAATAAACGGTACAGCTAGTGTGCTAACACCCGCGTTCACTGCAACTAGTGGCGCAGCGGCTGGTACTGGTATAAAAAAATAAAGCCACCTTGGAATACCTGCTTTTTTATATTGCTCAAACTCTCCCTTGCCTTCACGTTTCTTTGCCATAGCAGTTAATGTATCAAATATACCGATCAATGTAATAATTAACACCGTACACAGGCTAGCAAGAATGTACACAAGACCATTCAATCTACGGATAATAAATATCTCAAGACCTATGAAAAAGAAGACTCCTATTAGAAAACCAGTAATTACTCCCGGTCCTCCCATGTCCGCTACCGGAGCCTTATCTTTCTTCATTATATCGGTTCCAACTATACCTAATATATGCATGTATTTGTTGAAATATGGAATAATGATGTAAGAAATAGCAAAGCTTAACGTAACAGCCCCAATCAAACTAAAGGGAATATCATTCATCGATAATATCCAAACACCCTAACAGTTTATGAAATTACCCCCAAGGTTTATCCTCGTCAGCAGCATCATAGCCAATGTGAAACCCCTCATCGTTGATACCCTAGCATCAGGTAAGGGCACTAGATACAGTACACGAGACGTAATAGGAGCTGGTCCCCGCTCTGTTGCAGGTGTCCTTGAGTCAATGAATCTGGAGCCTGATATTATACCAGTTGAAGCGTACTTGGCTGGTTATTGTTCAACACAATATGATTTAATCCTCATCAGTGGTATGACCAGCGATATACAGGCAATCAGAAAAGTATCCCGTAAATGGAGAAAAGAGAGAAAACGACCTGTAATAATTGGTGGGCCAGCTGCATCAGAGCCACGGAGAATCCTCAGAAAAACAGGTGGCGATATCGCGGTTACTGGGGAGGGTGAGTACACCCTAGTTGAGTTATTTGATAACGGTTTAATTGAGGGGAGAATCCCTGGTGATCTAAGTGATATTCCTGGCATTAGCTATAAAAAAGCGGGGAAAATTCAGGTAAATCCCTTAAGACCTGTACAACCCAAAACAATATACTCTCAATACCCTGTTTCTACCAAAACAATCACAGGTTACCCCCTCTATAAATCCGCACGAGTATACGTAGAAACAGTAAGAGGATGCAGCAATTATCACAGGGCACGTATTGGAACAATTGGCGAGAAATGTATAAACTGTGAACAGTGTACTGAAGGTGAACTAGTCGAGAGATATAGCTGTCCGGTTGGCATACCCCCTGGTTGTGGATATTGTAGTGTACCCAGTCTATATGGACCGCCTAAGAGTAAACCTGTAGATCTATTGGTGAATGAAGTTTCAAACCTCCTTGATCACGGAGTACATAGAATCGTTATTAGCGTCCCAGGGTTTCTAGATTATCAACGAGAAGTATTAGTGGAGCCCGAACCGTTAACAGATCCCAGAAATCCTGAACCAAATTATAAAGCGATAGAAAACTTACTCGTTCAATTAAGTAATCTTGAAAAAGTGAAGAATAGTGAAGCTTCGCTTATGATTGAAAACATAAAAGCCGTCTTGGTAACTGAGCGTTCTGCTTCTATTCTGGGTCATTACCTATCGGGAACCCCTGTCAGTGTTGGATTTGAGACAGGTTCTGAAAAACATAGCCAATTACTCGGGAGACCTGACACTCCTTCAGAGACGCTTGTAGCACTTAGACGCTTAAAAAAAGCTGGTATGGAACCATATGTATATTTCATTCATGGATTACCCGGTCAAACAGAGAACACGGTTAATGAAACAGTTGACATGATCAAAAATAGTGTAAAAGCAGGTGCTGAGAGAGTTATTTTATACCGTTTCCAGAGTCTTCCATTGAGTACCTTTACGGATTATCCATCAGGTCCCCCCGTTACACAAAACCCATTGAGTAAACGAATCTTTAACGCTGCTAGAGAGGCGAACCTAGATAGTAAAAAGGATCTTGTAGGACGCACGATAAAAGTTGTGGTAGCCGAAGAATATGAGAGAGATTCAAGATACTACATAGCTTATCCATTATATCATGGACCCGTGGTTTTATTGGAAGGCTCCAAGTTTGAATCAGGAGACATAGTTTCAGTTAAGATTACCTCCATTGCGAGTGAAAGAATGGTTTACGGGAAAAAGCACTAATTTTATTACAATAAATTAACGATTTTCTGAGTACATTCACTTTATACTTATGTTTTTGATGTTTTTTACTCTGAATTAAAAAGGAGAGTTTTTGGAGTTTTAGTTGAACATGATAAAATTTATCGAGCGTCAAATAATTCCCGTTCAAACCCCATTTTTTAGATAAAATCATTAAAAAAACGATGTTTATGTTACGAAAAAATATTACCTTTAAAAGAGAGGATTTAGACTAGTCTTAGGGTCATCAATATGTCTGCCGATAATGGTACTGATACAATGAACACAGAGGGACCTGTCTATGAATGTGTAAAATGTGCTAGACGGGTGCCCCATAAAGACCTGCAGCGGTACATAAGCTTCAGGTGTCCATATTGTGGATACAGAATTTTCCGAAAAGTAAGAGCACCAATAGTAAAAAGAGTAAAGGCGAGATAAATGGCTACACTAGAGAAAGCTAAAACCCTTGTAGAAAAAAGAGCCGCTCTGATCATAAAGTACCGTGACCTAACTGTAAACTCAGTCGAAAAGGAAGAAGATAGAATTACCTATTGGCTCAGTAAGGAGGGTAAAAAATATCTTATGCATATTTTCCCTGATTTGAAGACAATTGGTATCGCATATATTCGTGAACTACGAGACCGAATACAAGAAGAGGGGGTAGACGGAGGTATTATCGTGGGTGACGGTAAATACACTTACAGTGCACGAAGCAATGCTCCTGAAATGAGCATAGAATTAATCCCCTCTAGTATTCCTACTTTTGATGTATTTGAACACGCCTTTATCCCCATTCACAAAATATTGACAGATGAAGAAAGAAAAGAAGTAGCAGAGAAATATCATGCTGAACCTTACCACTTCCCGTGGATTAAAGCAGCTGATCCCATTAGTATCATTATAGGCGCTAAACCCGGCGATGTCGTCAAAGTAATTCAAAAGAGCCAGACCGCTGGTCGATACGAGGGCTACAGATACGTGGTTTAATCTTGAGAAACCTCTGACAGTATAACAATAGCTTCACCTAATGGAATATCAAGTCTTTGACTGAGTTCTTGTGGAGTTATGTTCTTTTTCTCTAATAATATCACATCTTTAGTGTAGTTGAGATGTGCGTTGTACATAGGCAGAGTTTGAACGGTTTCAATAAGTATATGCCAAAGAGGGTTATCCTTATACTCATTGAGCATAATTTAGTGAATTGTTTATAAGAATTAAAGATTAACCCTGTGTTAACTTATCATACATCTTATCAAAAGTCCATCTCAGACTGCTATTTATCTCTCTCAATCGTCTCTCTCCACCATAATTACTAATCTTTAATGCGCGTATCTTTCCCGCTTTTTCCTCTACTTCATATGATAATATTTCTTCTGGGTCTAGTTCTCCATTTGTGGTTCTCTTCTGATCGGTTTCTTTCATATTATCTAGAACTCGTTCAATTAGAAAACTCTGGAATGGTGGTATATCTTTAGTGAAATTAAATTCACCTGAAGGCTTGAATTGAATAACGTGGTCTTCTATTTGCATGGTTCCAAGTATTGTTCCATTTTTACTTGTTATGTTAATAATTTCTTCATCTTCTTCATCATTTACCTGTTTTTGTTCATCTGCTTTTTGGGTTTGTTCTTCTTCAACCGGTTCTGGCGTTTTGAAGGTGCGAAAACCAGTATTAACTATGAGCTTATCTACTTCTTCCATGGCTGTTTTAAGATTCTCTAACTCTTGTTCAAGTTCTACTACTCTTCTCTCCATAGCTTCTTTGAAACCAAGTAATTTTTTGGTCTCCTTTTCATTACTCATAGGTGTCTCCTTATTGTAAAGTGAGAGGGGATTTAAAGGCATAACGCGATCTGGTATAATCGATGTATGGACGTAAATTCGTGGATAGATATCTAGAACTTAGTAGAGAGAAAAATAGTTTTCTATGCGTCGGCGTTGACCCTGCAACTAGCAAGATGCGTGATAAATTCATTATAACTCTTGATTATTTGGAAGAAAAAGGGGAGTTAGAAGCTATCAAATCTTTTTGTCTAGCTTTAATAAATGCCACAACACCCTATGCTCCGATAATTAAGCCGAACGCTCAGTTCTTGGTATATCTTTTAGGTTATTCAGGTCTTAAGGAGATTGTTGATAAAATACATGAGGGAAATAGCCTTGCATTATTGGATATCAAGCTTAGTGATATAGGTAGTACCATTGAAGCTGGACTTTACTGGATTGATAGACTTGGGTTTGATGCTGTTACTTTCAGCCCCTTCCCGGGGTATGAAAATGGGGTTGATGCTGTGTACAAGTGGTGTGAAGATAAGCAGAAAGGTATATTCGCACTATGTCGGATGAGCAATCCAGGTACACATGATTATCAAAGCCGATTTATGGAAGGCGAACAGTTCTATAAACGCTTAGCAAGAGACGCATTTGATCACGGGTCCAATGGATATGTAGTTGGATGCACTGCCAGTGAAGAACTACGTGAAATTAGAGACATCATAGGCGAAGACACATTAATCCTCTCTCCCGGCCTTAGTGCACAAGGAGGCGATACAGAGACTGCACTACGCTATGGTACAAATGCTAATGGAGAAGGATTGATTGTAT
>CAZLHA010000137.1:0-6679 GCA_964559155.1 uncultured Candidatus Bathyarchaeia archaeon | reverse complement strand
TAGTATCTCCCCGGCTCTAACCCCTGTGTGTTCCCCTGCTTGTATGGTGAGTTCACCGTTTACGATTACATGATGTATTCCTTCGGGGAGTTGTTTGGTAGCTTCCGGTGGCGCGTATTCAGCTTTATCGATGATTCTTTCGAAGTCGAATACAGTTATATCTGCATAGTTACCCGTTTGGAGAATCCCTCTATCGTTTAACCCGAGTATCTGAGCTGGTAAGCTGGTCATCTTTCTAATCGCGTCTTCCAGTGTCAATATTCCTTTTTCGCGTACATATCTGCCAAGAACTCTGGGGAAGGTACCATAAAATCTGGGATGTGGTGCTGGTATGTGTTTACTCAATACGCCGCTAGGCTTGTGGATCCTTCCATCTGTGCCGAAAGCAACCCAGGGCTGCTTCATCATATGTTCCACGTTTTCTTCGCTTTGATTAAAGTTAACTATGCCAAACCCGCCTTTCACCTCTCCTGATAATACTGCTTCAGTATGATCCCTCAGTAACTCTAGGGCACAGTCTAGGGGTTTTTCTTTTCTTTTCTCGGAGACATCTGCAATAGTCATGCCAACTAATTGATTGTTTAAGGGGTAGCTGCTGATTAACGCGGCTTCTGGGCCTCCACGATCTTCCATGGAGGCCGCTAAGCCTTCTTTGATCTTTTTATATTTCTCTGGGTCGTTGAGGCGTTTGACTAGTTCTTCTGGCCCGCCTTCATTAGCCCATTTGGGTATCCATGCACCTAATCCGGTACCGCTGGCGTTGTATGGATACTGGTCGGCTGTTATCTGTAGGCCTTCCTCTCTCGCTTGTTTGATCATTTCAATGAGTCTTGGGCACTGATCTAGGAATCGCTTTGAGAGCACCTTAAAGTGACTTATGTTTACCGGGATATCCGCTTCCCGACTAATCTCTATTATCTCCTCGATAGCTGATACGGGGTCTCCTCTGTCGCCTTCATCCCGTACATGGCTCGTATAATGGCCCCCATATTTTGCTGCTACTTTGCTTAACTCTATTACTTCTTCTGTAGATGCATAGCTCTGGGGATCATATCTTAATCCTGTGGTGATTCCTCTACATCCGGCTTTCATAGCTGTATCTAATTCTCGTTTCATTCGCTCCAGTTCTTCATTTGTTGGCTCCCTCATAGCCATACCCATTACATATTTTCTTACCGTACCGAAGCCTACGAGAGGTACCACATTAATTGATACTCCATCTGCTCTTAGAAGTGATATATACTCTTCAATGGTTGACCATGATACATCTACACCGGCTTCCTCAAGGAACGGAGATTTACGTCGAATTTCTTCACGCATCTTCTCATTGAGGGGCGCGACTCCTGAGCCGCAGCTGGGGAAGACTGTTGTAGTTACACCCATGTGGACCTTGGATGTCGCATTGCGATCTACTAGGACGGTTAGGTCGCTGTGATCATGGTGATCAATGAATCCAGGTGAGACAACAAAGTCCTTGGCGTTGATCACTTTACCCGCATCCTGTTGTAATTTGCCTATGCTGGTTATTAACCCGTTTTTAATCCCGATATCTGTTATATACCAAGGGTTCCCTGCGCCTGTGATTACTTTCCCATCTTTGATAATAATGTCTAACATAAAGTATCTGAGTAAGATAGCTAGTTAACCATTTTTTAGATGCTTTGATCAATTTCATAGTCTAGTTATAATATGCGTTAAAACCTTGAATTTAGGGATATTTGAGGATACATTGTCCGTTGAATGTGTTTAGATCTGTATGGTGATTGTACCTGGATTCGATGTATTGTGTTGATTATGTTATGGATACGCCCAGTAACCTATCTTCGGTTACTGGAGCAGAAAAAAGATGGTTCTTACGCTGTATCTGTCAAACCTAACGTGGGGAGTCTGGATGCCACTTTTTCTGTATCTCTAGAGTCTTCTTCATACCTGTCTCTTCAAGATGCTTCACTATCTTTTTAAATGGAGTATGTTTTGCTATCTTCTTTTTCTGCGTAGCTAAGCGTAGTAATAACCTAGCCATTAACATTGTTCCCTCCTGAAGGTTTCTGGGATCCACTTTATCCATATAGTCTGCAGTGGTGTGTCCCCATCCTCTACCCTCCACGAGTCTCCTCATGCTTGGTTCCTCATGCATATAGATTGCGGGCACCCCTTGCATTACGAATGGCCAGTGATCAGATGCCGCGCTCATTCCCTTCTCTACCCTGGTTGGATACGCCACATCCTCCAAGAACCCGTCAAGCCACTCCTCCATCTCTGGCGGCTGATACACTGTGAATGCAGCGTGCTTCATACCATGCTTATAGGACAAACCACCTAATTCGAGGTTAACCATAATCGCCGCCTTATCCATATCATCCACGTGATCAGCCACATAGCATGTACTACCAGTGACCCCTATTTCCTCACAGCCGAAGCATATGAACCTGATTCCACGCTTGAACTTATCCTCAAATGATTTGAATAAACGGGCGAGTTCCAATGTTACAGCTGTTCCGCTAAGGTTATCCATAGCGCCCTGCGCGATATCGTGTCCATCATAGTGTCCACCTACGATTATCCATTCATCTGTCTTCCCTGGTAGATCTGCCACTATGTTGGCTGATACGCTGTCTGGGATCACTTTACTTTTGTCCACTAGTTTTACCTTCATGGGTTTGTTTTTCGCTAACCGTAACATCATGGACCCTGTCTCAAGACTGACTCCAACACCAGGTATCTCAGCTCCCATCCTGTAGCTAGGTCTTAGGCTTCCAGTGGGTGCCAGTTGACCCGGGTTATGATTCATAAATATGAATCCCACCGCACCATACTCTACAGCATATCCGTACTTGGTACGTCTATGAACGCGTTTCCCAGATGGGCTCGTGGCACTGCTACAGAGCACTATTTTTCCCTTGACCTCCCGGGGATCTATTTCATCAAACTCCTCAGGGCTTCCAGTACCCATATTGATCACTTCACCCTCAACGGATCCACTAGGGCTCATGGCCAAGCTTATGGCTTTGAATTCCCTCATCACGGGTTCAGTCATATGTAGGGTAACTGGGCCTCGTTCCCATCCATAATATTTGAATTCCTCTTTATGCGCATTCTCGTATCCATACTCCCTGAGTTTATTGACAAGGTACTCTTGGGCTTCTTTCTCACTGGCGGTTCCAGCGAATCTGCTTCCAATTTCATCTGCAAGGATCAACATGTTCTGGTATATCTCGTTAGATTGCCAGGTCTCACCAATGAGGTCTTTTTCAATCTTCCTGTACTTGTTTGATGACATATTATCTGAGTAGATATTAATATTGTAATAGAACTTACGATTCAGATGTCTTTGAGTTTCTAACTTTAATAGAATAATAAATGTGAAGGAACAATAACACGATAAAAGGATATAGTAGTGTACTGTGTACTGTGTAGCGTGTAGCTCCTAGCCTTCGTTAATAAGCCAAAAGTTAACAAGGTTACCAGATTGAACTCGATCATTCCTATTCCAGAGATGATGAAAAGAAGAATTGAAGCAGTCAATAAGAAATGTATCCATTCGTGAATTTTTTTCTTCATATTAGTTACCCCTGAATGAATCATCAAGATCAGCACTATTGCTGTACCCTCGCTGTTCCCAGTATCCCTCATAATCAGTTTCTGCACTTAATTCTAGGCCAATCACCCATCTACACCATTTGTATCCCCACTTGGACTCAGCAACAAGCTGGAAAGGGAAACCATTCTCTTCAGGTAATATTACGTTATTAATCTTGTAGGCTAGTATCAACTCGTTTTTTTTAACATACTCAATGGGCAGACTGGTGGTGTATTCGTCTTCTGCGTGGAATATTATGATACTAGCATCTGTTTCTGGCTCTGCTTCCTCAACTAGATCCATTACTTTAACTCCTTCCCAGAGAACTGTCGCACTCCATCCTTCTACGCAGTTCAGGGTTGTCACCTTTCGGTAGGTTGTGAAGTTATCCAGAACTTCGTTGTACTTGTATTCTATTGGTGCCTTGACTTTTCCAAATATCTCCAGTTTATAATCTGACGTGTTTATTTCTTGAGGACCTCTTATGCTATTTTCACGGAAGTCATTGATGGAAGAGAGCCTTACTCCTTCGAATTCTCTGATCTCAACATATTCAGCTTGATTTAGTCGATTGAACTGGTTCACTCCGTATATAGTTACTATTATGACCATGATGGTTGCCAATATTAGCGAAGGAGTGGGCTTTCTGCTCATTCTAGGTTTTCAAATGGATGGCGAGTTATATACTGATATAAACCCGGTCATTTCATCTGAATAATTTTGTTATTCCCCACGGGATGAATAAACATATATTGTATATACGGTATATGTTTTATGACCAAAGGCTGATGAAAAATTGGGAACAAATATAGAAACAGTGAAAAAACAACTCCAAGACTTGGACTGTAAAGCCTTACTAACTCACTGCAAGGAACCAAAATCCTTCGATGAGATAAGATCCACAAAGATAAAAGAAGGCAAACTCTTCAAAGCCTTAAAAGGTTTGAAGATGAGTGAAGCACTTCTCTTTGCTGACGGTAAATACTATACCTCTCCAGATGTCTTAGAGTTTCTAGAATAACTATGCTTCAGGGTTTCATACCTTTTTTCTAAAAACATATCTGTCTTTTATTTATTCTATTTATTGGTGGTTCAAAATACTCATAATAGATATCTTTAAAATACGCAGTCATTGATATGCACTGATTAGGGCTTGAAAGGTAAAGTTAAGGACTTTAAAACATACAGGGGGTATGGGTATATCGAGTCCCATGAAAGATCTGGGGACATATACTTTCATCAATCCAATTATCCAACATACTCGAAACCTGAGATCGGACAGCAAGTAAAATACAAAATTACTCAGACTAGTAAAGGTGCTGAAGCCACGGATATAAAATTAATACCCAAGGATTTAGAGAAGAAAAATTAGGCTCTTTCTTTTCGTTAATTTGTCTTCGCAACGTATAACTAATTGATCTGATCTAGCGATAATGCTTAGAAAAACGTTTTTCTCTTTATGTTAATCGTAATTGTATTTAGATAATATATTGGAATTTTAGATAAAATAATGTAACCGTTAAAAGCACCCCTTCCTTAATAAGGGTTGAAAATGTCCGCAGATATGAATGTAGAAACAGCTAAAGAGATGATAATCGAGGAATTAGAGGGACTAGAGGAAGAGAATAAAAAACCTGTAGTTAAATTCAAAGATATTTATCAGGAAAACAAGGAATGGAGCCCCATCTTCTTCAAAGCAGGTAGAGAGCTTGACATGATGAACGAGGACATTGAGATGTCCATAAGATATGGTTTCCACCAGGTGGAGAAAACCAACTAAATACGATCCTTTTAAGTTTTCATCATTATTGAAAAACAATATGTTATATACAGCCAATTTAATTAATTGGTGATCAACAGGGTGTTGATGTTTGGAGTTCTGTGAAAAATGCAATTCGTTAATGAAGATCACGCCAGATGGCCTAGTCTGCCCTAAATGTGGTTTCTCCAAACTGAACGATATGGATATAATCAGTATTTCTAGACCCGATGAAGTCAAACCAGAACCCATCTATAGCGGCGGTAAGAAAGAAGACTCCCTCAAGGTCCAGAGAACCTGCCCTAAATGCGGACACCCTGAGGCATACCAGACCATCACAGTTAGCATCGGAGAACACGCAGGAGTAAAAAACGATAGATCCATACGAAGATACAAGTGTACTAAATGTTTCCATGTCTGGATCGAGTATTAGCCCTTTTTTCGTGACTTAATTAAACAGGTTTTGGAGTAATGACCCATTCCATGTTTTTCTATTCGTTCCCTGAATTTGCACCTTTCTCATCGAAGCTGGGAGTGTTTATTCCATAATTTTTTTCTACATTCATACAGGCATAACTAATTTCTTCTTTAGCTTGTTCCACTTCTAGTTTCAAACCAGTGTAGAATCGTGGCTACCTACGAGTTTGAAGCCCGTCTCTTCTAAAATTTGTAGATATTCATTGTGGTGTAGCCATTTTGCTCCACAGATCCAGTTGAATACTTCAGCTTCCAACCTCTGAGCCCAAGTATCGAGCCTACCAACGGGTATGACTACGAAATAGGATGATCCACCAGGTTTTAGTACGCGGTGGACCTCTCTAAATGCCTGAACTACTCTTTTCTTCCCCGTGTCATGTGAATGTCTTCTAATCCGAGATAGTTGATGGCTATGTCGAAGGATTCGTCCATAAACTGGAGATCCGTTGCATCCATCTGAATTATTTTGATTCGGTCCTGTAATCCTTCCTTCTTGCTGTTTTTTCTAGCTGTTTTTATTGGCCATTCAAAGATGTCTATACCTGTTATGGTGGTCTCTGTATGGGTTTTTGCGACTTGTATGGCGAAATAAGATGGGCCCGTAGCTATGTCGAGAGTTTTTCATTTTACGTGAATTTTCTCGGCTGTTCTTTTCTCTTCAATGTTGTAAAGAGGTTTTTATATTCTTCTCTGGATGCGTATCGTTCAACCATTAATGTCTCTCCAGTATTTATCATATAGTTTGAGTTAAGTATATATGAAAGAGGTTAGGCGATTGGATGTTCTAGGTCAAATAGAGAAACTTTCTATTTCGAGTCTCACGGTGAGATAAATACTGATAAAACAATAGAATTGGCGAGGAG
>CAZLHA010000136.1:0-6705 GCA_964559155.1 uncultured Candidatus Bathyarchaeia archaeon | reverse complement strand
GTGCATCGTCTTGACAAAGATGTTTCCGGTCTCATAATGTTTGCTAAAAATGATCTAAGGTAGCCGCCATTACCCATGCATCCTATCCATCGAGATAATAGCCATAATTTCTTTTTACCTTGCTGAAATCCAATTTCTCATACAGTGATATGGCTGGCTCATTACTAATACGAACCTCTAAGTATCCTTCATCACAGTTGTAATTCTCTCTTCCTTGCCTCATAGCATTAATGATAAGAGCATTACCTATGCCCCTACGACGATAATCCCCCATAACGGCGATTGATACAATGTGACATAGTCTCGCTGGGCTAAGTTTACCCTTCTTAGACCAGCCTTTTTCAATCCTGCACATTATATAGCCTTGAATCTCTTCATCAACCTCGGCTACAAGAAAAGTCTCCGGAAACCTAGTGTATAAGTTCCTGTAGAAGTAACTGCTGTAATTCTCTGGAAGACATTTTGCATTTATATGCATAACTCTCTCCAAGTCGTCGGGTTTGAAACCCCGTATTGTAAAGCCTTGGGAACTCAAGCTTAGTCCCTTGAAGTTGAATCCTCTATAATTTAAAGAAATCGCATAATATATTATCGAGTATAAAAGTACCCACTAATAGAATACATTATGACTGAAACCCCCTCCTCGTGTCCTAAACAAATGGATCCAGTATACATAGAGGCTGTTGAGAGGCATTTTAAGGTAATAAAAGCATACTGGGAGAGAACTACTCCAACCTTCATAATTGAAACAAGGGGTGAGGGGTTCAGGCAATATTTAATGAAATCAGCATTTAAAGAACTAGCTGAAGAATTAAGGGGAAAAGGATATTTTCCTCGTATAAGATGGATTGTTGATAGTTATCATCTCTCAATCCTTAAAAGAAAAACAGAGGTTGAGGAGAATTATCTCAGGAACAAAATACTGTTCGTAGCAACAGTGTTCACAGTTATGCTGGATGGATATCTCCGTAGTAATAACCCTATACTAACAAAGGAACTCATGGAAAATACACCAATAATAGTAAACGTATTAATATTCACGTTCTCCATTTTGGTGATATTCACGGTGCATGAATACGGACATAGATATATTGCCTTAAAACGAGGAATGGATGCATCGCAGCCTTATTTTATTCCTGCCCCACCGGGGATGGGAGGCACTCTTGGAGCTGTAATCTCGCAGCGAGAAGCTCCTGTTAACCGAGATGCCTTATTCGATCTAGGATTAAGCGGACCTATATGTGGTTTTATTGCCACAGTTTTTCTTGCGTTTCTAGGTATGAGTCTCAGCTTTGTTGTACCCGTAGTACAGGTAAATAAATGGATGATAGATTACCCATCTATAAGATTCCAGATAATGCCCATGCCCAAAATATTGGAAATAATAGGCTCAATAATCAAACCCACTACTCCCGATCAGGTTTTGATAATGCATCCTGTAGCCTTCGCAGCATGGGTGGGCTGCATAGTAACCTTCATCAACTTGATTCCTAGTTGGCAATTGGATGGAGGACATATTGTACGAAGCCTTGTGGGCCGTGAATCTCATAAAATTGTCTCAGTTGCAGGTGTTTTTCTCTTAATTTTATCAGGTTATGTAGTCATGGGTGTTGTGGTGGCTTTTTTTATGATGCGTCAAGGAATCGAGTCAATTGAACCACTAGATGATCTCTCCCCTTTAAGCACATCGAGGAAGTTAGGATTAATTCTTTATGTCGTAGTTATGCTACTGAGTTTGGTAGTGTTATTTCCTCTATAATCGTCATTGATTGGTAGGCTGATGATAAAGTTAGTTCCTTTTCCGGGTTCGGAATTTACTTCTATTGCGCCCCTATGTGCTTCAATGGTCTGTTTCACTGAGATCAGTCCAAGTCCCATGCCATTGGGTTTAGTTGTGTGGAAAGGTACAAACAGTTTATCCACCTCCTTCACCCCTACTCCCGTGTCACGAATTGATACGAAAACCTTTGACACTTTTTTATCTGTTGAAATAGTTAATCTTCCGCCATCTGGCATGGCATCAATGGCATTACGGAAGAGGTTGTTCAACATTCTCTGGATCTTTATTTTATCAAAATTCCCCATTAAGGGCTCAGGGTATAACTCTTTCTCGACTAGTATTTTTTTGGGTATTATCTGTTGATTTAGGGCTTGTTTGATGAGGGTATTGAGATTAAGATAATGTTTATCCAGACTAGATGGATTCTCAGTATAAACTAAGTCCTCGATTATGTTAGTCATATAATCAATACTGTTTTCGATCATAGGTGCCATCTTATCTATAGTAGAGGGGTTTTTTTCTATCAAATATGATACGTTTCTAATCGTTTGAAGCGGTCCTCTTAGATCATGTCTAAACATATTAGCGACTCTACCCGCGCCTTCCATAATTTTGTCTATTTCAGCTTTTTGGGCATCTTTTAATGCTTTATCATCTTGGATACGGTGTATGGCTGCTGCTATATGGTTTCCAAATATCTCCAAGAGCATCTGCTCATTCTCTGAAAATTGTTTCTCTGACTCTCGGAATATACAGATTACACCAAGTTGTACATGATTTTCCATTATAGGGATACAGAACATGGCTTTATCTGAGAAAACACAATCTCCGCCATATTCAATCTTTCTTAGAAAAATTTCGAAACGAGGATAGAAACTTTTATCCAATTTAATTAACTCATTTAAGACATAATCGGTTTCTTCTATACCCTCGATGGATCCAC
The DNA here is from genome assembly GCA_964559155.1 of uncultured Candidatus Bathyarchaeia archaeon. Classification (GTDB taxonomy): domain Archaea; phylum Thermoproteota; class Bathyarchaeia; order TCS64; family TCS64; genus RBG-16-57-9. The sequence goes on along the minus strand of CAZLHA010000136.1, from coordinate 3,982 downwards.
AAAATTTTTTATGGGTCTCAGGTTTTTCATCTAATATAAGAACCCCATTGCAGAATCCGAGACTGTTTTTTAATACTTTAGCTGTTATTGTACTTATATCATAATAGGACTTGGTTTTGGATATGTCTGATGCGTAAAGATGAAGTAATCGGAGTTTGTTCTCCAGTTTTACTCTATCAGTTACTTCTCTTAATATGTAGCATGTGGTTGAAGGTTTTCCACGCCAATCTGGTACCGTGAAAATAGATAGATCATAGTTTCGTCCACCTGCAACCACCTCTGTAGGTTTATCCCTTTTCCCAATGACTTCCACTTTTTCTATTAGATAATCCAGATATCTACCAACAATGGTGCCCTCAGAGATACTAAGCTCTTTATTTATCGCTACTCTTGCGGAAGGATTAACATGAGTAATCCGCCTATTCTCATTAGTGAGGATAACTATATCCTCCATCTTGCCTAGAATATTAGCGTATTCAAGAGGCAAGATATTACCTATTCTGAAATCGGAGGGTGTGAATAACACTATCCCTATGCATAAGAAACCAAATATTATTGATGTATAATCTATGTACATATTTTTTGAGAAAAAATGATAATAAAAGCTGGATAATACCGGCAAAGATATGATCCCAATGATAAATGATAGATATCTTGTATTATTTAATGTCTGTTTCTTCAAGGAAAATATTGTATAAATACAGCTTCCAATGATTATTATGTAAGTATACAATATAAAAAAGGTGAAGGCTTCACCATAGGTCTTAATGAGAGGAAGATGTGAATCTATGTTGTTTAAGGATACGCTCCTTAATATCAGCCCATGGTATTTATTTGTTAATAATAACCCCAAAAAAAATATTGGTGCTATTGAAAAAATTACTGCACCCTGTTTCCCGGACCATTTATTATTACCCGTATAATGAAATGTAAAAAGAGGCCAGAGATTGGTCAAAATCATGCCTATTACTTGTATTTGAGACCAGAATAGTTTGGTGTTAAGATCTGTATAATACAATTCTAATGCATATCCATAGCTCCAAATACTCGAGCCTAGGATGATGAGAGATATTAATTGGGATCTGAGGTTTTTCCGTGTTAGAACAATGTAGGTGGCAATAAAACTCGTTATTACAGCGAGAATTATATTTACCAATACGAGTTCCATGTGTCCCCTATCCTGCGGAACATATGAAATTTATTTTAAAATGATTATTTACCTGAAATAACTATTTCAGATTCATTAAATTAAGATTGATTGATACCCGTGGGGGATTACTATGGTTTTTCTTCCCCGTCGGGTTTGTACGGCTTTTTTATATGCATCATTTGCGGTTCTTGCTGAATCCATATCCAATGCTTCTACGAGATAATTAGGTAACGCAGACACCAATATTATGCGGTTATTTTTTTGCACTTTTTTTAGTAGATCCAATGCATCTGCACCGTACATATATCGTCTTTTCAACTCGCTTGACTCAGAGACCCGTGAAAGATGTGTAAATGCCTCACCCCCAAGGCCTTCGACACATTGAGCTAGTAGAATGATGGTTCCATTTCTTTTAGACGCCTTTGCCCCATTGTGTAGGCTCCATATTGCCTTATAGAAACTCTTATCATAAGGAAAACCTCCTGCGCTGATAACAACGATGTCTGCGCCTCCGTTACTGGATATCTCAGGTTGATCAGCTAGGCTGTTTATCGCTTTTCCCCATGACTCTTCATAGCCTCCAGCATGAGCTGCGATAATTTTTCCTTTTTTATTTGTAACTAGGTTTACAGCGAAGTCAATACCGGTTTTAGACACGGCTTCAAGCACATCCTCTTTAATAGCATTTAATTCTATGCTTCCTGGGGATATATCAGAATCGAAATACAGTTTTCGGTATTCACGGATCGTGTTTATAGTGGCAAGCCCTGGTACTATTGCGTTATGCGCCCCGGAGTATCCTTTTAATGGGTCTATCCGTGTTTCCCCTAATGCGATCTTTATTTTTGATTCATGGTATCTCCGGTTTATTTCTACGGGCGTCCCATGATGAGTCTCTCCCAGAAAAGTAATGTTGTCTGTATTCCTATTATGATCATGTAAGGTTATTCCTTGTAATTCCGATGAATTTCTAATGGCTTCTCTAATTATCTTTTCTTCCTTCTCGTTCTCTCCATTCCCAAGTATAATGGTGATGCGTTCCTTGGGTACAATTAACTCAACCAGCATTTTAATGATCTGTGTTAATGCTTGAGTAACTGCTTGAGGGCTTGAATATATATCAACAGCTATGACCACATCCACGCCGGGTTCAACTAACTCCTCTAAGGGTTTTCCATATGGATCCATTAGAGCACTCAGTATAATTTCTATGCCAGTATTTTCTGGTTCAATTTCCCTTATATCCGCTATTCCAAGGAGGGATTCCATCTCAACCGATACATAAACCTCGGTTTCGCCATAAGGTAGCCAGCAATCAACCATACTGCTTCAATGTGTATCTATGATTATTGACTTTTATCATAGTAAATATAAAGGATACATTTTTTGGAATGCGAATACCCTATTTTAGAAATAACCGTTCAATATTCAGAGGAAGTTTGATACTGTTGATTCTGTAATGCATATAGCGAATGTGCTTAGAATTTTTGGGCAGGGGATGAAGGTCGCCCTTGAATTCATTTGCATGGCTTCTGATTATGGTATATTACTATGGATAATGGTATAATATCCATAGCAGGTAAAGTCGTTGATACAAATATTAGTTAAGTCAGATTAAATAAAAAATATGGGTGATCTATATGTTAAAGAGATCCTTGTTAAACCAACTGTTAGAACCTATTAATTCATTTTTTGAGAGCAATAAATATCTTAATAAGATAAATAAAAAAAGTTATAGGAGCTTAGTTTAAGCCTGGAGGATTGTACCCAAGTACATCAGCGTACCAAGTAACTTCTCCCGTTTTACTGTCATACATACCGTAACAGACGTTGTCGACCACGCCTTCGCTGGTTTCTCCGTATCCCCAGATGAGGTAGTCTGCTCCGTATCTGTCACCGTTCTCGTTTAGGCGGCACCATCCGCTTGCGCCCCAGTAATTGTAGGCGACATCATCGATGATGGGTACAACTTCGTCTGCGTCAGTACTCTGTGCTTGTAGGACTGATGTAGCTATAATCCAGCTAATATCATATGTAGTTGTTACATAGTATCCTGGCTGCTGTCCGACAATTGAACGATATCTTGAATCGAGATCGTTGTATTTATCGGATTCACCTGGAGAAGCATTTGTACTGAATATCTTTAGGTGGTTGGCTGGATCAGTTGCGTCGTCGATCATCTGCTGAACGAGACTTGTGCTGTCACATCCGAACCACTTTACGCTGTAAATGTTTTCGAAGTCAGGTGCCTGAGTTACCATGGTAACTGCTCCACTTGTGGCGACTAGTATTACGCCAACATGCTCCTGTCCATACTCCTCAATGGCATCTTTTACGATTCCGTCTCCTGTTGCTAGGTAGTTACTGAACTCTGATGACTCGACTGCATACCTGATTCTCTCAAGTATGACTCCTCCTCTGTCTTGGTACTCGGTCTCGAATATGTTGTAGACCCCGTCACCATAAGCATCGGCTGTCTGCATGATCAATACTGCTTCTATACCATAGCTGGTAAGCATCTCTGCCATTGCTGGTGCTTGAAGACTATCAATCGGACATAGCCTGAATAAGTTGTCATTTGGTTGAGCTAATAGCGGACTGGTGCTACTTGGGCTGAAGAGAAGCATATTGTTTTGATTTACATAGCTCAGTGAAGCCTGCGCCATGCTACTCCATCTTCCTCCGATGATCAAGTTCACATCCATGGACTTGTATCCTTGAATCTTCTCAAGGTGTGAAGCTGCTTGTCCATCGGCTTGATCTATCAGTGCCTCAAATGTTACATCATATCCAAGTTGGTCTGCCATCGTATTGATGTCTTTAAGGATTATT
>CAZLHA010000135.1:3671-6723 GCA_964559155.1 uncultured Candidatus Bathyarchaeia archaeon | reverse complement strand
ATAAGTGCAGGTGATCGGGCATGACTTCAAGGGTTTCAATGACTACTTCGAGTTTTTCCGCTTTTTCATTCAGAAGTTCTCGAAGCCGACGCTCTACACCTCCCGTTAATACTTTTCTGCGATACTTTGGGCACCAGATGATGTGGTATCCAAGATTGTAGACGGTGGTGTTGCTATACGTCCATCTGGCGTTTCCCATGAATTATTAGTTAGTTGGAAAAGATATAAGGTTTTTATTGTTCGCATTCATCCCACCACTAAAGATAGTGGGCTTTCTGCTATTTTTTAGGTAAAGATTTTACTTGTTCAGGATTTCATCTATTTTTACGTTACTGGTTTTTGAAGTGTCAGCGGCTTTTTGGAGCTGTTTTATGGTTTCAATGGCGGTTTTTTGTCTGGTTTTTTAATAGTTTGTTGATCCGCCATGTGGCGTTTCCAAGTTCGTAGATTGTTAGGTTCAGAATATGTTGGTTTTTGAGTATGGTTACTTAGATTCATAAACATGTAGTTATCTAAATAATTTGAAGCTTCCCCGTCCTTAAGGGCGGGGCCTTCTTTCACAGTTAGTTAAAGAAGGGGGAGTAAACTCCGGGGGGATATTTTTCTTAGGCTTATTATTCGAGTCTTGTTCCGCATTCGCCGCAGAATCTCTGGCCAGTCGGGTTCTTTGCACCGCATTTCTGACACTTCAGCAGCTGAAGCGGCTCACCACAGTTGATGCAGAACTTTCCCTCCCCAGCGTGCTTCCCACAGCGTGGGCAGATCGTCTGCTGCTTTTCTATCTTACCTGTGAACACCTGTGTATCATCGGCGGCGTCCTTTATGTCCTGCACCATCTTCTCAGACCGGGCCGCGGCTATCTCGGCGCTGGCACGGGGTGCGTCCTCTACGCAGAGGCCCTCCTGCTCGTTCCAGCAGTGATCGCAGACCCATTTATGGCACTTGGGGCAGCGGTTGAAACGCTGCTTCGCCTCGTTCATGGCGAGTTCAAACGCCTGCTCGTGTTCCTTGTGCCATTCAGCCGTCATGCCATTGAACCTGTCGGAGAGCGAGTCAGTTCCGCGCCGGAGATCATAACCAATATCGGAGCCAGCCACCGATGAGGCGAACGAGAGAGCTTTCCCCAAGCCCTTTAAGAGTCCTCTCTTCTTATGGGTCTTAGACTCGGTGAAATTCGTCTTGAAGCCGTTGCCACAGATGTCGCAAAAGAACGTGAACTGAAAGCCCGTCTTGTCTGAATGATCCTTGTAGTTTCTCGTAAATGGTTGAATATTCATTCCTTTATCCTTCATACCTTAACTTTTCTCCGCATTTAATACAGGTTTCGTGGAGCGGGGGCTGCTTCTCCTCGCACTTGGGGCACTTGACCAAGAGGCGGGTGTCACAGTGCTCGCAGTAGTCCCCGAAAAAGGTCTCCTCTCCACAGTGTGGGCAGATGACTCTTAGGGATTGTCCGCAGCTGCTGCATACACTGTAGCTTTTCCTGACCGGGGTCCTGCACTTTGGGCACCTCAGGGATCCTAAAGGGTTTACTTTACCGCAGAAGGGACATACGTTAGAATCGGGGGGGACCAATTGATCACAGTAGCGACAAGGTTGTTTGTAACTCATCATTATATTTGCCTCAAGTTAATGTTAGAATAAAGTATAAAGACTTCACGTTGAGAGACACGGCTTGAGTCTACGTAGTTTGGCGGTCCCGGTCAATTAACTCCCCTTGCTCCATTTATGGTCGTCGTCAGTGGCTTCCACGTTGAACCTCAGAAGGTCCATAACGTCCTCACGCCACTGGTCAGGGCTCCTGTGGCTTACCCTTCCGATGAAGAGCCTTCTCAGGGTCCGTAGGGAGGGCATCTTGTTCACGGCGTGTCTGTACCTCTCGTAACGGGGCTTGTTCAGGCTCTCTTCCGGGAGGTATATCGGCTCTCTCCTGAAGTTTATCTCCAGCATGCACCTATTTATCGTCTCTAGCAGCTCGTCGTAGACTTTGTGAAGGTCGCCTATATTCTCGTAGCTATGGTACTTCTCTCTGTCCACGAGTCTGAAGAAGTATGTGGCCTTGCCCCCGCCCTCGGGTGACGCGGACTCCATGACTACAGCGTTTCCTGGTTTCCGGGGGTCAACGCTGTAGATGGGTATAAGGAACCAGACGTATTCTCCGGTGAGATCGCCCATCAGGTCTCTCTTGAAGCCTATGCTTATCTTTTTCTCATGGCTGAGTGACTTGAGGTAGTCGTACTCCTCTTTGACGCCCAATGATGAGAGTCTGCTCTCCAGCTCTATCCACAGGTCACTTGATATCGACTCGATGTCGGCCCTGCGAGCAGCCTTTCCTTCTCTCATCACGGTTGCTGCCTTACGTATAACCATGGAGTTTGTATTGGGTAGAAGCTGCTTCAGCGTCGCTTGGCTCTTGGAGATAAGCATGTGCATCAGTTTGTTGAGTGTGTTTTTAACCTGGCTATATTTGGCGCCCATCATGGAGAGTCTTATCTGTTCGCCGAACTCTGTCTCAATTATGAGGGTGTAGTCTTCCTCCCTGATGTTCTGCACGTAGCTGTAGGGGACTCTGACTATCTCCCCTATCTGGGGCACCAGTACTAGGGCGGTTTCATAGAATCGGAGATTGCAGTCGCCGCCTTGTTTTTCTTCACCTTTCATGTCTAGGTATGAGAAGACTGCTTCTATTCCCGTGAGCCGGGGTCTCTCTTGGACTAGAAGGTCTTTCAACAATAGGGCGTTGCGGTGCCCGCTTAACTCTCTTAGAAAGTCCTCGTAGCGGTAGCCGAGGTCATAGAGGGTGAGTGTGTCACCCGAGTTAAGGGATATATGTATCTTGTAGTCTTTGTTGACTAGGTTTAGGATGTCTCTGTAGGGGATGGATAGGGTGTCACCGAAGGAGGGTTCTATTCTGAGAGTCTCGGAGGTTAGCTTCGCCGCTGCTTCTTCACTGTTTTCAAACTCGTTTCTGTTAGAATCCGTTAACTTGTAACTGAGATCACATTCCATCGTCTATATACCTCTGACTCTAAAATTCCCCATGGACCTCATT
>CAZLHA010000135.1:0-3661 GCA_964559155.1 uncultured Candidatus Bathyarchaeia archaeon | reverse complement strand
ATGGATCATTTATTCATCCTGTAAACTGGTTAGCCATTTAGGGTTGGGTATTTAGGTTTTACTAGGATAATTTGATCCGTGGTCTTACAATGAAGAGTGTGGTTGTGGTGTGTGTTAACGGGGGGTTATCGTGTATTCTAGGCTTGTGTAGGTTTATTAGAGGTCGGATATGGTCTGTGTCATGATTCCTGCCTTCATGGCGGCTCTTGCCAGTCTCTTATCCTCGGTCACCATGTTTGCCATTTGTTTCTGGGCTGCTGTGAGGTAGGCTGAGGCATAGTAGGTTAAACCGTATTCTATGCTGTTTTCCAGGATCATTTCTGAGTCCTGAATGTTTTCCATGTGGGTGATTTCCACGAGTTCTAGAGCCTTGTTGAGGTTTCTTAGGGTCTCTTGGGCTTCCTGGGGGGTTATGTATTCTAGGTGGGTAGCGCTGGTTTTGAGTGCGTTTCCTATCTCGTAGTAGATTAGGGGGATGGTGATGCTATTGGCTAGGTGTTTGGTGGCTTTTGTTCCATGTGTTTCTATTAGGGTTAGTAGGCTGCTTGCGTCCAGTACTTGTTTCATCTCTGGTCACGGTTTTCTCGTATTAGGTTTACTAGTTCTTGGGGGGGTATTTTTTTGAGTACTTGGCTGGCTTCTTTGAGTGCTTTTCTCTGTTCTTCTTTTTTGATTCGCTGGACTTCTTGTTCTACTGCTTCTCTTACTAGTTTGCTGATGTTTATTCCGTGTTTCTGGAGTATTTCTTTTTGCTGGGGGGTTATTTTTCCTGTTACTGTTTCAGTAGCACTCATAGAGTATACCTATTTTAGTATACTTGGCTATGGGTTATAAAGGAGTTGTTTTAGTGGTATCTATTAGTTGGACGTTGAGGTTAGTCCGCTTCTTCTATCGAGGGGCACCGCATGTTATTTTTCTCTGAATATTTACTGATATTTTACGGTATCTTCTCCTAGTGTAGTATGGGGTTAAAAACGGGTTGAGGAGGTGTTTTCTGTGCGCTGGTGGGGAGGGTTAAGGGGAAAGTGTTGAGGATAGGTATGGAAAAGCAAAATATTGGTTCTTTGTTTTTTCTTAGTTTATTTGTGATGCTCCAAGCAGGTTTCATCCCTGTATTTTTTCTAGTTCTTGTTTGATCTTTTCAGCGCGCTCGGTTAGGTTCTCGTAGTGTATCAGGTCTTCCCATGTAGGGTGTTCCGATATTTTTCCCTGTTTTATCTGTTCCTCTAGTTCAGTTGGTTTGTTTACGTTATATTTTGTCTCTAATTCGTGTATCTCGGTTTGTATTATTCTATGTCTGGTTTTGAGGTATTCTTCGATCCCGTTGGAGATCAGGGTTTCCGGGGCTACGCCTAGGGTTTTGGAGACTCTTTCCACTAGTTGATTTGTATCGGTCAAGTGATAATCACCCGGTTTTCTGTATTTGATCTATTATCTGTGGGGATAAATAATGTTATGTGATTTGTGAAAAATATCCGGGGATGATATCTTGTTGCGGGTTACAGTGAACCAATGAAAAGATCCGAGGAGATTGCTTGGGTTTGGATGTGTTACGGGGTTGTTATTGTGGTTTATCTCGATGATGCTGGCTTTGATCTCCATGGCGTTGCTTATGGTCTCGTCCTGGTTCTCTGTGCTGCTGAAGGCTATGCATGATGTGTTTCGAGTAGGGAAATACTTCTACTAAAGTAATTATACAGGGGTTATGTTTTTTCTAGGCTTTTTATATATTCCTGTATCACTTGTTCACTGACGTGAAAACCTATTGTACTGAGGGCGTTTAAGGAGTCTAATAGCTTTTCAAGGGATAGGAGGTTCTTTTTATTCATTAATCCTAGAATCCTTAAGGTTCCTATTACGTTTAGTCCCATGGTCTGGGCTTTTCTACGGGCTAGGCGGTCATCTAATACTATATAGTCTGGTTTAATGGTTGATGCGATGGTTATTGCTTCTGCTTCTCCTCTACCGAGGGGGTCCAGTAATGCTTTTACCAGTTCCACGTTTTCTGGTTTAGTTACTGTGACTTTGTGTTGTTTCAGGGCGTTGGATAACATACGGGATCCGGTTAGCCCTTTTCCCTTGATGCATATCTCGTCATAGACGGCTTTGGGTATTATTGTTTCTGTGAAGACTTTAGGTATGGCTTGGAAATGGTTAAGGTGTGAGAGGGCTATAATGACGGATGAGTCTAGTACGGCTCTGGTCAAATCTCTAGTTCCCGCCTGGCTTCAGGGTCTGGGATAGGGTATGCGGGTATGCCTCTATGTTTTAGTTCATTGAGGAATTCCTGTATGGGGGTATCCGCGATTTCAGCTGCCCGGTTTATGCTTACTATTTTCTTCTTGAAGGCTTCTATTGCTGTGGCTAGTTTTACGTCTTTTTCGGTTATTGCCTCGGGTACGCGGATTTTTATTGTTTTCAATATGTCCGTGTATATGTTTTATCTGGTGTAATATAATGTGTTTGATACTCTTTTATTACCCGTTATTATGAACCAGAGAGGAATTTATTTCACGGTGACGCTTTCAGCGTGGTTTCTTGTTTGTCGGGGGTGGCTCATTGATGTGGCTTCAAGTGGTAGCTTATCTGCATGGCGATGCTTAGGGGTTCTTGCATGGTGTCGGCGGTGCTGAAGATTATACACGGAGTTGTGTGAGATGAGTTATTGGTTAGCTGGGTTTCTTTGTACTTGTCGGGTCTGGGAAGGCATTTATAGAGTCCTATATCATTGAATTATTAGATACAAATGAATAAGACGGATAGGATCGTAGTGGATCCCGGGGTGTTGGCTGGTAAACCTGTGATTAAAGGTACCAGGATAAGTGTTGAGCATATCTTGGAGCTCTTGGCTAATGGTTGGAGCCATGAGGAGATATTGGAGAATTATCCTCAGCTTATGGAAGAGGATATCAAGCATGTGTTAAGGTATGCAGTGGATCTAGTGAAGGATGAGATGGTGTATCCGTATCCTTGACTCTTTTCGTATTGGATGAATGTATTCCAAAAAAGACAAAAGATATCTTAAAAGAGAATGGAGTAGAGCTTGTATCAATTAGCGGTGTCTCGCCTGGTGTTTCAGATGAATTGGTTATTGAGTACGCGAACCAGGTGAAAGGGATTATTGTTACTTTTGATAAGGACTTTGGAGCTTTGATTTTCAAGGAGAGGAGATTGGTTATTGGATTAATGTTGTTAAGGCTGACTCCTTCTTCTCCCGAGTATATAGCTAAGAGGATAATGCATACGATTTCACAGGTTTATTCCTTGAAGGGCAAATTAGTGGTGGTTGAAGAGAACAGGATACGTGTTACATCTCTATAGTGGGTTAAGGGGTCTGAATCGCATTTTAGGAAATTATCTGTGACGCTTACAGCATAATTTATGATTGTTTATGGTAATAAGTAGTTTATATTATTGGTTTTCTCTGTTTAATTGGTGTTTTTATTGGAAGTGGAGGAGAGGGAGATTCAGGGAGGAGGACGAGTTACTATTCCAAAAAGCATGCGAGATAAAATTGGGTTAAAGAAGGACACTGTTGTTAGGATCAGTGTAAAAGATGATTCGATCATCTTAGAGCCTCCTAAACGCTTAGCGAGTCTAAGAGGCTTGATCCAAACAGATGAACCAAGTCATGACCCCAAGGCTGTGGCTCGTGAGTATA
>CAZLHA010000134.1:0-6729 GCA_964559155.1 uncultured Candidatus Bathyarchaeia archaeon | reverse complement strand
GCAAAGACGTTTCTAAGCTTCGCCCTCGTGACCCCTACATCTATCTCAACCCTTGGGGATGTCCAGAAAAAGTATTCCCCCTCTCTGAACCCTGAGACCGTAGCATAGACCTTGGTTGATATATCAGCATTCAACTGGAATGGTAGAACTCTTTCTTCCCCCGCTTTAATTTCAGAGACATAGCTGCCTGTACCAAGCACATCAAGGAAATACGGGTCCTCTGAATGCAGTTTAACGTCTAACTGAGACATATCATCTGTACTAATATTTTTCAGGTGAACAGACACCCAGTGTTTTCCAGTCTTAACTGTTTCCGGAGTTACCTTAAATTCAAAAGGTCTTTTCATTGTCATCATTTTATTTCGATTAATTTTATGTGAACCTTTTATTCAAACCGAGAAAAGATACTATTTTCAAGGTTTATAAAAAATGTTTACTGAGCCTATATTGAAGAAAAATGCTAAGTGACCATGTATACGATCTAATGACACAACTAGTAGAAGAGAGCCAGAGCCTATGGCGGATTAAAAACACATACAAAACAGATTCTGTTGGCTGTGAAAAGTGTCTAAAGTTTTGGGAAAAGATGGAAAAAGACAAACAAGCTCACATTGACGAGTTGACTGAACTTCTTAAAAACCATCTAAAATAGGTGCTATTATTGTCGATAGAAGATCCACCAGACGATCCAGACGATATTCCCCCCAAAGAACCTCCTAAGGAACCCCCGGATGAGCCTCCAGCGCCTCCTGAGGAGCCCCCAACCGAATAATCTCTTTATTTTTCCAAATTATTTAAGACCCTCTCGTGTGGAAAATCTCTTTCCTCGCATAAGAACTGCATAACGCCAGTCCTATTGATATCCTTAAACTCAAGGGAGTAATCTTCTATTAAAGGTGGGTCAAGAAACAATCTTCTAACATCTTCATAATTTTTACCCATTTTTTTCTGGTATTTCTCAGGTATCTTCTCGATGGATCCATGTCTCTTAATTAGTTTTAAAGCTGTTTTGGGGCCGACTCTGAATATCCCCTCATTATAATCTGTTCCAATAAGTATTCCCATATCCACCAATTGCTTCCAAGAGATCCCATGATGATTCAAGAATTTATCCAGATCAATAATCTCTATGTTATCCTTGTTGCTTATAGTCATGTATCTGAGGAGCCTGCTCGCCCCAAATAACATGGAATCGTAATCCCTGCTATTCATAGCGTATATTTCTTCATCGTGGGTCATGTAAGCACACTGGGCCTCAGCCTCTGCGAGAGCCTGAACTGTTGGTAGTCCCATGTTGTCTAAGAGCCGTTTAGCGTCCTTTATCATCTGATCATCCAGGAAACCAGTCTTAACCGCTTCTTTGAACGCTTTCTCATCTTTTCCAACCTGTTTAGCTTTGCTCCACTTTTTCTTCGCTTCGCTTCTCCTCTCGGCTCTTTCCTCTACAACATCTGTTTTCAGGTCGGGCATCTCGCCATCAAAAACATAGACTGGTTTAACTGAGAACTCTCTCATCATCTTCAGGGTGCGGTAGAATAATCCTATAAGATGGGATGTTACGTTTCCCTGTGAATCTGTAAGAGGAGTCCCATCTGGTTTCCGTATCGTAGAAAGGAACTGATGGAGTATATTCGATGCGTCAATTGTTATAACTTTGCCTTTTAATTCATCTAACTTTATTGTGTCCTTAACCAGTATGGATTTAAGGTCTACCCCCATTACTCTAACTCCTCAATCTCACTCTGTATCCTCTTTAACGAACAGGGCTCGTTATAGAAATTTCTCCAAGGATCATCTCTTTGACCTAGACGCCTGAAAATATTATTTATTGTATAGGTTTTTGAGTGAAGCTCTGGGTCATCGAGTTCATCCCACTCCAGAGGTGTTGCAACTGGGCAATCTTTTCGCGCCCTAAGCGAATACGGTGATACAGAAGTCTGTCCATAAGCGTTTCTCGCTGTATCCAGAAATAGTCTCCCCTTTCGCTTCTTTTTCCGTACCTCTGTGGTGTATTTTTCAGGGTACAGGGATGCAAGATGTGATGTAATTTTATTTGCCGTATCTCGAACACGATCAAATTCAAGCTCTCTTTTTATGTGTAGAGCAATATGTAATCCTTTTGAGCCAGTAGTCATGACAAAGGGATCGAGTTTCAGCTCCTCCATAATATCCCGTAGATCAAACGCAGCTTCCCTGACGGGTTCAAAGTCATCCCTTGGGGGATCCAGATCAAGGATAAGCTTATCCGGCAATTGAAGTGAATCTAATTTACTTAACCATATGTGGAAAGTGATGGTGCCTAGGTTAGCAAGGTATACTATGGTTGCTCTACTATTTCCCATTATCTGGTACTGTTTTCCACCTTCTACTTTCTTTATTTCAACTGTTTCAATATAATCAGGGATATAATCAGGCGCCTCTTTCTGGTAGAAGTCTACTCCACCTATTCCATCTGGGTACCTGTGAAGTGTCAATGGTCTATTCCTGATATGAGTCTCCATCTTGGGGAAAACCCGTCTATAGTAGTCAATTATTTCTCCCTTGGTGACTCCAGAATCCTCATAGAACACCTTTTCTAGGTTAGAGAGTTCTACCCTGTGGCCGTTTATTTCTTCCTTCATTACGCTGGTATCTCCCTCTTAATTTCCCTTGGTGATTTATCTCTACGTATTCCAAGGTATGAGGGGTGTCTAAGTTTACCATAATCTGTCCACTCGGTGAACTTAACCTCACAGACCAGTTTTGGCTCGACCCAGTGCACCCCTTTATTATCAATCATCCCCTCAAACAGGCTCTCTTCTGTCTCAATTTCTCTTAGTTTCTCTCCTAGTGTCTCTAATGTCTCCTCTGTGTAACCGGTTCCAACTTTTCCAGCATAGACAAAATCATCACCCTGATAGTATCCGATCAAAAGGGCTCCGAAATACTCTCGCTCTCCTTGGGGTTCCGTGTAACCTCCTATAACGAATTCTTGCTGGTTTCGACACTTGAATTTAAGCCATTTTCTTGATCTGGAGTGCACATATTTACTAGTACTATCTTTAGCGATAATACCCTCCCAGCCTTTATCACAGGCTTCATCGTGGTACTCTATTCCCTTCTCTCTACGATGCTTAACAAACCTGATTGGATCACTGAACTCCATCAAAGACTTTAACACTTCTTTCCTATGAACCAGCTCCACTTCTTCTGTGTTGTATCCGTTAAGATGCATAATATCGAAAAGATAAAAATAGACATCTATGCCTGTTTTTTCAATAATTTGTTGTTCCCTCTTATGCATCCTCTTTTGAAGCTTGGAGAAACTTGTTAATTCACCCTCAAATGCCACTACTTCTCCATCAACGATGAAATCCCCCTGTTCTCCCTTCAAGGCGTTAACCACCTTGGGATAAGTATTATTCAGGAGTTTTTTGTTTCTTGAATAAAGTTTTACTTCATCTTCTTTTTTAAAAACCAAGCATCTTTCGCCATCTAACTTTCGTTCATAGATCCAGTCTATGTCATCGAAGTAATCATCTGTTAGGGTAGCTAACATGGGGGTTATCCAGTCAGGCTGGGTCTCCTTTTTGAGATATTCCCCATATTCATCTAATAGTGTCTTGGTGTTCAACGGGTAGCTCCTTTATCTCTATTTTTGTGTACCTTGAGTTTTCTCTGCTTCAGGAAGGTTGCCTTGTTTATTTTCTTCTTTTACGGGGCTTCTTCGCTCGGTTACTGTTACTGTTGGTTTCTTATGCGTGACATCAATGTGATGATTAAGCCCTTCTCTGGCGCCTTTCTCTGTCTCTTCTATGATGTCCCAGTCACATAATTTGCACTCTGCAACCCATTTTCCATCAACTTGTTTTATCATACTTAATACTTCTAAATCACGTTATATAAACGAAAAAAGGAGAAATAAACAAGGTATTTCTCTTTAAATATTACAGTTGTTATATGAAATAGATCGAAATGCCAAAAGTAATAGTAGACCTTGACCAATGTTCAGGTGCAGCCGTCTGTAAAGACGTATGCCCCGTAGACGTATATGACATCGTAGAGATGCCAGAATATGATAACGAAAAAAAAGCTGACCCTGCTCGAGCAGAAGAATGTATAATGTGTATGGCCTGCGTAAACAGCTGCCCAGAAGGCGCCATTACCGTAGAAGCCGAATAGGCTTTTTTTTCTATTTTTATATAATGATTTCTTAACTTACTCAGAATGAATCCTAAAGAGATTACTAAGAAACTTAGAACATATGCAGATTTAGAGGAAGAATATGCTCTAAAATTGGAGAATATACGGGGTCTGGGCAATGACTACGTTGAGATGCTCATCACCTCAATTGGCTATGATAGTAAGAAGCATGCGGGTCTATACCGGGCAGCTGCGGATATAATTGAAGGAAAGAACATGGGTTTGATGGCTACCAAGATGGAGAACCTTGAGAAAGAACTCAACGAGCATATCAAAGTAGAGAAAGAGATGATGAAAAACGTAAAGGACGTTATAGAACGAGTAGATAATGAGAAAGCAAAAGTCTTGCTAAAAGTTATAGAGGAAGACGAGAAAGCCCATCACCCATTGATGAAAAAGATACTGGAATCTGTTCTTAAGCCAGAGACCTTGGAAGACCAAGATGTATGGATGATGATGTTCGGCCTACTACCCCGACATGGTCACGCATTAGACCCATATGCAGATATCCATAGCCAGACACCAGACCTCGAATAAACTCTTTTTATTATATTCGAGAATATTTTGTGTGAAAATCATGCTTCAAGGTATTAAACTCATCATCTATGACTTAGATGGTGTATTAATTGATTCAAACCCGGCAATAAAGACATCAATAGAAAACTCTCTGAAAGAACTAGGGCTAGACTATGAAATTGATAAGATAATGGAGTTAATGGGAACACCACTAGATAAGATATATGAAAAGATATTCAATGAAGAAGACCAGGAAAAGATACCCGAAGCAGTTGAAAAATATAGGGCCTATTACCTTGAAAAGGGAAAGACTGAGATAGAAATACAAGAAAAAGTCTTTGAAACCTTAAAATACTTTAAAGAAAATGGGTTAAAACAGAGCATAGCCTCTAACTCTAGCCGAGAGTTAATGAAGCCAATAATGAGCGAGCTCGGAATAATGGAGTACATTGACCTATTTGTCGGAGTTGAAGATGTTGAAAACCCCAAACCACATCCATGTATATTGAGAATTACCATGGAACAATTAGGAATATCCGAAAACGCTACAATCTTTGTTGATGATAGCGCAACTGGATTAGGAGCTGGAAAAAAAGCAGGTGTTCATACAGCAGGTATAACCACTGGTGTCCATACCGTGAAACAGATAATATCTGTTAACCCGGATTTCATCCTAAACCAACTAGATGACCTAAAAAAGATTATATTTGTTGATTAAACCCCGTTAAGGTTTATAAAAAATATTTTTTTAGCAATATATGAAGAAAAATGACAAGTGAAGATGAATCTAAGAAAGAAGAGATAGAAATCTGGACACCAGAAGATGTGTTCAAAACATATGACAAATGTTCAAGGATTTTAGGAAAAACGTCCTAGAAACATGGACAAAGTCCCCCATCACCGAACCGAGTTATTGGGAAAAGAGTGTAATTCCTAGGATGATACAGAAACCACCTGTAAATCTTGTGGACGAAGGCGATGCTTTCAAGTTGACCGCTGAGACCCCAGGGTTTGATAAAGATGATATCGAGATCGAGATAACCGAAAACAAGTTGAACATGACGGGGAAAAGGGATGAAACCAAGGAAGTATCAAAAGCAGACTATAGATTGAATGAGATACGTTCAAAAAACTTCAAGCGAAGTATTAGTTTCCCCGAGAAGGTATTGCCCGACAAGAGTAAAGCCGAGATGAAGAACGGCGTCCTAACTGTGAAGATACCTAAAGAGACTCCCACAAGCAAAGAGAAGGTTCACAAATTAGAGATATCATAAATTTTTCTTATATTTTCTATTAACCTATAAAAAACATTATTTGAATCATTCAATATGAATAAATATACACACACTTTTTTCAAATGGTGGCAGCCTGCTGATATCCAGGAGATTAAGAAACAACTAGAGCCAGATTACAGAGTAAAATATCATGAAAGCAAGGGAAAGGAGTCTGAAGTAAAGGACATTGTCATACACCGTGATGCACGTGAAGAACTTGAGGTAGACTCTGATAACATGACCGCCTTTTTATCAAAGTTTAGAGCTACACTATCTCAGACATCAGAGAAGAAAATAACACAAAAAGATATAGACCTTAGAGATAAGATAAGATCATATTATCCCCGTGATAGACCTACCCCATTTCCCTGGTCATTCAATCCTGAATCTAATTTAAAGGTAGATTAATAGTATTGGCTATTAGATATAAGGGAAATCTCAGCACATATATCTGGTCTTTTCTCCAAGGTACCCGTAATTGTTAGGTTACCCGGTTTGTTTTTCCATGGAGCGAGCACTGCTATAGCCACAATGGGTTTAGTGAAGAATAATCTAGCAAAATATTACCTGATAGCAGTAATACTTCACGCATCAGTGAATTTATTCGCTGAACTGGGTAAGGTATATATCATAGGTGGATTAGGCTCAGTAATACTAACCTATATCCTAGCCTACAGCTTCTATAGAGTCGCTGAAGATTAACTCTTTTTTATCTATTTCTCTTACTAAATTATATTTTTTTAAAATATTATATCCT
>CAZLHA010000133.1:0-6763 GCA_964559155.1 uncultured Candidatus Bathyarchaeia archaeon | reverse complement strand
CGTAAATTATTTAATAAGGTAGCCCCGTTCAAGGTCGAGTTGAGTTCTATGAAAATGGTCATCATGGGGCCACCTGGTTCCGGGAAAGGCACCAGAGCCCACATTATATCAGATATCTACGATATCCCAGTGATAACAACAGGGGATATGCTTAGGGAAGCAATTAGAGAAGAGACCGAGTACGGTAAAGTAGCCAAAGAATACGTGGAACAAGGCGATCTAGTGCCCGACAGGGTGGTTAATGGTATTGTCAGGGATCGTATGAGCCAGCCAGATGTTAAAAAAGGATTCATTCTCGATGGTTTTCCTAGAAATAAGTCTCAGGCTGATGCACTTGACGAGATATTGGATGACTTGGGTATGGAACTCACTCATGTACTGTATGTCAAAGTACCCGACGAGGTAATAATCAACCGGTTAAGTAAGCGTAGAACCTGCCCCGAGTGCGGCGCAGTCTACAATCTTGACTCAGCCCCCCCTAAGAAAGATGAGATATGTGATAAATGCGGCAGTAAACTGATTCAACGTGAGGATGATAAACCAGAGGTCATTAAACACCGGCTGGAGATCTACAGGGAAAAAACCAAGCCACTGCTGGAGAGATACCATGAGCGCGACCTCGTTGTAGAAGCCTCAGGCGAGGGGTCTATAGATAAGTTAAGAAGCAAAATGAAAGAGCTTCTCAACTAGGTTTTATACCCAATCTTTCTTAGGAACCCTTTTCTCCAGTTTATACCTTCCTGATCTTCAACCCCCTTGGGTTTAGATCCGTCTATTACCCCGAGTACGCCGCGTCCCTGATCAGACTCTGCTACCACTACCTGTAAAGGATTGGCTGTGGCGACAAATATGGTGCATACCTCTGGAACTGTTTTAACTTGGTTCAATACATTGATGGGAAACGAGTTTCTCATCACTATGTTAAAGCTGTGACCGCAGCCCAGTTTCATAGCGTTATCAACAGCAGTCTTCTCCAACTCCTCATCATTGCCCTCAGATCGCACGAGGCATTCCCCCGACGCCTCACAGAATGCTAAACCGAACTTTATACCCGGTGCACTACTAGCAAGTGCCTCATAAAGGTCTTCTACGGTTTTTATGAAGTGGCTCTGCCCGAGTATGATGTTGGATTCCTCAGGTATGGTTAATTCAACTAGTTTAAGCTCCATCCTAGATCAATAGAGAAAAAGCCGTTGCATCTATAAAGCGGTTCCAGTCGCACCATGTAAATACCACCACGGAGTTAAAATAAATGTGAAAGATGACAACACTAACCCACCTGAGGATTTTGGTGAGCGTATAACAGGCTGGCACAACTTACTGGGGTGGGGCGAGGATAATGAGAGTGTAGCACCGTATGTTCCTACACCTATGAATGTTGTGAAGAAGATGCTTGAGATAGCTGAGGCTGGGCCAGGGGATACCATCATTGATCTAGGGTGTGGGGATGGGCGTATATTGATGATGGCTGTAGAGGAGTTTGGTGTAGATCATGCCATCGGTTATGAGTTAAATAACCACCTAGTTGAAACCGCCTTGAATAAAATCTATAATAAGGACCTTGGGGATAAGATAGAGGTTAATAGAAGTAACTTCATGGAAGCTGATCTAAGCCAAGCAACAGTGTTAACCCTGTACTTGACCACCACAGGGAACGCAAAGCTACGACCTAAATTCATCGCCGAGTTGCAGAATGGTACCCGTATAGTAAGCCACGACTTCCCCATTATAGAGTGGGTGACCACAACAGAGGATAATGAACCACTCAGGATTGGAACCCATAAGATATTCAGTTATAGGGTTCCCGAAGCATACACCACGGAGATCAAGGTGGATGAAAAAAAGATACCTCCTTGGGAACGAATAAAGAAGCTAGTAGATAGATTATAGATAAGAGGGAGGGTTTAGTCTTTCCATAGTCCCAGTGCTAGGACGATTATGGCCATCCGTGCGTAGATGCCGTGTTTCACCTGTTTGAAATACCATGCGTTAGGTAAATCATCTACATCTGTAGCGATCTCGTTAACTCTGGGCAATGGGTGCATGATAACCACATCATCCTTACCGTGATCCACAACCATCTCCCTGTCCATGATATAACTGTCCTTCACCTTGTCATATTCCAGCTGTGAATCAAAGCGTTCACGCTGTACACGAGTCATGTACACCACATCCAGCTTTGGCATCGTTGCAGGCAGGTCACTTACCTCATGGACCTCGATCTTGTCCTCTACCTCTTCAAGTACCTCTTTCTTCATCTTCAAGGCATCTGGGGCGATACAGTAGACTGTTACATCATAGTGCCTCAATGCCTTCAAAAGGCTGTGAACGGTTCTACCGTTCTTCAAGTCACCCACCATTCCAATGGTTAGTCCATCGATCTCGCCTTTGGCGTATTTAATGCAGTGGAGATCCAGCATGGTCTGGGTTGGATGCTCCCATGTACCACTACCACCGTTGAGGTATGGAACCTTGGCTACCTTCTTGGCTCGAAGAGCCGCGTCGTTATCAGGGTGCCTCATGGCGATTATATCAACATAGTTGCTGATGGTGCTAATCGTGTCCTCAAAGGATTCCCCCTTCTTGGCACTGCTTGTCTTGGGGTCGGCTACTGTGGTAACGTTGCCTCCCAGTCTCATCATGGCGGTCTCGAAGCTGAGCCTCGTCCTCGTGCTGGGCTCGAAGAACATGGATCCAAGTACCTTTCCCTTGGCCATATCTGATCCAGTTTTCTCGATCTCTACCATCTTGTCTGCTACGCTGAGGATATAGTCAAGCTCTTCTCGACTGTAATCCATCATGCTTATGAAATGTTTATCTTTGAAATCTGATGCTTGTACCAAATCTTACACCGTAAACTAGATCAACACCCCCGCATATATTTCTCTTTTACCATTTCACCCACAGTTTCTTGAAAAATAATCCCCGATCCAATCAGTTTATGGAACAGAAATCTACAAGAATAAAATACTGACCCCAAGATACCATGAGATGGGTATTATTTGCGAATACAAAAAACCCCGGATCTCCACAGCTGGAAAAAAATTGGTGACCTCAACACAGCCCTAGGCAAGGAGTTCGCTTTATACGAGTCACCTGATGGCTCCAAGATCGCACAGGTAGATAATGATATGCTCATCCATCTGATAATCAAGGAGGGGAAACCTGTCTACATTTGCCCAAAAGTAGTGGATGCCTTGAAAAGAGTAGCCGAGATAAGAGAATACCTCAAAGAAAAAGCCAAAAGACCCAAGCGCTAAGGAGTGAAACCTATTCGCTTTAGAAACATCTGGAGACTGTGGGTTAACTGGTATTCATTGATTTGTTCTTTTCTTACCCATACAACATCCAAAGCGTCATCCATGGGGGTCAAATCTCCACCCAATGGTTGAGCTTGGAAATGCATTATAATAAAATGATAGAGCACCTTTCCTGAAGAATCGAGCTCTATCTTATCATAGACTCCAAGTCTCTTAAACAATTCAACACTAAGACCGGTCTCCTCTCGTACCTCCCTTTCTGCAGCTTCAACAGCTCGTTCACCCACTTCTATTAAGCCACCGGGCACAGACCAGACCCCCTTATCAGGATCAGCGGCTCGTTTGATCAAAAGATATGTATCATCTTTCTTGATTTGTACGGCCACCCCGGGGATAGGGTAAAGCGGGTACTTTCGTCTCGGAGTCATACATGATAATAGCGAAGATATTGGTATAAAATTAGTCCTGATTGGCTAGCTCCATGTGCACGAAACGACTCATAGGCGTACTTGCGCTGGACGCGGGGTATAACTCGGGTAATACCTTAACCCATATCGGGAACCTGCATTTCAAAGAGGTGCCCTTCACTATTGCCTCGCCTGGAGGGAGGTCTCCAATTAGGCCTGCGAACTCGTTACCCATGATCTCAGCCACCCTAGCCTTATCCACGTCCTCTAATCCATGACAGATGATATTATTGGCGCACTGAGTTACCACGGTCTTCTCCACGGTGCTGAGGCGTTGGGTAACAGCCCAGAGACCAACACCGTTTCTCCCACCATTAGTGGCGATCTCCTTAATCACACCGAGAAGTTTTCCACGGGTCTCCTTGTCTCCCAGCTCAAAGACACCTCTCTGGGGTGCGTAATACATGGCTTCCTCCAAGACAATTATGCATCCGAATTTTCTGCTCTCCAGCGCCTCGCTGAATATTTTCCGCAAGACCTGTGAAACCACTAAGTGTTTCTGACTCCAAGTATCCTTGCCGGTGCTGAGATCCATTATCACCACATGTCTATCCTTTAAAAGATCCACCGGGTCCAATGGCATCATATCACCCTCCGGAATGAGCTTGCTATTATCAACAGAGTTTAATACTTGCTGCAGGTAACTCTCGAACTCCTCTTCTTTTTTATTAAATCCCAATTTATCTGGTTTAACCCAACCCAAAGCTTGTTTAAGGTTCTGCTTGGTTACATTAGCCGCCTGAGCGTACAATATTTTCAAAGCATGGATCAGTATCTTGCTGTTCCACCAAGTCTTCTGCCACCCGAATTCACCGAGGTAATCCTCCCAGGGTATAGAGCTGGGTTGGAAAAAGCGCTCCCAAGGCACCTTTAGGGTTTTCTCTGGGCCTAAGTGCTCCATTAAGCTACTGTATTCACCATCCTTATCCACGATGAAGAATCTAACAGGTGGATTCACGTTAGCTGCTCGGCTTATCATGGTGATAGCGGTGGTCGTCTTACCCGTCCCCACAGCGCCGCAGATTAGACAGGATTGCCGGATCATGCTGTATAGCCCTAGCTCTACATCCAGATCTGTGCTGGGGTCATTACCCAGAAGTATCCTCCATTCGCCGCTTGGCTTGGTGAACTTGGAGATTATATCCCTCTCAGCCAAGTAGACAGGGGTATTAGGAGTCAAAGGGTATCTTAGTGGTCTAAGGCTATCATTGTTATCCAGCCATCCCCACTGATAAGCTGCAGCGTGGAGGGTGCTATCCTCGATATCATTGATTAACCTGCCCTCTCTGAGCATGGCCTCCTCGTATTCTCTAACTCGTTTATGGGGGTAGACGCGAGTTACTTGATAGACCACTGGTTTACCATTTTTCGGGTGCTTAATATAGACTAGGTCACCCTTCGCCAGTTCAAGGGTCCTGAGCATAAGTATGGTTATCTCGTTGATTTCGTACTCGCCACTGCTACTGTAAGTGTGTCCTACTTTTATACTCCCATCCACCCTGACTCCCCCCAGAAAGGCGCAAGCTGAGAGACCTCACCATTAATACGACCAACCCTGCTCAATGCCTCGCTGTATACATCTGCGATAAAACGCTTTGATACCTTTACCTCCTCATCTGCTTTCACGATGGGCAAAGGTAATCCATTCCAATAACTTGTAGCGTAGCAATAATTTGCCAAAGACTCTAGTTCATCAAGGCAATACGCTGGTACATCAAGTCTTATTGGTGGTACCTGCCATTCCTTACTGAGCCTCAGATAGCTACTGTATATGGGCGCATCAACAGCATCCATTAATGGACTGTTTCTCTGAGCCATCCTAAGGCCCGTCTTGGGGCTGAACACCTCTGTGCGTTCCCCAGCCTCCAATGCGTGAAGCATTACGAAGCTATCCGTATACTCCACCTCATCCTTCAATCCCAAGAAGTGAATCAAGTGACGAGCAGTAGGGCGCTTTACTATCCCAGCTACGATTATGTCCAATCGGTTACAGAGGTGGAGTAGCTTGTTCACAGCATCAATTAGTCTCTGCCGGTCTTTCTCCCTGCCAACTCTCGCCCACCAGTTGCTGAAGGCTAATGGGCCATCAATAAAAACGGCTTCTATGTCCTGATAGTTTTCAAGATAACTGTAAGCGGTCTCGTAGAGCATGGCCTCACGTCGGATATCCACCTGACTTCTGAAGTGTTTCATTGAGTCTCCATAGGGTTGGCTCATTGATTCTGGTTGTAGAAAATATCTACGCCCATTGGGAAATGAATATGCAAGGGCTCCGAATACCGCGTATTGCATTGCTGCTAAGGGAATTATCTGACTACCTGCATCCACACCTAATACCTGCACGTAGCTCTCGGTTTTTCTTAACGGTGTTATCTCAAGTTGGTTTCTTATGGTTTCCACTATCTGTCTGATTCTGGGTGTTTCCTGAAAGACATTAGCTGTTATCTCTGATAGGATTAGGTTTCGTAAGGCGAGGCTAAGGTTATTGGTTTGAACTGCTGGCTTTGTAATTTGTTTTTGTATTGTTTTTTCTTTTACCGCCAGCATTTTTTGTCTCTTTCCTTGCAACCTGTAACTATGCAACACTTTTTTTCTTGGATATTTAAACCATACGGTTGTATAGAGCGTAATTTGGGGTAAATAATGTTTTATTTATATACTAAGAAATTATTGCGCTCTACAAATATGAATGAAAACTAGTTTTCCGACTTCACTCGAAAAGTAAAGTTAAAAACCCAAGACAACACTATGTCAACAGTTAAAAATGTCAGACGATTTAACCTTAAAAGACACAATATTTCGTGAATTCCTCAAAGATCCAAGTCTAGGACCAAGCGAGATGACAGACAAACTTGGAGCTAACTACAACTCCGTAAAAGCTGCTTTCGCTAAGCTAGCAGACGAAGGTTTCCTTGAGCGCCCCAGTAGAGGTAACTATGAACCCAACATAGCATTCATACTACTCAACCTAATGGAGAGGGTAACAACTCTAGAGGAGAGTGTCAGCGTATAATGATTGAGTGGGAAAATATACTA
>CAZLHA010000132.1:0-6780 GCA_964559155.1 uncultured Candidatus Bathyarchaeia archaeon | reverse complement strand
TGGGTACCTTCAAAAAGTTGTATGCTAGTATTACCCCATTCAATTACTCTAAAACTTTACGTATGCCCTCTTATGAAATGTTATCAATACCAGAAAAGTATTTAATACTAATAAAATTATCAGATTAACCTATTTAATTAATGTACCTAATGTTTACCTATACATTCAGTAATTGATTAAATTAATGCGAAACATCTATAATATACCCATGTAACTGGACTGTTCCGTGATAAAATGTTAGATCTCAATATTTCTAAGGAGAAACGGAATTATTACATTTTAATTATATCTGTAATGTCAATGTGGATAACTGTAAGTACCGTTTACATGGTACTTCCACTTTACTTTCAAAGCTACGGAGTTTCCAAGAGTCAAAACGGGATCCTTATCGCCATAGGTACTTTCGCAGGTGTAATTAGTAGTATGCTTGCTGGACGATATGCAGATACTCATGGAAGAAAACCAGTTCTATTATTCGGTGCAGGTCTATACTCCACAGCATTCTTCTTATTCGCATATTTTGGAAGAGATTTTTGGTCTTTTTTCTTCCTAAGGTTTCTCGCAGGATTCGGTTTCTATATGGTACCTGTGGCTATAACTACCATAGCAGCAGATATATTCCCTCGTGTTGAACGAGGCAAAGCTATGGGTTTTTATAGTATGAGTGCTGGTGCAGGTCAACTGGTTGGGCCTCTTTTCGCGGGAAGATTCATAGAGGCATCCAGCTTTTTTACATATTTTATCCTAAGTGGTATTTTAATCGCCATAAGTTGGATTGTAATCTTTCTTTTTGTTGATGAGACTCTAGAAAAGGGCATGCAGACAATAAATAAAAATAACCAAAATGGAACCATAGGATTTTTAAAGAAAGTAAGAGGCCTTGGACTGCCAGTAGCAGTATTCTTTGTAGCCATTTTAATTTACAGAACAGGAGTTACCATGGTTGATCCCCTGTTAAGTCTCTATCTTGACGAATCCCTTGGAATCGATTTAACCCAAATGGGTTACTTTTTCGCTGTAAGAGCATTAATAACCCTTGTTGTTGCTCCTATAGCTGGAGATCTATCAGATCGATACGGTCGTAAACCTGTCTTTTTAGGAGGTATATTCCTACTCATTGGCTCTTTAATGGGTTATTTTTATGCATTTACCTTTACTCATGTATTGATAGTACGCATCGTACAGTCTATGAGTAACGCTATACTTCAGCCAACACAAAGAGCATATATTTCCGACTTGTTAACGGAAGAGAATCGTGGGTTTGGTATAGGTTTTTTCACAACACTCCTAAGTCAAGGAAGTACGATAGGCTCAATATTTGGAGGGTGGATAGCAGACATCTTCTTCTTCGGAGCCATCTTCCTCGTAGGCTCAGCATCCGTGTTAATCGGAGGTCTAGTAGTTTTATTAAAAGTACCGGAGCCACCGAAAAACTAGCCTCCTACCTCCTTTCCTTTTATGCTTTTTTCATATTACATCAAAATAAATGAACAATAAATTTTAAACAAGTATTATTGAGGTCTTCTATATTTTCTTCTACCTAACTCAATACTCTTAAAATCCCAAATAGGTAGTCGTCCTCGTCCAAGTTTCCATTTTATAGCTAGAAAAACAGGGATCCCTGTCAGGTCTTCGAACTCTTTTAGTCGTATAATTTTTTCTTCTTTAAGGTAAAGATATTTACTAGCCCTTTCTTTTACCTCAAAAGCTTTTAACTCAAAAAGCTTGTTATCCTCCATAGATGGTTTAAAAGCTAAGACATCAAAAAGTCCAGGTGTAGTAGGAATGAATGTAGTAAACCACCCTTCTTCTTCAAGTATATCTTTTAATTCATTTTCAGATCTTGGTCTACGAGCCATTATAACAACCCTCTACATATGTCATCAATAATCTTTACTAAACATCCAAATATCTCGAAAAAATGACAATAAAACCTATCTTGGCTCATGGATATGTATTGGAAATATGGTTTAAAACCTCCCGGGTTACAAAATTAAATAAATACAACAAATGTTTACAATATATATTTATATTATCGTAATATATATCTAAATGTAGCTTTATTTCTTTCCCGATTTTTCTGTTTTCCCTAATTTTTTTACTCTTTTCAGTTCTCTATCAGCAAGTACCGGTCCAATTAACCCGCTAAATATGATCGTTCCCAAAACAATGGGCATACAAAGATTAGGATAGATTTCTGGTGCAATAAAGAACTCTCCCCCTTTGTCGATGATAGCCGGTAATTGTGCCATTACAAAAGCTTCCAATCCTGAAGAGTAAACAAATTGTGATAAAATTCTCTCGTTATCACTTAATAATAATGGTTTACTTAATCCCAAAATTAAAAAGAATCTCATGGACACCAATAATATAACTACTGTCAAACCAAAAAATATGTACCGTAAGGATAACGAGACGAAAACTCCTATGTACACAAAGAAAAATGATTTTATAAAAAACGTTATTTCTTCGTGAAATTCCCTAAGCTGACGAACGTCAATAAGCACTCGATCATGTACGCCTCTCATTCCCATAATATACTTGTAATTTATCAGCCCAATTCCAAAAGTGAATGCAGCCATTGCTCCAGCACCTGCACCGATAATAGCATCTGATACTATATATAGAGGAAAAAGGATGGCAAGCGTTATCATATAAGTGTGTGGCCTTTTTCTCAACCGCGTTAACACTTTTGCCCATATCAAACCAACACCAAGCCCAAAAAGAGACGAAAGCGTAAAAATACTAAATATGTCCTTAAACGCTTGACTTATTGATGTTGTTGGTTGTATGATCATTTGTATCAATGTGAAAGATAATATTATACATACTGGGTTGGAGATTATAGACTCCATTATAAGTAAAACCCTAGTAGACATTGAAGTCTCAAGTGATTGACCGGCTCCCTCCATGATACTGTAAACAGCTACCGTATCTGTTCCTCCAACCATAGCTCCAAGAAGCATACCCTGTAATAAAGTAAAATCATTAGGCATGATCAAAGTCATCGCCCCCCCTACCAGAAATGTAGCTGAAATAATTGTGGCTAACGATAAGACCATGGCTCTACCCATATGTTCCATTAAAGTTTCGATTTTAACATTGATCCCTGACTCAAATAGAATAATGCTTAATGCAATTATGCTCATCATAGGAGCAAGCTCAGCAAATAATTCCTTAGAAACATATCCTAATACAGGCCCCATCAATACACCAAAACCCATTAGAAAAATAACGTCGGGGATTTTTGTCACTGAATAAAATAAGGAACTAATATAACTGATTAAAAGTGTCGCCGATACGAGAATAATTATATTTTCTAAATGCATTTCAAAACAACCTATAGATAGCTATTATATTGAAACTTAGCGTTTTCAGCCATCTTGGGGGTAACGTGCACTATGGAAATATATAAGGGATTCTTTTGACGCAATTTATAACATAGATTATCTAGTAATTGCGAACAAAGTTTTCTAATGACCTATACTACTGTTATAAAACATGTATTGCATTTGTTTATCTACTATACAATAACTTTATTTTATAATACATATGCCACAATAACTCTAATCATATAATATGAGGAATGGAAACCATAAGGTATAAATATAATTTCGATAAGGTAACCCGCAAAATGAGGTTTGTGGTAAGCTATCCATTTTTAATACAAATTTTTAGGAACTTGAATTAATGAATAATACTTTATTTCTATACATATTATTGATTCTTGTAATATCAAAGATAAGCGGTGAATTAATTACACGGATAGGATACCCAAGTGTAGTAGCAGAAATTGCAACCGGAATAATCTTGGGCCCAAGTGTACTGGCTGTAATACAACCTAATGCATCTCTCCAAATATTCTCAGAATTAGGATTTATCCTAGTTTTGGTTTACGCCGGGCTTCATCTTGACGTCTCAAAATTGTTAGAGGTGTCTAGACAAGGACTGGTGGTAACATTGGTTGGTGTTCCATTAACAATTGCTTCGGGCTACGCTGTAGGGCGTTTTTTCGGGTACTCTGATTTGACTTCAATTAGTATTGGGTCAGCTATGGCAATATCCTCTGTCGGTATGAGTGCAAGAGTCTTAGTGGACCTAGACCAATTACAAACCCCAGCAGGGATTACGCTGATCTCTGTAGCAGTGATTGATGATATAGCCGGAGTTGCCTTTTTAGGTGCCTTATTGAGTCTATCGACCAATAACGGGGCAAGTTCTCTATCTATACTTACCCTAATTCTAAGAGTAGGGCTATTTTTTCTCTTTATTTATATATTAGGTTTTATTTTAAAAACCCCAGAAAAAATGATAAAACCTGTTAATAAAAGTAAAACAATGGGTACCTTACTTTCTTATGTTTTTGTTGTTCTGTTCGCATCCATGAGTCTAGCCGAGTTATTGGGTATTCATGCAATAATAGGTGCTTTTTTCGCAGGATTAATGTTAAACAGAGGTTTCGCAGGGGCTGAAACAGGGATACGTGAATCCATAATGATTTTTACTTTTGGCCTTTTTGCACCCTTAGCATATTCTTGGGTTGGGTTAAATACAACACTTGGGGTGCTGGTGGCTAATATTCCTTTATTGGTTGTTATTTTGTTTACTGGTTTTGCTTCAAGAATTGTTGGAGGTGTTATAGGTGGAAAATTGGTTGGCCTAGAATGGGGGGACAGTTTGATTGTAGGAGTGGGTCTTACAGGGCGAGCAGGTATAGAACTAGCAATTCTTGAAGTATTGCGTTCAGCGAATTTGATAAATTCTGAGATTTATACTTCATTTGTTATTTTAACTGCCACGGCTTGTATAATTATGCCATTTATGCTTAAGTGTGTAGGGGCTTGGCTTGGTGGTAATAAGTAACTTTTTCTATACTGTAAATATGATTTTTTAGTTGATTTTGGTTATGATCTAATTTTTTTCTTTTTTAACATTATAATGTTTTCTAGGCTTGACTATAAAGATGGTTCTTGCTTATCTTATGTTGTAAATCTCTTTCTACTGTTTATTACTATTTTTAAGTCAAGAATTATTAAATATGTAATCATCAGATATGTGTTATTTCGTCTTTTTTGTATTTGATGTATTGTAGTGTTTTAATAAATTTTCGTCTTTTTTGTTCATTATTGTTGTGACAATAATTTATTTATCTAAAAATGTAAATTTTATGTTAGTTTGTCTTAATCACTTATAGGTTATTTATTTATTTATACAAAAAACAATTGTCTCATCTATTTGTAACAATCCTAATGAATATATACACTACACCTAGTGTATTATACCGTATTAAAACACTACAGTGTTTTGTCGATTAAAAACGGAGAGCTAGTCCTTTGAAATATGTCAGAAAAAGAAATGGAAGATTACAAGAATTTGATAAAGAAAAAATATACAACGCATTAATACAAGCAACAATCGCAGTCGGTGAAGAAAATTCTGAAAAAAAAGCAAGAAAACTAACCAATAAAGTACAAAAAGATCTATTAAACGAATTTGGTAAAGAAGGGGTTCCAACAGTTGAAGAGATACAGGACCTTGTTGAACACACTTTAATTCAAGAAGGGATGGCTAGGACAGCAAAAGCATACATTTTGTATAGAAAACAACATCAAGATCTAAGAGAACTAGCGACCATTCTAAGTCAAGATGATCTAATCGACAAATACATCCTAAAATCCGATTGGAGGGTCCGCGAGAACTCCAACATGAACTTTTCACTCCAAGGGTTAAACAACTACATCTCATCTAATTTAATCTCAAAATACTGGTTAAACCGAGTATACCCCGAGAACATAAGAAAAGCGCATAATTCAGGAGAGGTACATATCCACGATCTTGCAGTATTGGGACCTTACTGCGTTGGATGGGATCTACCCGATCTATTATTATCCGGCTTCAAAGGAGTAGCAGGAAAAGTAGAGAGTAGCCCTGCAAAACATCTATCCTCAGCTCTAGGTCAGATAGTAAACTTCTTCTACACATTACAAGGTGAGGCGGCTGGAGCACAAGCCTTCAGTAACTTTGACTCTTACTTAGCTCCCTTCATAAAATATGATGGGCTAAATGAGACGCAGCTAAAACAGAAGCTACAGGAATGGTTATTCAACATGAATATACCTACCAGGGTAGGCTTCCAGACCCCTTTCACGAACATATCTCTAGACATAAAAGTACCTGATTTCCTGAAGAATGAACCAGTCATCCTTGGAGGTAAGCTACGTGATGAAACCTATGGTGACATGCAGGAGGAAATGGATCTTTTTAATCAGTGTTTCGCAGAAGTAATGACTCAAGGAGATGCTAAGGGGAGAGTCTTTACCTTCCCCATATCTACCTATAGCATCACAGACAACTTTGACTGGGAGTCAAAAACATCTGAAGCCATATTCAAGATGACTGCAAAGTATGGTACACCTTATTTCTCAAATTTCGTCAACAGTGATATCAATCCTGACGATGTACGAAGTATGTGTTGTAGGCTGAGAATCGATAACAGGGAGCTAAAAAAGAGAGGTGGAGGATTATTTGGTTCAAACCCCCTTACAGGATCAATCGGTGTCGTTACCTTAAACCTACCCAGAGTGGGTTACACACAAAAAAACGAAACTGAACTATTTGAGAAAATAGGCAATTTAATGGATACAGCTAGAGAAAGTTTAGAAATAAAAAGAAAATTACTGGAGAAATTCACAGATAAAGGATTATACCCTTATTCAGCATATTATCTGAGAAATATTAAGAAAGCCTTCGACTCTTACTGGAATAACCACTTTTCCACTA
>CAZLHA010000131.1:0-7034 GCA_964559155.1 uncultured Candidatus Bathyarchaeia archaeon | reverse complement strand
ACTGCTGCTATGTAAGTGAAGCCCACGTTAAAGTTGTAGGTCTCGACGATGTAGCTGAAGCTGGCTATGGTGAAGTAGAGGCCGAATATCTGGTCTAGTTGGGTTCTCTTCATGTTGTCCGGATAATATGCTTTTTTGCAGATTTAGATGGTAGGTTTATCCAACCATCTCTGGTAATTATTTATTAAGTCCGTATACTTGGTCTCGTAGGAAATAGGCAAAGAGAACTCCGGATGTGGCTATGCCCGCTGCAACTAAGAAGGGGGAGGTGTTGAAGTAGTTAGAGTAGAAGTAGCTACTTATTATTGGGCCGACGGTGAAGCCAAGTCTTACTCCTGTCATTCGTACGCCAAAGGCTACTCCTAGTAGTTCTTTGGGCACTGAGTCGCTGAGTAGTGCTAAGGTTCCGGGCCAAGTCATGCTCCATAGTCCAAACATTATAGAGTTAGTTACTAGGAGAATTCTCCAGTCACTTACAAAATACCAGAGAGCATAGAAAAAGGGTATTAGAAAAACGCAGATTATTACGAATTTTTTTCTCCCATATTTATCGGCTAGCTTTCCCGCGGGTATCTGTGTAATTAGGTTCAGTATACTCTGGGCTGTGAAGAACCACCCTATTCTGAATGAGCTTAGCCCGAACTCTGAGCCTAGGTATAGAGGTAGGATCAGGTTGATACCGCCTAGGGCGGTGGTCATTAAGAAATGGAAACCAAAGAAAGATAACAAAGTGGGGAATACATCTGGCTTGAACATATCTCTAAAACCGGTCTTGGTCTTCTTCTCTTTGTATTTGAAAGATCGTTCAAGCTTTAGACCTGGAAGTATGCTGATCGCGTTTACAGCTGCTCCGAAAATAAACACCAGTCTCCAGCCAGTGGTCTCGATCAGATATCCACTAATAAGTGGACTTACTATGCCAGCTATAGGCCATGCCATATTCATTAACCCAAACATCATTCCTCTATTCTCAGACGGGGAGTAATCTGTAATCATAGCCATCCTTGCAGGTACGAATAATGCCCCAGCTGCACTGAATAAGATGTAGATTGGTGCTACTTGTTGCCAGGTCTGCATTATAATAAGAATATGGCCACAGAATTAATCACTGCACTTGTAATGAGCAACGTCTTTTTCCCTACACGATCAATTAACAAGCCGCTGGGTAGCATGAGTGATGTTGCTACAAGGCTACCTAGACTAATCACTGTTGCATTCTGTACAGAAGATGCGCCTATTTCTTCAAGAAACAAAGGGAATAATGGGTTGATCAGCTGCATTGATGCGCCAAAAGCAATGTTAAGCATGAAGAGGTAGAGTAAATTCCTATTCAATCCCTTCGTCATGTTCGTTTTCATCCATATGTTTCTCGGAATATGGGCAGATATCTCTTAGAATACATGTGTCATGATCTGGGTTGCGTGCCTTGCATACTTCACGGCCAAACTTGATCAAGGCTAAGTGTAGTTCCCTGAATCGATCGGGAGTGGCTGCATCCTGCCAGGCGGATCTTATTTCCTCATAGCCTGCATCAGCTTCCACGATCTCAAGTCTTTTGGCTATTCTCTCTATGTGACGGTCAACCGGTACAACACGGCTGTTAGCTGAGAACATAAGAGATACATCCGTAGTTTTGGGACCAACACCAGGTAACTCCATAAGCCTATCACGGGCTTCATTGAAGGGATACTCGAACACGGCTCCTATATCTCCATCATATCTCTCCACTACTATCTTTGAAATCTTCTTGAGATACTTGGTTTTTTGATTATACATACCAGACGGTTTTATTGCCTTGATAATATCCTCCTTAGACGCCTCTGATATGCTATAAGGGTCTAACCCAATTTGTTCGGAGAGTCTAGTGTACGCATTTACTGTGTTGTTACTAGATGTATTTTGGCTTAAGATGGTCCTTACTAAGCTATTGAAGGGAGGTAGGTTTCGGGATGTTCTCATATCCGGGTATTCTTCAAGTATTCGATTGACGCTTTTCTCTGCTCGTCTAAATGGAGATAACTCTTCCACAGTGGGGGGGTTCTCTTTCAAGTATTTCACACGTTTAGCTATCAGTCGTAATAGTTCTTGGAGGTTGGTCTTTTCATGAGCAGACACAGTCATCCATGGGATATCATACCTTTCTAACTCTAGTTCATCTTCAATCCTATCCCCCTTATCTGGAGCTTCATCAAGTTTATTGAAGACTAGGATGACTCTGTTTTTATCCACCCCTATTTGACGGAGTAAACGGATCCCCTCACTGATCTTCAGTTTTAACATAAGCATCGAGTCAGTTAGGTCAAAAAGAAGGAACACGATATCGCTACTCCTTATATCTAATAGGTTTAGTTTGAAGCTCTGTATTAGCCGCGGATCTAGGTCAAGCATAAAACCGATGGTATCAATGAATAAGACGGTCGTCTCGTAGTCGATGAAACGTCTCTGATATTTACTGCTAAGAGTGGTAAATGGTCTATTACTTACGGGCTTAGTATCCCCGGTAATCGTATTGAATAAACTAGTCTTACCCGCATTATAGAAACCGGCGATACAAATAACTGGAAATCCCAGCTCGTTTTTCCTCTTCCAGATACGCTGACTTTTCTCCTCCATAAGTTTATCTATTTCTTCATTAATTCGAGCCTGATTACGAGTAATTTCCCTCATCTTTCCATGGAAAGCATACTCTCCACCAGCTCTGAAGAAGGGACGATCCTCCCTTAGATTAATGGATGCTTGTAACTTGTAGAAAGGCGCCTGTTTTTCAAGTCTAGCAGCTTGGATCTGTAATTTACTCAATGTGTCTGAAGCCATCTGATCAAAGATCTCTAATGTTAACTCGTAACGGTCTATAACCTCACAGCTGAGAGCCATCATCAAGTTCAGTTTTTGGCTGCTCCGTAAAATATTATAAAAGATAACTAGATTAGCGTCAAGTCGTCTCTTTTTTCTCCTGACCTCTTTGACTTTGCCGCTGCCAATATGATATTTTGCGAATGGTCTGTATCTGCTTTGAACTACCTCGCCAACAACCTCTATCCCAAGGGACTCGACAAGGCTTCGTAGTTCATCCAGTTTTACACGGTAAAGGGTGTGGTCGTGTACATTGGTCTTTAGCATGCATATTATTGCTCTGGCTTCTTTGCCGTCTATTAGTAAGGGTTGTCGCTGCATAATTGAGAGAGACAAAATACATTGAGTGTTAAAAAGGAATTGATTTATAATTTGTCAAGAATTTTGTTTTCTTATGGTATCAAGTTCATTCTTGGATATCCCCTGTTTTTCTAGAAACTCTAGGATTAACTCGGTCTTTGATCGCCAGTATTTCTCTCTATTTTGGTATTTTTTGGCTAACTCTGTTTTCAGTTTTTTATAGCGTTCAAAATCTTCATGGTTTTCGTGGAGATGCTTTCTAAGCAGTACGTGGTTTAGGTAGGGAAGGGAGTTAATGTGACATAGGTATAAGGGGTGGGAGTATAATGGTGTATGATCTTGATCGAACACTTCTATACCGGTTATTCCTAAATCACCGATATGTCTGTAACCTATCTTTGATAATCTCTTAACGATTTCAGGGAAATTTGTCAAGTCATTGATAACAATATCCATATCTATTATTGGTTTGGCGCTCATTCCATCAATGGATGTGCTCCCAATATGGATGATATCCACAACAAGTTCATTGATCTTAACCCATATGGGTTTTCTGAGTGTATTGAACCATAATTTCCATTCAGGGTTATAGGGGGCAACTTCAAGCGTCATATTTAATGCTATAAAGGGGGACTAGATATTCAAATTTTCTTTGATATTATCCAGAGACTCGATGGCGTAAACACCTATAGTAGTCATTAATCGCCTTATTCTGTTTCTTAACCCTTTATCTATTTTAACGTCTTTATGTTCAAAGATTGATGAGAATTTCTGATTCAAATATATACCTTCTGCATCATAATCTGTCAATATCAACACGCGATTGTATCTCGATGCAACTTGTTCTGCTAACTCATAGTCACCTAATCTTACATGAGCCAGGGTCTCTATTTCCGCTTGGCATCCAAAATTTCTTAACGCTTTGATATCTCTTGCACCTTCAACGATTATAACGTCCACATAACAGTGGACCTCCTTGAGCAAAGAAGCCAGTTCATCCATTGCATTTTTTCGTTTTTGATTGATCTTCACAGAAGAACCTCATTTAACCAGTATTAACGATAGATCGTTCACATTGGTACCTGTTGGACCCGTGATTATAGCGTCCCCAAGTTCTCTAAAAAAGCTATATGAGTCGTTTTTTTCTAAGTATGTACGGGGATCTAAATCTAATTCATTTGAGCGTTTCATAGTGTTGCCATCAACTATGGCTCCTGCTACGTCTGTTGGTCCATCTATTCCGTCAGTTCCAAGGGTTGCGATAATACAATTCATTCCATTAAGTCTCATTGACGCTGCTAGGGCAAGTTCCTGGTTTCTACCCCCTACGCCATCTCCAGTTACGGTTACTGTTGTCTCACCACCAATGATTATTACCGCTGGTTTTTCAAGAGGACGTTCGCGATTAACCACTTCTCTAGCTATGTCTGTTAATATCTCTCCAACTTGTCTGGCTTCTCCTTGAAAATAGGTTGAGAGAATCATTGAGTTGTATCCGAGTTCATCCGCTTTCTTTTTGGAAGCAGTGGCTGCAATGTTATTGTTGGCTATCAAAATATTGTGCACTTTGTCAAAAATGGGATCATCTATTTTCGGGGTTTCCCTTAGCATTCCGTTTACGCCCTGTTTAATTCTTAGTTGGATACTTTCAGGACTTTCTTCTATTAGCTTATATTTTTTTAGTACTTTCTGAGCATCATTGAAGGTTGATGTATCAGGAGCGGTTGGACCGGAAGCAATGATATCCAATGGATCACCGATCACATCAGATAAGATCAGACTAATGACCATAGCAGGATAACAATGACGAGCAAGTTGGCCACCTTTGAACGAGGATAAATGTTTCCTAACAGCGTTTAATTCATTAATGGTTGCACCAGCTCTGAGAAGTCTCTGCGTGATTTTCTGAAGATCAGCTAGA
Source organism: uncultured Candidatus Bathyarchaeia archaeon (assembly GCA_964559155.1). GTDB lineage: Archaea > Thermoproteota > Bathyarchaeia > TCS64 > TCS64 > RBG-16-57-9. The sequence goes on along the minus strand of CAZLHA010000131.1, from coordinate 1,960 downwards.
CTTATGTTTTCAGCAGGCATGGGCATTAGGGCTGAGCCACCCCCAGATATTAAAGAAATCACTAAATCAGTCTCATTGAGTCCTTGGGTTAATTGTAACATTTCTCTAACTCCCTTTACACCCGACTCAGATGGAACCGGGTGAGTCGATCCATTCAGAGAAACGTATTCCAACGAGGTTGCGCTCTCAGTCCCCTCCAATACATTAACAATCCCTGAATTTATGCGATCACCAAGTAATTTTTCAACACCTTTAGCCATCAAGCCCCCCGCCTTACCACCGCCAATAACAATGGTTTTGTTTACTTCACGAAGATCAATTGAACCCTCTTCGAAGGATAGTCGTTCCCCATCAAGCGATAACGCATTATAGATACCCTTCTCGGGATCTACTGCCTTAAGGGCTACCTCAAAAATATCACATATATCAGATCGAGGCACTTCATAATTATTTAATCCATTACTAATTAACTGAGATCTATTCTTAATCAAACATAACCCTCGATTAACCTAGAATAGGGTATGAAAATGTTGGATAAAAATTGTGAGGGAGTTTACTCCCTGATTATGTACTCATTTGCCCTCGGTGGATTAGGATCCATACCTTTTCTCTCACGGACCTTCTGCACGATATCAGGTAACATGTTATCGGGAACAGCCGCATAATGATCAAAGGTCATCTGCCAAAAGGCAGTACCGCTAGTGGCTGCACGCATCTCTTGACTAATACCCAATGACTCAGCAACAGGGATAGTCCCCTTGATGTTAACTATGGGTCCCTCCTGCTCTACGTCTCTGATGCTTCCACGCTTACTGCTCAGTAGACCGGTTACGTTACCCATCTCGGATGCTGGGACACGTACTTGTATTACGCTGATAGGTTCAAGTAGTGTTGGGTTACCGCTTAGTATACCAGCGAAAAGTGCTTGTCTTACTGCTGGCATCATCTGGGCTGGTCCACGGTGAACAGGGTCCTCGTGTAGCTTGATGTCAACCATATCAACCATTAGGCCTCTGACTGCTTCACCAGCCAGCGGTCCATCGTTTAGCGCCCAGTGGAAGCCTCCGCTAACATGCTGTTTTACTTCCCTGAGTCCTTGGATACCAGTGGTGGTGTCGATCATCATATTGGCATTCTCATTGATGGCGAAAACCTGTCTGGCTTCACGTGTAGTCCATCCTGCTTGTTCCTTTAGGACTTCTTCCATCTGTGAAGAACTTGTGATCTCGCTGATCTCGCCCTGCTTGATAAGTTCGATTAAGACTGAGTCGAGGGGTCTAAACTTAAAGAAGACCCTGTTATGCTTATTGGGGCTTTTACCCATGAATGGTCCAACTTCTTCTCTTATTGTCTCTCGATATACTACTGTTGGCTCGCTCTGGACGATGTCTAGTCCATACTGGGTCTTGAGGTCTTTGACTGCAATCTCTAGGTGTAGCTCACCCATACCAGCCATCAGGTATTCACCGGTCTCCTGGTTAATCGTTGTTACTAAGTTGGGATCCTGGATGCTCATCTTCTGCATGGCATCAATTAATTTGGGTAGATCTGTAGGTCTCTTGGGCTCAACTGCGACAGTTAGAACTGGGTCTGATACATATTTAATCGACTCGAAAGGTATTGCCTCGTCTATTAATTCATCTCCGACAATTGTCTCGCCTGAGCGCGCATCGGTCAACCCCATCAATGCAACGATATTACCTGCGGGTATCTCGTCAACGATCTCACGGTAAGCACCCATATAGATGCTTACCTGTTGAGCCTTTGCTGATAGATCTGCTCCAACCAAGTTCAGGTTATCTCCTTTCTTTATGGTTCCACTGAATACCCTACCCGTACTTATTACTCCTGCTTGAGGGTCGATGATAACATTGCTGATGCATATAACTAGAGGACCATCTGGATCAACAGCCATCATACTCTTACCCATCCTACTTTCAGGGTCACCCTTCCATATTTT
>CAZLHA010000130.1:5038-7086 GCA_964559155.1 uncultured Candidatus Bathyarchaeia archaeon | reverse complement strand
ATACTGGGTATGATGCTTGGGGGTTCCACCCCCTAATATGATGGCGCCACTCTTCTCGGCGTCAAACACCATATCTGCTAATAGATCAAAATCCTTCAATGGGTTGAATACGAGTTTCTTTTGTTTACTGTACATCCATAATGGTATTCCCAGCATACAGTCTAGAAACCCTGGACTGAATATGGGTACGTTTTTCTCAGCTGCGGCCAGGATTACTGATTCTTCATCTTCTATTCTTTTACCGAGTTCGTAAAGGAATTCATGGAATGCTAGGTCTTCTCTTTTCTTCTCAGGGATATCGTCAATTAGATTATTGACGAATCCTTCAATATCTACAAATGTATCGTTTTCTATGAAAATATCATAAGCTCTGTTATATCCTCGTGAGTATAGTTTCTCGTTGTCCACATTAGTGGTACCTATGTAGTGGTTTCTCCCCATGGCTTCAACCAGGTCATGCACCATGTTAGCTCCATTAGTCATCACGGCGTCGATGTAACCATCCTTAATCAGGTCCCTGATAATAACCCGCATACCCCCTGGTACCAAGGGTCCGCTTAATGTGATAAAAATAGTATATTCCGGGTCGCTAAACATATCGGCAACTATATCAACAGCTCTACCGACACGTCCTCCCTGCATTACACCAGTAAGACGCATCTCTTTAGCCAACTCGCTCACGGTCATACCGGGGCGTAGCTTGATTTGATGGACTTTTTTCATCTGGCCGCCTTCAATTCTTGACTCGCTGGATCTTCACGCGATCCATAATAACCCAGTACTCGACTTCTTTGCCCGCTTCGATATTTGCCATTAACTCCTCATCATCTGGTTTAATGACATCCTGTACCTCATATGTCTCCATGTCCATTAACTGGATACTTGCTGGTGAGACACTTACGACCTGTCCACTTCTCTTATCAACGATAGGTACCTGAATGTTTTGATCTGTGCTAGCAACATAGCTTTGTTTTCTTCCATCGAATAGACTTATTGCTGTACATCTGAATTTTGCGCTTCCGTGTTTCCCTGGTTTGCTCTTGGTGATTTGAACGATCTCGCTTGGCTCATCGTTTATGATGGCGTAGCTTCCTTCCTTCAACTCACCTACTTTGGCCATTCTGTATGACATTGTTATTCCTCGTTAAGTTGATTTATTCACATTGAGGAATTTCGGGCTTTAAATGTAACGCATATTTTCGGTTTTTTATGCCTCTAGTCTCTTTTTTTATCCGATAATTTCTTTATTTCAGTTATTTTGAATGTAAATGTCACCGATGAAGAAAGTATATCGATCTCAGGTGTTAGACCTACAACGTTCTTGAAAAATTCCCCAAAGTACCCATTCAGAAACAAGCTCCACTTATACCCAAAGGGGTGACTGAGATGAATAAACTCATGTCCCTCACGCTGGTTAATGGTGGGCGTTAACCATCCACTTTGATCTCCCAACACTTCCATAATGTACCATTTAATCGAATCATAAGTAGGCTCCATTCCTCTCTTCATTAGTAAACCATAAGGCCGCTCTTTTCCAAGTTCAATACCTATCTGCTTGATATCCTCTTCATCGATAACTTCCATTAATGCCCGAAGGCTTTGTGCTGACAAAGTTACTGCGCTCAAGTTCTCAAAGTAGCGATAAGTTTGCACGTATTTTTTTAGTAATTGATCAAGGATGGTGTTTACACTCACTCCTTTTCTATCTGCTTCATATCTTAAAATCTCATCATATCCTTCATCAATTCGAATAGTACGCGTAGTAGTGTTTCCTTTGGCGAATGGATCTGGAAATTTCAAGGTTACAAATGAACACAAGTGAACACAAATATATAGGTTCTGACCGGTTTGAGGATTCTGTACTCGGCAATTTTATAATCAAAAAAATGGTGGAACTAGGTTAACTGGCACCTTTTAGGTTCGGAGGCTACTCACAATAAAATGCAAAGGTTGCGGAAGCGAAACAATAGTAATTGACTACGAATCCGGTGAAGAAATCTGCGGGAGCTGCGGACTTGTAGTTAAACAAACAATAATTGACCATGGAC
>CAZLHA010000130.1:0-5028 GCA_964559155.1 uncultured Candidatus Bathyarchaeia archaeon | reverse complement strand
ATAACAGAACGTAACAACCGAAGCAGGACAGGCCTCGGCTACAGCTTAACAATGTACGATAAAGGCCTATCAACCATCTTTAGACCCGATAAAGACGCAAACGGAAACCGTCTCAAGAATGAGACCCGGATAAAGATGACCCGTCTGCGAAGATTCGATAACCGGTCAAAATTCGATGAGACAATACAACGAAACCTAAGTAAAGCAATGTCTGAGTTAGATAGAATCGCGTCACAGCTACACATCCCGCAGAACATCAAGGAAAGATCAGCACTAATCTATCGAAAAGCGTTGAAGGCAGATCTATTACGCGGTCGAAGCATAAACGGTTTTGTTGCCGCAAGCCTATATGCTGCATGTAGATACTTTGAACTACCAAGACCCCTCCAACAGATCTCAAAGGCTTCAACTAGGAATCACGCCGAGGTTGCCAGAACATATAGGCTCCTTATCAAGGAGCTTCATCTCAAGATGCCTGTGGATGGACCTATGAAGTTTGTTCCGGGTATCGCATCTAAACTTGATCTTGATCCGAGGACGCAGCAATACGCTGTGGAGCTTCTCAGGGAAGCCAAGAAGCATAAGGGCTTAACGGGGAAGGATCCCCGTGGTTTGGCAGCTGCCGCGCTTTACAAGGCCAGTATTGAGACTAATGATAAACGGATTCAGAAAGATATAGCTGAGGCAGCTGGAACCACTGAGGTTACGCTTAGAAACCGGCTTAGGGGTATTGAGAGTCTCTTAAGTCAGGCAGTAGACTAGTTTAGGATCTTTTAATCCATCTAGTATTTTTCTATAAGTTTTTGTCTTGTTGCTGGTTCTACGTTTTGCGATGGTGTATATCACGTGGTCTATATGGAATTGGGGTAGTTGTCTATATTGTGGACGTTTTACAACTCGTAGTCCATTGATGTTAAATGGTCGCTTCGTTGAATGTTCCTCTAAGTCATTCTCCTTTACATCAAATTTGTATCTGTTGTACTCGATCAATCCAACGCCTTTCGGTACTATGCTGGGGGAGATTAATTTGGCTGGTGCGAGTACGTAATTATAGTTTGTGCTGGAGCATATGAATCCGTTCTTAAAATCACTCTTACTTACCTTGACCTCTATTCCACGGGTAATATTATACCCAATCTCGTATTGCTCCGTATTATCCAGTTCAAAGTTATCGTAGATCTCGTCTTGTATCTTGCGTCTCTTCCATGGAAAATACTTGAGACAGACCCCAACCACATCTATTACTTTCTTATTGTCTAGCTCAAGGTATCGGTGGAGTCCAAGCTGGTTCAACTCTACCTCTGTGTCGACAAGGTAACACATTTGATTGTATAGCCATATGGTTCCAACATTTTTCAAGTATCTATGAAGATCTGACTCTACCAAGAATCTACACCTAATAACTAGGCATAACCAAGTTTACAAGTATAAAAAGAGCGGGACTTTAGGAAAACAGGGAGCTATGTGAAACAGGGGAAACGATACTATTTTATGGGCTCGTAGAGGTCTAATGCTAGTTCCTCATCTTGTTTCCTAATATTTTGGCAAGTGGTTATGGCTTATCCTTCTCTTTTTCTACCATCTGAACGAGAAAACCATTAGGGTCACGAACAGTGATAATATGTCTCTTCGTGTCCTCATTATAGATGGGACCATCTACCCAGTAGCCTTTTTCCACTAGGCCCTCATGAACTGATTTAATATCGTCCACTAAGATACTAAAATGGCTGTAACCCGGGTTATCCGCTGCCCTGGTCTTATTGATATCTATGGTCATACCGAACTGTGTTTTCAGTTGAACAGCCTCCCTATTACCCTGTTCAAACCGTCTCACCAATTCACTCCCCGGTCCTTCGTAAAACTCAACCGCCTTGTCCAGATCCGTGGCAAATAAGTGAATGTGATCCATCCTCAAATGTTTCATAAAGAACCAAGATATGGTAAACCATAAATCATTAGCCATTAAATATTAACATTCAGAGGATTCTTAAAAATGGTGGATGGTTTATCAGCTATATCAAACTTTGCAGTAACAGGCAGATGCAATGGCAGATGTACTATGTGCAATATATGGAAAATAGAGCCGCCTGAGGACCCTCCAATAGAGAAAATAAGTCACTTTTTTCACAAGAACCGTAATTTTCTCAAGAACCTACAATTTATCCAGCTTACAGGCGGTGAGCCTTTTCTTAGAACTGACTTACCTGAGATAGCTGATATAGTAAATGATGTGGCTCCAAAATGTATGATATGGATACCAACTAACGGCCTGTTACCTGAGAAGATATATGATATCATGTCTAGGATGTTGAAACTAGTAGACGCTTCTAGAATCGGAGTCACCGTCTCGCTGGATGGACAAGGGGAAATGCACGACATACAGAGAGGCATTGATGGGAGCTATAAAAAAGCCATAAAAACCCTAGCCAACTTGGGGGCGCTGAGAGAAACGTATCCATTCAAATTGTCAACGGGGTTCACTTTAACGGCACAGAACTATAAGCATGCACCAATAATACAGAAAATATCTTATCACCATGGAGCCGACTTCAGCTTTAGACCCTTTAACCTTAGCGAGCATTACTACCAGAACACTGATAATAAAGCAGATTTCTCCCCTGATGATATACATAAAACCCTTGATTATATTGCATACAATTTCAAGCGTGAAAAAGGGATTAGAAATGGTCTTACAAACTTAGCTTATGTTCAGGGTGCAAAGGAGTTTATCTCAGGTGAAAGAACCATGTCCTGTACAGCTGCAACTAATTCTGTATTCATCGACACTCAGGGCGATGTATTTCCCTGTATAGTAATGAACCACAAACTAGGAAACATCTATGAGAACAATCTGGATGAAATATTAATGTCACCTAGTACGTGGGCTGCTAGAGAGATAATAGAGAGATTGGAGTGCCCGACATGCTGGCTGGAATGTGAAACATACCGGGATATAACGAGAAACCGGAAGAGACTATTCGATGCCTTGTTATGGGGTTTTACCCTGTCCTCTTGATAATATGGTAGCCGAACTGTGTTTTAACAGGCTCCTTAGTGGTCTCACCGACTTCAAGATCAAAGGCCGCCTTCTCGAATGGCTTTACCATCTGTCCTCTGCTGAAACGGCCGAGGCTTCCCCCTTTCTTACCTGATGGACAAGTACTGTGCTTTCTGGCTAGATTCTCAAAACTAGCTCCCTCTTTTAACTCCTCTAAAACTTTCAACGCTTGGCTGTGCTTCTCCACTAAAATATGTTTTGCTGCTATCTTATTCGCCATACCCATTTCATGTGAATTACGTTTTAAAAGGATAGTGAAAAAAAGGAGCTATTCCACGAATGGTTTATCGTGGCGCAGTATAGCCTCAGTAACCTCAGGGCGCATCTGCGTAGGATTCGGTTGTTTTCCCTCGGCTAAAAGCTTGCGCATAACCCTTCCCTTGTAGTTGACTCTGTCTTCTTCTCCGTGCGGACAGATCTTGTCATTCTGTGGTCCACCACATTTGTTACAGTGGAAAAAGTTTCTGAAAAAGATGGGTGTAATGCCAAGGTCTGGGTAATCTTCGAAGATCTCTTGGGCTTCAAATGGTCCATAGTAGCTCCCAACTCCCGCGTGGTCTCTGCCAACTATGAAGTGGCTGCATCCATAGTTCTTTCTTATGATGGCGTGGTGTATGGCCTCCTTGGGTCCAGCGTACCTCATCTCCATTTCGAGAGTAACTAGTACAGCCGAGTTTTTTAGGAAGTAGTTATCAATTAAAGCTTCATAGCTCTCAAGTATCACGGTGTCTGTAAAGTCGCCCTTCTTCTTTTTACCTATTAATGGGTTGATGAATAAACCGTCAACGAAGCTGAGGGCTGTCTTTTGAACGTATTCGTGCCCAATGTGGGGGGCGTTTCGTGTCTGGAAGCCAGCCACTGTTCTCCATCCCTTCTCTTTGAATAAGAACCGGGATTCCTCTGGTTTGAGTCTATACTGAGGGAAGATTCCATCTGTCTCTTTGAAGACTTCTATCTCGCCTCCAACGAGTATGGAGTTCATTTCCCTTATTTTTTTAACACCTGGGTGCTCCACATCATTGGTCTTGTATACTTTTTTACAATAGTTCTTCTTATCACAAACATATTTGTCCTCTACTTCTAGGAGAGCAAAGTCCTCTCCTCCCCTGGAGAGGGCAATGGTGTCCCCTTCTTTGAATTCCGCTGCATCCTCCTCTGATACATCAAGAAGAATAGGGATCGACCAGGGGGTATCATCCGATAGTCTCCCATTTGAGGCTACTGAGTTTGTCTCGTTTTCGGTTAATGGTCCCTTTAGTGGACTGTAGAGGCCAATAGCTATGTTCTCTAGGTCGATTCTTAGTTCTTTGCTCACAGAGACATTGGATAGTTCTGTTGCCTCTTTCATTCTATTATCTATGAGTGCTGCTCTTGTGAGTTGATTAACTAGCCTTCCACCGTGTGGTCTTGGCATTTGTTTCACTCAATGTATCCTAGTCGTCTGAGTCGCTCTCGTATGAGTTCCTCTTCTTCCTCTGTGTATTCTGTTTCTTCGGGGAACTCGTTCTCGAGAAGCAGCTCGATGTATTCCTCAACGCTGGTTATGCTGGTTCCCTCTATTTTCTTCTGAATTTTGTCATAGAGTTCTTTGTTTATTTTCACGGCAACTTTTTCGTCGCTCATTATTTGCACCTGATTATCTTAACTCTACAAGGTTTTAGATATAACGCTTTACCAATCATACCAATATACTACCTATAGCAAATCTTAATCGGAGATATGTATTTAAGGAAAGATTCAGCTTCATAAACACTAGCAGGGGAGATCAACCATCGCAAAACTACCTAAACCACCAGAAGTAAACATAGGCACTATCGGACACGTAGACCACGGAAAAACAACCCTAGTTCAGGCTATAACCGGAGAATGGGCCAGCCGACACAGCGAGGAGTTAAAACGAGGGATCACCATCAAACTAGGATACGCTGATGCGGCTATCTACAAGTGCCCTAACTGTGATGAGCCTGATT
>CAZLHA010000129.1:0-7110 GCA_964559155.1 uncultured Candidatus Bathyarchaeia archaeon | reverse complement strand
ACATTGGAGGTGGAGGCATCAGCTGCGGTGTATGTGAGACAGCTGACAAGTATGGATTGGGAGTTGAGGTTTACCTCGACCGTATTCCATTAAAGGCATCTGATATGGCGCCCTGGGAGATATGGATAAGTGAGAGCCAGGAACGAATGTTGCTTGCAGTGCCTCCGGATAACCTTGAAGAGGTTTTACAGATCTTTAGTGATGAACAGGTGGAGGCAACGGTATTAGGACAATACAATGAAACACGTCACGCTGACCTATTCTATAATAGTGAAAACGTAGGAAGGCTGGTGCTTGAGTCATTATTCAATCCCCCGAGACTCCAACGCAGCATATCATGGAAACCAGAGCCCAGAAGCGACCCTGAGATACCGATACCCGGAGATCTAGGCGATATATTACTCAAATTATTATCCAGCTACAATATCTGTAGTAAGGAAAAAGTCGTAAGAAGATACGATCAGGAAGTAAAAGGACAGACCGTAATAAAGCCTCTTCAGGGATGGAATGCTGGCCCCAATGATGCGAGTGTCCTGAAGCCTCTTGATGATAACTGGAAGGGCATAAGTATATCCAGTGGAGTCAACAGTCGATACGGGAAAATAGATCCCTACTGGATGGCTGCGAGCGTCATAGATGAAGCTGTCAGAAACAACGTGTGTGTGGGTGGACGGAGATGGGCGCTCCTTGATAACTTCACCTGGGGTAATCCGGAGTATGAAGACAGACTAGGTGGCTTGGTTTACGCTTGTCGTGGCTGCTATGATACGGCCAAGGTGTATGAGGCTCCATTTGTCTCAGGCAAAGACAGCCTATACAATGAGAGCCCACTGGGTCCAGTAACTCCCACCTTACTAGTAACCAGCCTAGGCATCGTACCGGACATAAGAAAAGCCATAACCATGGAACTCAAAGACCCGGGTAACGCGTTATACCTTGTAGGCGTAACAAAGCCCGAAATAGGTGGAAGCGAGTACCTGAGACTTCACGGGGAGTTAGGTGGCTCGGTGCCACAACTAAGTCCAGAGGTGAATATTGTCTCTTATAGAAGGGTGCTTGAGGCAATGGATTCGGGACTTGTCCGTGCATGTCATGATTGCAGTGAAGGAGGTTTGGCTGTAGCCCTGAGTGAGATGGCGTTTACTGGGGATTTGGGGCTAGATGTTGACATAGGTAAGGTTCTAGTCTCAGAGGAGATGAGAGATGATGTCCTGCTATATAGTGAGAGTAATGGACGCCTACTAGTAGAGGTACCATGTGAAAAGACAACCATATTCGAGGAGATCATGAAAGACACGCCGGTAAGCTGCATAGGCGCAGTGAAGAAAGAGTCCACCTTAACAATAGCAAAGGATGGGGAAGTACTCATAGACCATAAGTTATCCACATTGATTGAGGCGTGGAAAACCCCGCTGGAGGCCGAACGATGAAACCAGAGGAAATGCAGATATTGATCCTCAGAGCCCCTGGGACCAACTGTGACCTAGAAACCGTTAGAGCATTCGACGACATGAAAACAAACGTAAATCTAATCCACACGCAGAAGATCTTCAAAGATAAGAATCTGGAAGAATACGATGTATTGGTATTCCCCGGAGGTTTTAGCTACGGTGACTATGTTAGAAGCGGAGCCATATGGGCCAAGGAATGTGAGTACAGGATCGGTAAAGAGTTGGTAGAATTCGTGGACTCAGGTAAACCTGTGATAGGTATATGTAATGGCTTCCAGCAACTAGTAGAGCTGGGATTCCTTCCCGGGTGGGAGGGAAAGAGCCGTTATCCGGAGGCAGCTCTAGGGAACAGTACTCATGGATACCAGAATAGATGGATTCGTATGCGGTATGAGGGTAACGGAAACTGTGGCATGATGAGCAGCCTAGATGAAGGCTACGTTCTCCGCTGCCCGGTGGCTCACGGTGAGGGCCGTTTTATCCTACCTCCAGACAAAAAAGAGGAACTCTTGGACAAGCTATATGAGCAGGATATGATAGTCTGGCGATACGTGAAACAAGATGGTTCTTATGCTGACTATGATTGGCCGGCTAACCCCAATGGGGCTTATCATGATATTGCTGGTATATGTAACCCAGAGGGAACAGTAATGGGGTTGATGCCCCACCCCGAGAGAGCATATTATGGGTACCTGATGCCGGAGTGGACTAAATACGGGATGCCAGATAAATACGGTGATGGTTACCCTTTCTTCAAATCCATCGTGGATTACGTGTCGAAAAAGTTCTAACCTTTTTCATTCAAACATGTAATATTGCATGCATGATGCAATAAAACAGGCGATGGGTTTTAATTATTAACTGTTTTATTGTCTGGTTATGCATGGCGTTGTCGGAGTCTATAGTCACAAGGATGCCTCAACCAAGAGCCAGTACGTATTATACGGTGTACAGCATAGAGGTCAGGAGAGTAGTGGAGTAACTGCTGCCAGTAATCATAGTCTACGGACATGGAAGGGAAAAGGGTTGATAAGTAATGTCTTAAACGAGAAATATGTCGCCTTCAACCACCCTGACGACTACGTAATCATTGGGGCTGCCAGCGGCGAAAACACAGATGATGGGTATACTCCCAGAGAGTCTAGGGTTCATCCAAGATATCACTTCAGCCTAGCGCTGGACGGGTTTTTCCCAGATAAACAGGGACTTAATGAGGATGTGTTCAAGGAGACTATACTACAGGGCTTAGAGAAAGGGTTGGGCGTTATCGATGCCTTAAAGGAGGCAATGCGTTGTCATAGGGATTCCTATTACTCTTTGGTGATGGCTGTATGGGACCGGGAGAGCGAGAAAAGCATATTATTGGCTGCTAGAGATGAGCGGGGAGTAAGACCTCTGTATATGGCTGAGAGTATGGACAGTTACTATATCGCATCAGAGTCTGCCCCCATAGATGTACTGGAGAACATGGGTGAGGAGTTTACAAATAGATGTGATGTAGTTCCTGGCAGCCTTGTTATAGTAATGGATGATGAATTAACCGTAGAGCAGGTCTTGGAGCCAAACAGGTCTCATTGTGTCTTCGAGTGGGTATACTTCGGTAGACCCGACAGTGTAATTGAGGGTAAGACGGTTCATATTGCGCGTAAACGTTTGGGGCATGGCCTCGTGGATATACATGGATTGGATGATGAGTATGATATTCACAAGGATAACGGGTTGGTGGTTATACCTGTGCCTGATAGTGGGCGTAGCGTCGCCACTGGTGTAGCAGAACGTCTCGGGGTTACAGCCGATGAAGGTGTGATAAAAAACGCGTATATGGGTCGAACCTATATCATAGATGACCCCAAGTACCGAAAGATCGCCAGCGACCTTAAACACAACATAATCAAGAAGACAGTTGAAGGCAAAAAAGTGGTGATAACCGATGACAGTATCGTGAGGGGAACAGTAAGCGAATCCATAGCCAAGAATCTAAGGCAAGCGGGTGCTACCGACGTGGATTTCCTTGTGAGTTATGCGCCCATATTTTTCCCCTGTTTCAGTGATCCAGCGGGTAAACCATTAGCTGCTGCAGGGTTTGAGGGTAAATCCCTTGAAGAGATAGGTAAATTGGTGGCCCAGAACTTACCCAGCATCGACAAAGTGCATTATAATAGTAGGGATAAGATCTTAAGGGCAGTGGATCTGCCGCCGGAGCATATCTGCACTTACTGTATTAGTGGCAATAATCCCTTCAAGTAGTAATTTGTTCAACTGATCAGATATTTTTCTATTCTTTATACACATGAGGAGGAATAAGCGATAAATTCAAATAAATAGCTAAAATATTGGTATTTGATGGGTTTGATCAGACCCTTTCCCTCTGTTATGGCCCAATAGGGCCTACTCCCATCTTAATTTTAAGCCACTTAGATAACCCGTAAAGGGCTTTTGTTACCCGGGGGACCATGTATTTGTATGGCGCTATCTGGCTCTGCATCTTGTCTATCAGTATTTTAGTCTCTTCAATGGACTCTGGGGTTTCTAACGTTTTCTTTTAATAGTTTGAACGATGTGATGCCTTCCCTAACTACGGGACTGAAGCCTCTATAATTTTCCAATTCATCTACTGCCTCTTGTATTAATAGTTCCTCACAAATGCTTCATCCTTTATTTCTCTTGGGAGAACTCTTAAATAATATGAGACGTGTTGCGTTTGGTGTCGGAGTGAAAACAGATGGGTGAATGTTTTAATAAGTTCCATGAATTCACTTCTGAGATTCAATAGTTTTATCACCGATCCAAAGGGGAGGAGCATTTTCAATGACTGAGACAGTCATAAGTATAGAGTTAATAGAGGAACTAGCAAAGGCCGCACGCATTAATCTAACAAAGGAAGAGAAAGAAAGGTACGCTCAGCAGCTAGCCGTCATTCTAGACGCCTTCAAGAAGCTTGATGAGGTTCCCACAGTGGGGGTTAAACCCAGTTATCACCCAATCGAGATAACTGGTGCACTACGAGACGATTCCTCGCGGAAGTGGGTATGGGACCCACTAAAGAACGTGAATGACGAGGAAGAAGGCTACATTAGGGGGCCTAGGATAAAATGAGTCACCTGGAGAAAGTCAGACAACTGGATAAGAAGTATCATTTTATGAACACTTTCAACAATGATAGGGTTGATGGCGAGGGTCTGCTCAAGGATTATAGTATATCTGTCAAGGACAACATCTGCGTTAAAGGCATCATGTCTACAGCTAGTAGCAAGATACTGGAAGGTTATGTTCCACCATTCAACGCTACAGTAATTAAGAAATGTCTAGATGAAGGCGCGAATATCCTTGGTAAGACAACCCAAGATGAGTTCGGGTTCGGCACGTTTAACGTGAACACCCCGTACAGAACGCCATTGAACCCACATGATCCTGAGAGGAGCACCGGGGGAAGTAGCGGAGGAGCGGCTTGTCTAACAGCCGTTGCTGATTTCCCTCATATTGCTCTTGCTGAGAGTACTGGTGGTAGTATTAGTTGCCCTGCCTCATGGTGTGGTGTCGTGGGTGTTACTCCCACGTATGGCAGGGTCAGTCGCTGGGGTTTGATTGATTACGCCAATAGCTTGGATAAGATCGGTGTAATGGCCAAGACAGTTGATGAAGCCTCCTTACTCTTGGAGATTATCAGTGGACCAGATAAGTATGATAGCACCGTAGTCAAGGAACCCGTACCAAATTACACTGAATTAGGTCATTTCCCTGATTTGAAGGTTGGAGTACCAGAAGAGTACTACGGGGAAGGCGTAGATCCAGATGTAGAGAAAATTGTCTGGAATACATTGAAGAAACTGGAGTCAAATGGAGCCAAACTAGAAAAAGTAAGTCTACCCCACACAACATACAGTCTAAGTAGCTACTACATAATCGCCATGGCAGAGGCCTCAACTAACCTAGCCAAGTTTAGTGGGCTTAGATACGGTTTGCAGAAAGAAATAGACGGAGACTTTAATGAGTACTTCAGCCGGGTAAGAACCGCTGGCTTTGGTGAGGAGGCTAAACGCAGGATAATACTGGGTACCTTCACGCGGATGGCTGGTTACCGTGACGCTTACTACTTAAAAGCCTTGAAGGTCAGAACCCGTGTTATAGAAGATTTCAAGAAATGCTTCAAGAAAGTCGATGTCTTGGCGGCTCCAACCATGCCTGTAGTAGCTCCAAGATTCGATGAGATAGAACATCTTGATCCTATTCAACACTATATGATGGACATACTCACAGTGGCGCCCAACCTAGCGGGAGTTCCCATGGTCTCGGTTCCCTGTGGTGAAATAAATGGCTTGCCCGTTGGACTGCATCTTATGGCTGATCATCTTGAGGAACATCAACTCCTCAAAGCAGCATGGGAGGTTGAGCAGTTATGAAGGCCAAGATAGGATTGGAGATGCACGTACAGCTTAACACACGGAGCAAGCTATTCTGTAGCTGTTCAACGGATATTGATGGGGCAGCTCCTAATACGGTAGTCTGCCCAATATGTCTCGGCTATCCAGGGAGTAAACCCGTGCTGAATAGGAAAGCCATAGAGTATGGAATAACTATAGCAAAGGCATTGGAAAGCCGTATCCACCCTTTTATCAGGTTCAGCAGAAAGAACTATTTCTATCCAGATATGTCTAAGAACTTTCAGATAACCCAATACGAGATACCCTTAGCACAAGAGGGTCACCTCCAGCTTGGAGACAAGCAGATAGGTATCACCCGTATTCACTTGGAGGAGGATCCAGCCAAACTGATGCATGTTGGTGGCAGTATAACCAACGCACGTGAAACCCTGATAGATTATAACAGAGCAGGTGTGCCACTTGTGGAGATAGTCACGGAGCCGGATATGAGGTCCACTGAAGAAGCTCGAGATTTCCTGAAAAAACTCTCACTTATCCTTGATCACCTGGGGGTCTATGATCCTAGTGGAGAAGGCTCCTTAAGAATTGACGCTAACGTGAGTGTTAAGGGCGGTAACCGTGTGGAGATCAAGAACATCACGGGTTTCAGAAACGTGGAGAAAGCATTAAATTATGAGGTTGTCCGGCAGCAAAGCGCCGTGAACATGGGGTTACCCGTGGTTCAAGAGACACGGCACTTCGACGCTGAGACCGGGGTTACAAGTTCTCTAAGGTTGAAGGAGGAGGAAGATGATTATGGCTATATCGCTGAACCTGATCTACCTCAGATACATATACCCCTAGATTGGGTGCAACGGCTAACTGAGTTCATGCCGGAGTTACCGGACCAACGTATAAATCGTCTAGTTGATCAGTATGGAATCACCAAGTTCCAATCGGAAATCATCGTTAACGAGGGCATAACTATGAGTGATTTCTATGAGGCATCTTGTAGGGTCTACCATGATCCAAGTATCGTGGCAAACTGGCTGGTAACCTATATCCTGAAGAGTCTTAACTATGAGGGGCTGAGTCTGGAGGAGAGTGGTTTAACACCCGGAACCTTTGTGGCACTTCTTGAGCTAATAGATGAGGGAACCATCAGTGAACGGCTAGCGAAGGAGTTGGTGAAAGAATACGTTAAGACCGGGAAATCACCCAGACTGTTGGTTAAGGAGAAGGGTCTAGCTTTACTCCCATTGAATGAATTACGTGTCGTAGTGTTGGATGTGGTGGAT
>CAZLHA010000128.1:0-7172 GCA_964559155.1 uncultured Candidatus Bathyarchaeia archaeon | reverse complement strand
ACGCATACTAGCCCCGAACCCGCTAAACACAAACCTCGGAGCCTCAGTAATAAGAGATAACTTCAACCGTGAGACACTGACATTCAAACACTCATCCACACCAGCATACACACCCAACCCAAGACTAGACACATATACTTGACTTCGACCCAGGGATTGATCAAATGGTAAACCAATACCAAGCTCAAAATATCCATCCCCACCTGTCAGCGCCTTTCTTTTTCTACCAAACCCAGTCACAACTATATGGTGACCCTCCAAACCAGTATCATCAAAGCTTAGTCTACCAGATATATTCCAGACTCTACCAGGAAAACTTCCCATCTCATAGTCCAGCTCCAAAAAAGGAATACAATAAAGTAACACAAGTCTTCGAGATATGGTAGCTGGTGAATAGGTCTCTGAATCTGTTTCCGTAGGCCAGTAAAATCCACGTATTTCCACGCTCTGCTTATAAATATAAGGCACAGATATCACCTTACTATAATATCCATCTCTATCTGTGAAAGTAATCCATGAGTTATTACCAAGCTTTAACAAAATACGTCTACCCTCAAGTCCAACATCACCACCCATCAAGCGACCAGAGACCTGTAACCCATCACCCACCCAGACATTGCTACCATTCAAACTCATGCTTAATCCGGTGCGTATCAAGTTACCTAGATTTACGCCCCCACCCAAATCATCCAAATATTTCTCCACTTCATCAAGGAGCTCTGGATCTAGTACGTCCTTAAACTTCTCCCTAATTACATCAAGATCCTCATCGCTAATCTCCTCACCGCTAACATAGTTAGCCAAGATCTGAGCAAAGTCCCTGTATCCACCCACCAAGCTCTCTAACCTATCTACGTCATTCAAGAGTATCTCCGGATTCTTACCTAAAACCGCTCCAAGCTCATGTGTGCTATTTCTTAACACGTGAATAGTCTCATTACTGTCCTGAAGATAACTCAAACCCGTGAAGAAACTGGATCTTGCACCAGATAGATTATACTGACCAATATACTGAATAGCCAAGTCCAGATGATATCGTGTCAGGTTCAGATTCTCTGCCTGGATCTCCAAATCACCTCTATACTCATCCAGCATTATATTCAGCTCGTCCACACTATACATCTCAGCCGCATAATCCAGCCACTCCTGACTAACAGTCATATTCTCTAAGATCATTCCTTCATACACGTTATGATACAACATGAACAAATAATCCGGGTCCGGTTCACTAAGCTCATAGAGCTCAGGATCCATGTGTCTAGGCACATCACCCGATACATTGCTCACACTACCTATGACCAGTAGTAAACAAACAAAGACTAATTGTTTCATCTTATTATCTCAACTATCTTCAAAGCCACTATATAGCAAAACCCTAAAAAAAGCACTGCACCCGGCACATCAAACCAACGGCGCCTAGGACGAAAAAGGGCACTACTAGCAAAGTACACCACCGTAAACAAGCTATAATATACCTCTAACCTACCCTCACCAAGAGCTGACAAGGCCACAAAAGTCAAACAAAGCATCCCAGCCATAAACAAAAGGTAATTCTTATTCTTATCCACATAAAACACCCACAGTAATCCAAGGACACAAATAACTCCTAAGACCAAGATAGACCTTACTCAGACTAGACAACATATAGCGTTGAATCACCCGATACCTTAGCCTGCAAACATATGCTCCAGACAACATAATTATTCCAACGTAAAGTCTAATTAATATTAACCAAAAAAGGTGTTCATCAATTAAAGGGATTTTGGTCAAGTAAATAAAATTCTTCTAACACCAATAATTCCAAGTAATATTATGAAGCTATAGAAAGGCTATTTAAGATAATACCAATAATAGAAAAATATAACAAGATAAATTTGCTTCGAATTTATTCTCTAGAAACCCTATAGCTAGAGGTAATTAAATCATCAGATCTCTCCTCGCCTAAATAATGCACAGGTCCTTTGAACACCCAAGCTAATACACACCCGGCAACACTAGAAGCCAGAGAACCCATACATTCATTGAATCTATTAAACCCAGTCTCCAAACGTGGTCTATTAAACTCTACAACAATACGGTCACCACGAACCACAGCACGAACACTCTCCACTAACTCCATATAATCAACCAATACAAATACTAGACTATCCTCTAAACCAGATTCTTCACCCAATCCGACGAGTCTCACCACTTCACCACCTGGTGGAAAAAGCATTAACCCATCAACACCAGAGACACGGGTTACAACCCTTATAGGAGCCCTTTTTAAAAGCGTACCATCAAAATCTCCATCACTCAAGGGAATAAAACAATATACTCGTTCATGACGTGGAGGCAGATATACACAATGCTTGTTTGCATCAAACTCCTCAAGAATAGCCTCAATATTCACGGCAGCAGCCTCAACTAGAGCCCTGACACTCTCACCCGGTACAGCCCTACTTGGCACCAATATTGCAGTAGCTCCAAGTATAAGAGAGGCCAGTCCAATGCTCGTGAAAGTTACATCCTGTAACACCAAATAACTAAAAGCAGCAAATGACCCTCCAAACACAAGAAAAATTATTCCAGATCTAGAATATCTATCCATTTTACTCATCCAGATGCCTCCAACCCCAATAAGTGATACCTATACTTCCTGTAAACACCAATACAAGTTAATAATACAGTCAATAAACTCAATCCAGCATAGATAGGATTCAATCTTATACCCCAAGGAGTGTAATTCAATACCAGTCCAACTAGAGGCACCAAAGCCAGACTCAACCCAACGCCTAAAGCAAAACGCTCCAAGTCCTCTAATTCTTCACGTTTCGGGTAAAGCGCCTCAATAAAAACAGCACCCGGAAGATAAAGCACATAAACAGCTCCGAGAATATATCGGAAATAAATCCATGGCTCAACCTGAGGTAAAACATAAACACTTGTTGTTGTCGCAAGGAGAAAAACAAGTACACTCCAAGCCCACATAGCATACAATGAGGTAATATAATCTATTAATCCACGTGGAGGATCACCATCAATTAACCGAATAACTTCATATTTATCCCCATAATACAATATACGCGATGCCTCAACTTGGTCATATCCATTTTCCTCTAGACGATTCACTAATTCATTAAATGAGGCTCCCCTTGATTCAACCAACATATTTGAAGCCGAGTCAGGTATCTCATACTCTGGCTCAAAATCCTCCTCTGGTTCATCAAGTTCCTCCTCCGATACCTCAAGGAACTCTCTAACACGATCTAACCAACTCACTTTAACCAGTCTCCGTGACATTCAACCATAGTTGGTTCCATCGCTCATGATACTCCCATTCTACCAGATCAGGATTAAATCTATGCATCTCAAATACAAGCCGAGTATTCAATCCCTGCTCAGGTATACTCAAAACTATGGGCATAGTGATATTACATTCATCAACTAGAGCCCTATCATAACTGGTTAATACAGGCGCAGCATATGGCTCCGTATCACTCACATTTAAGTCGCGACTACCTACCTTAACATAAACCCTATAATATTGTACACTACCCATGTGATTACCTAGATACAAGTATAGATCAAATTCCTCCCCCACCTCAAGCTCACGGGGGTAATCACCGATTTTTTTCTCAGGACCAAGAATACCCAACTCGCTAAAGGGCTCAACCACTCTATCAGCGAAAAAAGCTTGAAAAACAGTAAAGCCGGCAATTACCAATAACAAGCCTACAACTATTGTTTTAATATCCTCGTCAATCATTCAGCCACGTAACCCTCCTTAGTTCTACGCCATAGACTCCAAAACCATTTCTCTCCACGAAGCCACACGATAACCGCTAGAGCTACCAACAATATTACTTTTACAATAGCTACTATTGCTTCATAAGTTTCTTCACGAGTGGCATCAGCTTCTAATTCCGCTGACTCTACTAATAGTTCATCAAAGATTGATTCAGCCCTAGTGATATTACCTGGTTCACCGGACTCTAAATAGGCTAGGGCGGTATTGAAGTCTTCAACTAGGCTGGTTACATTAGCCCCAGCTTCTTGTGCTTTATGGATAGCCATAAAGGCATCCACGCGTTTTTCCTCTATTATTTGAGCTGAAACCACATGTGTAAAACAGAATAAGGCTAATACAAGAGGTAAAATAATCTTTTTTCTCATAGATAACTCGGCTCCAACATACCTAACTTTTCCTGAGCTTCATTCAGGTTCACAGCTATAGGCACTCCTTCATGTCTTAAACTCCGGTTAGTTCTATTCACATGGTTTAAAACTTTGTAACCTGCCCCAAGCCCTAAATATCTCCAAGGATTACAAGGCTCAAAAACCACAAACCTTGTCCTAGAGATATGAGCTATATGAGATAACTCCATCAAACTGGAGGGATTACCCGACATACACGAGATATACAATATGCCTCCATACACTGATCTGTACACGGCTTCTTTCAACTCATTAAAACCACCACTAGAATCAGGTAGAGACCGTTCCATAACCTTCCTTAGTCTTGTATTATATAACGGGTCTAAGACATCGAAGAAACTTCGAGCCTCCAATAAACGTGTATTCAAAACGTGTCTCAAAGCAATAGAAACAGCTAGACGGGGGTACAGTTCAGGGAAATAGCTACTAACTTTCCCCATATCATCTAAGATGGTTAAACCAATAACCCATCCTCTCTCAGCAAAACTGAGAATAGTCTTGAGATATTCCGACGCTAAAATATCCGCTGATACAGGATCCGATATACGTGTATCATATACGATGTGAATAGAACCCGATCCCTCCATGTAATACTCTTTAACGATCAGTTTTGCAAGACGAGCCGTGGCTTTCCAGTCAATCTGCATAAGACTATCTCCTTCAACGTATTCACGACTATCCGCATACTCATACCCCCTACCCTTCATTATAGATGTCTGTTCACCAGCGCCAAGTACTCCCTGCCCCTCTAAGTATCTTAACGCATCAAGAGCCACACTAAGTACTCTAGGATATACACGACATGATAAACTGAACCCCAACTCGGTTTCACCGTTTAGTAGATTAAGCTCATCCTCAAGCAGGGAATTTATGGAATTAAATTCATAATTTGCCGCCAACTCAGGTTTAAACCTAAATACATGTGCCTGCTCTCCCGGCCTCACTAATGAGGGTTCAAAAGAACCATATTCAGATCTTAATCTGGGAGCCCCATCTCCACTGTAATTTATTTTGATGTCTGTTCTAATATAATCTCCAGCAGTGAAAGAATCATTCAAACTAGTAGGATCCAGTACTATCTGTTCAGGAAGCTCCAGTAAGCTAATTCTTAGTTTCCAATATCTATACCCTAACAGAAGTAATCCACATAACCCAAATGTAATAATTAATAGGTCTTTGAACAGGGTACCCCAAAGCACCACCAGTATAGAGGCTACTAATAAGCGACCTCCCCACACATCCAGTTGTATTCTCAAATTTCTCTTTATCCCGCTAGTTATTCTAACTCGATATCACGTTTTTAGACTTCTAATAAGGTATAAGGCTATAAAGTTCATGTCTTATATTACATACAATAAAAATAATCAGAAATACAATAATATTACGTTATTACTTAAACCTAAGATAAATATATTTAATCTGTAAATTGTCCAATCATTCTAGCTACGTGGAAGCACTATTTTGAAGATGGTTCCATTTTCTCCAGATTCAAAGGAAATTTCTCCTCTATGCGCCTCAATTATATCCTTGGCGCAAACTAACCCTAAACCCATCCCATCGGGTTTAGTTATGTAAAATGGTGAGAAAAATGTTTTCTTTCTCCTCGTCTTTGATAATTTCTCCGTTATTCCACACATATATCTGAACTGATTCTTGACTAGTTTCTATCTTTACACGTATTTTTCCAGTATTTTTAATGGAATCGACTGCGTTACTGACTATGTGATGCAGGACCTGTGAGATCTTATCTGAGTCGATATTTATTGCTACACCTAGTTTTGATACTGCGCGGTCTATCTTGGCTAAGTTATCTTTATCTTCAGGGTATAGATGAATTTTTAGTACCCCATCATCTATAACTTTGAAGGGTTCTTGGAGATCGTAGCGGATCACTGTTGACATCTGTTCGGCTGCTTCTAACATATTCTCAAAGTGTTCTATTTCCTGTATCCGGGACTCTTCACGTAGATCTATTAACTAGTTTTTCTGTTTATCTATGATGTTTGATAGGATCTTTTCTCTTCCTTCTATTCTTCTGAAACGGAAAATCATCAACTCATTATTATAAAGCCAATCAGGTAGTATCCAGCGTTGTATAGCTCCAACTGGGATTTGCTTAGATTAGTCTCTGCTAAGAAAGGGACTAATAGGACGGGATATAGCAAGATAGCTATAATGGACCCACCCAATAGTAACCGGTCTGTTCTTTCCCCTTTGCGTCTATATTGAGTATACAATAGATGTGTAATATAGAGCATCTGGGCTATTATCCCGATCTCTAGTATGGTGGTTATTAGAAAGAGGCATTCGCGTCAAATATGTATAGGTGACCTATATTTTATTCGAAGAATTAGGGTAAGGTAACTGGTGTTGAAGAAGTGACAAGCACCAAGTACCCTACACCTGGTTCAAAATGGCTAGACGATAAGTAACCGCCTTGACTCCAAGAGGCTACCACATAATAACCAGATAATACGGATGATGCTTCAACACTAGTTATTGGGCCTCCCACTAGGTTGTATCCAAGTTCCAGTTCTAGGTTGACTGTGTCTACCTCTGACCCATATAAATCAATACTAGTCTCACTCTCTACCTTTATCCAGTACGCTTTCCCTGAGTCAAACTCTAGTGGAGTTATGTACTCTGTCCCAGACCAAGATTTAACTATATATGAAGGTATTCCGGTCATTACATCGTTGATAGATGGATTATCCAAGTTTACTGGGAAGGACACCAGGTTCCAGCCATCGTCCAACTGTAATGTAAAGACGGGTGGTTCTTCCCCTAATTGTATGATATCACTATAAATGCTCTCAGTGCCTAGATTGTCTCGAAGTCTTATGTAGACGGTCTTCTCTCCGATGCCCTCTGATAGTTGCCAATTCTTTGTTGAAGTGAATGATTCGGGAGTACTCCAATCACCGTTTTCATTCCTGAAGGACATGTCTTGGAGCCCTGACCCATCGTCATCTCCT
>CAZLHA010000127.1:0-7236 GCA_964559155.1 uncultured Candidatus Bathyarchaeia archaeon | reverse complement strand
GTATTTTTCCCTTGGGTAATCCATGGGTGTCATTCAATATTTCGGTAAGTTTCCACTCTCCATCTAGGTACTGAAATTTGATGGCGGCGCCGATATCCAGTAAACCTGTGGACGCCCATATCGAGCCATCGGTGTCTTCGTAGAACTGAACTATATTATTGTGAACTAGTCCATTTTCTGTATTGAAGTATTGCCACTTTCCATCATGATATATGCTGATACCTCCTTCTGGAGCAGTGTTACTGCCAAACCAGATTCCACCATAATTGTCCTCGATCATAACGTTGACATAATTATCCATTAAACCATCATCAACTGTAATACTCTCCCACGCACCTTCTTGGTAATAATAGGCGCCATGCCAAGTGCCAGCCCAGAGAGCACCGTCACTTGCTTCCATTAAGTAGTTCACCCTATCATCTATCATCCCATCCTCCTCAGTCAGGGTTTCACATCCAGAATTATTGTACCAGGTTAACCCCCGGTCGTGGCCTATCCACAGGGTTTCATTATAGATTAGCATATGCCGTGTATAAGTCATGCGTTCATCGCATTGTATATCCTGTACACTCTTGGTCTCGATATCTATCTTGACCACTCCTTCTTTTCCTCCTACCCAGAGTACATCATCCTGTTCCACCATGCATGTGACATCGCTTGGTGGATCCAGTATAGTATACTTAGAAGGTTCAGTCTCTTGGGGAGATTGTCTTCCCATGTATCCCATAATGAGCAGTATTACGGCGACAAATGCAAGTACGATGACTGGTGTTAGGTTATTCTTCCGCAATTTTTCCCTCACTCATCAAATATTTCTGGTTGGCGTGTTCCAGCTCAGAGGTATCGTGACTTATATAGAGTACACCTAAGCTCCTTCGTCTCGCCTCCTCGATTATCACATCATGGAGAATTTTCTTTAACTCAGGATTCAGGTTAACAAGAGGTTCATCTAGTAGTAGATACTTTTTCTCCGACACTAGGGCTCTGATGATACTTACTCTACGTGCCTCGCCGCCTGATAACTCGTTAGGATATCTATTGGCTAATCCAGTTAATCCCACCCTATCAATTAGTTCAGTTACTTGGCCTTGGGGATTTACGTATTCAATGTTCTCTGCTACTGTCATATTTGGCCATAGGGCGGGTGTCTGGAAAACGGCGCTAATGTCTCGTAGATGGGGCTCTAAGTTATAATCAGGGGAAGATGCTAATTTGTTATCGATGTATATTTTTCCAGAGGTGGGTTGCTCAAAGCCTGCTACTACTCTGAGCAACGTGGTCTTCCCTGAGCCGCTTGGACCTTGTATGCCTGAGGTTTTCCCACGTGGTATAATTAGGGATACACCCTTGATTGCTTGAACGCGACCATAGTTTTTTGATATTGTTTCAACCTTTATCATTCGTTTGTTCCTCCACTATAAGTCTTGAACGCTATCCCCGACATACACATCATCAAAGCCACGACAAGCAGGCAGAGTCCAGCTACTTCTTCTGATCCCCCGTAGTGAAGATAATTGAATATTCTGATTGTCAGGGTCTCGCTCCCCGGTGGAACCACTAGTAGGGTGCTTCCAAGTTCACCAATACTGAATGCGGCTAAAGTAGCTACTCCCGCAGCTAGACCATATTTCTGCAGGGGTATTTTTACTTGCCAGAGGTCTTGTAGTCTTTTTTTCTTGAATAGTTCAGCTGCCTCAAAGAGTAAAGGATCAACTCGTTTTCTCTGCATGTAAACAATTATTGTCGCTAGAGGTACGAAGCGAGTTGTCACCGCTATGATAGGCATGGCCATGGTACCGTATAGCCATGGAGCCCACGTGCTATAGATGTCTATCAACCCTATTCCAACTATTGCTGAGGGGAGAGCTAGGGGGAGGGATATCAGTATCCACCAGTATCCACTTTTACCTAATTGCTCTGATAAAATGTAACCTAGGCCTCCTCCCAGTAATGCTCCTGATAATCCGATAATGGAGGAGGTATATAGATCATCAGTTGCTGCCTCCACAGCGTAGTACAGGCTTGTAATCGAGCCTGTCTCTATGACTAATCCACCGATTAGAAAGATGACTTGAACAAGAGTTACCATTACAGCTAGGGTTTGGACCGTTGAAGCCCAACCGGGTAGACTCCAGTCTTGAAGGCTTTCTGATCTGCTTATGCTACTGCTCTGGACGGTGTTTCTTAATCCGCGTAGACTGGCCACGAGTACAGTGAATGTGATTAGAAATATGGGTGAACTTAACCATATACTGTGTACTGGGTTATTACTGGCGCTGAACTCGCTGAAGATCTCCAGACTGTATACACTGTAACTGTAAAGGGTGGGTATACTGTAATCAGTTATGGCCTGGATGAATACAAACCCCATGGCAGCCAGTATCATGGGTGAGGCAAGGGGGAGAACTACTTCGATGAATACGGTTAAGTCCTTCTTGTATAGTCGAGCAGCTTCCACTGCGGGGGTCTCCACGAGCATGTATCCTACCATTGCTAGCCCCACGCCGAGGGGGAGATACGCCATGGTATCCACAAGGTAACTCATGGAGAAACCGAAGCCTGATAAACTCAATCCGATGGGTTTTAGCAACTGGTTGATGTTTGATACCATCCCAGACCATACAAGAGCATGGATATATGGGGGAACTGGGGCTGTCAATAAGAAGATCCATTTGATGCTTTTCCAGGCTGGGGTCTGCTCATAAACTAGTTTGCTCCCAGCCAGAACACCAATCACTGTAACGGTTACTGAGACGGTTGTTGCTAGTTTTAATGAATTTAATAGTAACCTGAATCTACGCTCAGTGGGAAAAGCTAGTCGTAATAATTCTGGTTCGTTTGCTAGTTGTGTTATGGAGTCTCCCAGTAGGTAAATAAGGGGCGTGAATAGTAAAAACAATAGTAGTATCTGAGGGAGGGGTGTTGTAGAATGTTTTTTCCCCGTTATCATGTTATCGGACAAATATCTCTGCCATGTCACTTTTAGCTTGCTCTATGTATTCATAGATCTCGACATAGTTTACGTCCATTCCCTTGACACTCTGAGCATCGAAGTAATCCTGATCTATGTCAAAATCACGTAACGATAGTTGGAACCATCCCCTCTCTACTAGCTCGCTGACAGTCTCCTCGCTTAAGAGGTAGTCTATGAGCATCTCGGCTTCCACGCTATTGGGGCCCTCTTTTACTTTGGCTACTGTGTTGGGAATCAGTAATGTTCCCATCTGGTCTTCGCCTTGGTCTAGGAAGACCATCTCTACGGGTGCTCCGCGCTCGATGGCTCCGATGCTATCATCTGTGTCGGTCAATCCAAACATTATGTTACCATCTGCAACCAGATCTCTTACTACGCCGTTTCCGTCAACTACCCGGATATCGCGTTCGCTTAGTGCTGTGAAGTATTCTACTGCTTCTTCTGATCCTAGGGTAACGTAGAGGGCTGCGACATGTGTTGCTGTGGTGCCAAATATTGGGTACGCTATGGCGATCTGGTCAGCTGGGTATTTCTCATCTAGTAGATCATAGATTGAGGAGGGATAATCCTCAGGGTCCATGAGTTCAGTGTTCACCAGACATACCCTGGCTCTTCCCCCGAATCCTGTCCAGTAGTCATCGGGATCTATGTAGGAGTCTGGGATTCCGGAAGCTTCCGGTGATACATAAGGGGTGAGAACGTCTTCTTCTTTGAGTAGTATGGTCTGAGCTATCTCGCCGTTCCACCATACGTCACACTGCGGATTATTTTTCTCGGCCATTAATCGATTTACAAGTCCGGTGGTTTTTGCTGCTTCGACGTCGTAGACTGCTTTTACGTTTATCCCAGTTTCTTCCTGGAATTTATCTAGGATAGGTTCTGAAAATATTTGGTCTACAGAGGTGTAAATGACTACTTCCTGTTGGTCTTTGTTGACTGCTATGTATGCTCCAGCAATGGTTATTATGGCTAGTATGACGGCTACATATCTGGCGTAATTCTTAAAGGACATATAGTCAAGACCTGTTTACTCTGTTTTATTTCTTCCCATTACGGTGAAGAATAATCCGCTAGAGAGAATTGTGATTAAGGATATGACTAGAAAAGCGTACTTGAATCCATAGGCATCGATTAATGCGCCTACTATGGAGGTGGAAACGGCTCCAATAATGTTCCCAAACATAGTAACTATGCCCAGTCCCGTGGCCTTCAAGCCAGATGGTAGACTGCTTGTGGTTGAGGAGTAAATGATGGGTGAGAAACTATACAAGGTTAGACCTAGTAGTAGCAGGTTAACGATTAGAACATTCTCCCCGGGGAACAGAATGAGGGTATAGAGGAAGACTGCACTCAATGCTGATGCGCCGCTTATGGCATACTTTGCACCTGTTTTCTCGACGATTAAGCCGCTACTGAGTTTGGCGAGTATTCCTGCTGCTGGTAGTATCATGGATATGAGGCCTGCGGTAGCTACGGTCATGCCTTTGAATTCTACTAGGAATGTGGGTGTAAAGGTGAAAGTGGTTCTTAACACCAAGTTATAGGTGGCGTGAGATAGTGCGTAAGGGATAATTACCCACATGTAGTCACTTAGATTACCATGCTCTTGATAGGCCTTTTTCTTTATTGATGATTCTTCACGCATTAGCGTGAGGGTCACGATGGAGAGCAGGAAGGCTGGTAGGGATAAGGCCATGAAAGCGGTTCTCCAGCCCCAGAGGGATAGTATTGAGACTGCTACTGGGAAGGCCAGGGTGTTTCCCACGTTGGCGCCGGATTCGTTGAATCCAATGGCGCGGTTTTGTTTATCCCCGAATCGGTCTGATAGTAGTGCATTAGCTACTGGTAGGTGGACGCCCTGGAATAGGCCGACTAGGAATCTGAGGGTGAAGAGGTGGAGGAATCCTTGAGCATACGCGATTAGGAATGTTGCGGTGCCGTATCCGATCATGCTTGAGGCGAGGACTCTTCGTGCTCCATATTTCTTGCTTAGGGCTCCTGCTGGTAGTTTGCTTATGATGTAGCCAATGAGGTAGGCGGTCTCTAGTAGCCCTGACTGGGTGTGTGTCAATCCTAGCTCTGTTGTTAGTACGGGTAGTACTGGGGGTAGTACGCTGCGGGCTAGGTAGATGCTTACCCATCCCATCCATGTGATCATTAATACCGTGTAGTTGTTGTTCCACCAGCTTGGCCTCATGCCCAAGGGATATGGAGCGGGGTTAGTTATTATCTTCGAAAAAAGTGGATTAGGAGGTTTTCTCTACGAGACTTTTTACTTGTCTCTTTGCATCTTTCATGATGTCTTTTCCATGAGTATAGATTAAGAAATCAAAGGCATAGTCAAGCAGCCTTCTCATCTCAGCTGTAGCCTGCTCAACGTCTAAGCAGTACCGCTCCGGTGGAGGCATCAGATTACCATCCTCGTCACCAAAGATGGTGTCCCCCGCGATTATTGCCTTATGCTTTTTGAGGTAATAGCTACTGTTTCCCTCACTGTGTCCAGGTACGTGGATTATCTCGATCCCCCCACAGTATGGAACCGCCGTATGGTTCTCTAGTCCCTCTACGTCTACACCTACAGCATCTTTAATGAGCGGCGCCTCAAGCTTATGTGCTTTCACCGAGGCCCCCGTAAGTTTGACTAGTTGTGGTAGGTTGTTGATGTGATCCCCGTGCTTGTGGGTTATGAGAATTAGTTTAATATCGCTCCACGTCTTGTCGATGGACTCAAGCTCTTCTCCTAGCTCCTCAACATGCGCCGGTGTCATACCTCCGTCAATGAGTACGGTACCCTCACTGCATTCAAGTATCCATGACTCCATGCTATGGTCCTTGGCTTCACTGTGATCAATACTGTAAACTTTTTCCAGAATCTTTACCATAAATACACCAAGGAAAAAATAGGATAAATAAGGTACTTAAATTCTAGCAGAGTTAAGTGCTTGAGGCATTTTCCTCACTGATCTGCATAGCAGCCGTCGGGTACAGCGCAACAGTTGCATCCATACCATGTTTTAATTCAAGCATCTCCCGGGCTTTTCCCCACGTTTTAACCCACCGGCTTCCCTCACCATAATAGTACTCATCAGTGATAGCTATCTCAGGCGAGACACAGATTACGCGGTCCATCCTCCACGGCTTCTTGATGTAGGTGGTTTTGCTCCAGCCTCTCCCTCCAAAATCTGTTCCGAAGCGTCCATTATAGTGGTGGACTCTACAACCCTCCGGAGTGTAGAGTAGGAAGACCATGTCTCCACCTTCTCTGATACTATCACGCAGTATATGATATGCCTTGTATCCCTCGTTTGCCATGGGGTAACCATTGCCGATAACGATATCAGCGTCTCTCACAAGCTTGGTCGAGTAATGTTTTCTAGCGTATTCTACGCCTTTTCTATGGGCCTCTACTACATCCCCACAGATGACGCCTGAGACGTCACAGTCACCATTCATGAAGGCGTTGATAACGAAATCAACCCCAGCCATACGTGCAGCCTCCTCAGAGTCAAGCCGCCTGATGTTCTCGGCTACCTTTCCGGGTCCAGTGCCCTTCATGATTCGATGATTATGAGTTATGCTATCAATTCCAGCTACGCCCGGTAAGAGCATCTTGCTACCCCCACCAAACCCGTAGCCAAAGTGAGGCATCATGGCGCCTAAGGTGATTTTGAGGTCGCAGCTCATCACCTCCTTATTGATGTGAACCGGTGTTCCGTAGCTTGTCTTCCCAAGGTCTTCTAGGTTCTCGTAGCAGTTATGATTGTATACGTGGTATTTTTCTGGTATCTCCTCTCCTAGTTTCTTCTGAAAATCAAATAATAGCCTGCTATGATGGGCGCCTGTAGCCATAATGAAGATAATTTGATCCCTCTCTAACCCAGCTTCATGCAGTATCTCCAATACTGCTGGTAACATCTGGCTCTGACGAGTGGGTCGAGTCATATCATCGAATAAGATACAGCATTTTTTTTCTGCCTTCTGCTAGCTCGTCGAGTGGCTCTGTACCAACTGGATGAAGAAATGATTCTTTCACTTTATCCATGGTTAACTTCCCTGCACTGTGACCATTCATCTTCTGTTCATGTATAGTCCATCCATCTGGAAAACGCAATGTCTCCGGGATCCACTCATAAAACTCCCAAGCAGGAACCTTGTAAGACTGCATACAGTATGATTGGGGGTTTTGGTATTTGGGTAGTTTGGTGAAGATTGACTGTATATTATGTGGCTCATATTCAAAAAAGAACCGCACTCAGGTGATT
>CAZLHA010000126.1:0-7261 GCA_964559155.1 uncultured Candidatus Bathyarchaeia archaeon | reverse complement strand
CTGGTAGAATCCCCCGGAACGGGTGCTGAGCATCTTCAATTCCCCTAGATCACTAATACCGATAACCGTCTCTTTCTTGAACTCGACTCCGAAATCTCTTGCCTGTTTCTCCATTAAAGCCATCAAATCAGGTCCACTAATACCCTCTGGGAAGCCGGGGTAATTCTCTACCCAGTGAGCTTCCAAGGCTTTTCCCCCTATTTGGTTTCCTTCCAGAATCAAGGTTTTGTTATTGTGCCTTGAGGTGTAGAGTCCCGCTGTTAATCCTGCGGGTCCTGCCCCCACGATTATTACGTCATAGATCTCCTCAGACATTTACTGTTCCCCAAAATAAGCTACTAGGTGAATAAAAAAGGGTGTGATTTACTCCTCTTCTTCAGTTTTAGATTTGGAGAGACGTTCAGCCATCTCATCCAATCTCTCTTGGACCATATAATTTATGGTATCCTCCGGAAATTCTCCTTTTTCATCGGGCTCACCGGCTGGAACGCCTGTCAGGACCTCTATACCCTCATCAATGTTCTTAACCGGGTAGATGTGGAATTTTTCCTCTTCGATAACCTTAACAACGTCATCTCGTAACATGAGGTTCTTAACATTACTCTCAGGAATTACTACACCCTGATCGCCAGTGAGGCCTCTAAACTTGCAGAGATCATAGAAGCCTTCTATTTTCTGGTTAACTCCGCCAATTGCCTGAACCTCGCCTTTCTGGTTAACAGAGCCAGTTACTGCGAATCCCTGCTTAATGGGCACCTCGCTTAAGGCACTCATCAATGCATATGTCTCTGTACTGCTAGCGCTATCTCCATCTATTCCGCTATAGCTTTGCTCAAAGGTAAGCCTAGCTGTAAGACTTAATGGATGTCTCTTGGCGTATCTGTTTGTCAGGAAACCGGTTAAAATATGGACGCCCTTGGTATGGGTTGGTCCACCCATTTCAGCCTGTTTCTCGATATCTATGATTCCTTTTTTTCCAAGTCCGATGCTGGCTGTGATTCTTGTGGGTTTACCGAACATATAGTCCCCTAACCCCATTACCGCGAGTCCATTTACTTGGCCTACTATTTCGCCATCAGTATCGACAAGGATACTACCTCGTTCAATCATCTCGCTTATCTTTTCCTCGATCAAGTTACTCCTATAGACCTTAGCTTCGATTGCCTGTTTCACATGATCTCCTGTAATGTACTCGCTATCATCCTGTTTTGCATAATAGTTGGATTCACGGATGATGTCACTGACATCTGCGAACTGTGTTGATAGTTTTTCTTGATCTGATGCCAGACGACTGCTATATTCCACAATCTCAGCGATTCCAGTGCTATCAAGATGCTTTAACTCTTCCTTGTTACTAAGAGTACACATGAATTTAGCGTACTCTTGAACATTCTCCGGGGTCCGATCCATTGTGCTATCAAACTCGGCCTTGACTTTGAACACCTTCTTGAACTCGGAGTCTAATTGATATAACATATTATAGAAACGTGGTTCTCCTACTAGGATCACTTTAGCAGTGAATGGAATAGGCTCTGGGTTAAGGCTCCTTGTACTAATATAACCCAGCCTTGCAGCCAGTTCCTCGATCTCAAGTTCCTTGTTTAATATTGTTCTTTTAAGAGTGTCATAGCTACCAGGGTTCTTAGCCAGTTCCTCGATGGGTATAATTAAAAACCCACCATTAGCATCATGGGCACTACCACCACGAATCATGGTGTAGTTTGTTACAAGTGCCCCAAATCTTGCCTCTTTCTCTACTGCCCCAAAGAGTCTGTCATGACCCGGGTTCATCTCCATTACTACTGGGGCTCCTTCTAACTTACTATTATCAACAATGAGATTAACCTGATATCTATCAGTTGGATCAGGTCTATTTCTTGACATCATCTGTGCAAGAGGATTATCTGGCTCCTGTTGTGCCCCTACAATGTCATTCAGATTCTCCAGAACATCTTCCCTAACCGAATCAAGATACTCTAGGCATTCCTTTATCTCTCCGTATTTTTCTTTTAATCTCTCAAGAAGAGGATCAAGTGCAAAATTAGCTACTTCTCGGTTAAATTTCTCTACCGCGGACTCTGCTTCTCTATCAATATCCCTGAACTCTCTTAACGCTGATCTCATCTCATCTTGGAGTTCTCGTCGCCGTTCCTGTATGTCCTCTCTAACGTTTTGAGGTAGCATACTGAATTGCTGTTCATTTATCACTTGTCCATTTATCACAGGGACTATTACCATCCCAATCTGGCTACG
Source organism: uncultured Candidatus Bathyarchaeia archaeon (assembly GCA_964559155.1). Lineage (GTDB taxonomy): Archaea > Thermoproteota > Bathyarchaeia > TCS64 > TCS64 > RBG-16-57-9. Next base: position 5,008 of record CAZLHA010000126.1, on the reverse strand, counting down.
CTGAATAACGAAACCAGCTTCCTGAGCTTTCTCATTAAGCTCACGCATTAACTCTTGCTTTTTTTCCTCATATTCTTTAAGAGTCTCTTCCCTTCGATTAGCGTAATCCTCGCTTTCAAAAGCAGTGACTATGGCGTTCTTCATGTTTCCAACGAATTTTTCCATATCCTTAACGAAGTCTGAGCCCTTACCTGGTGGGAGTTTTAGGGCGTTAGGTTTCTGGTTATCCTCAAAATTATAAACATAACACCAGTCCGGCGGTACCTCTACCTCTTTTGCCTTTTGCTCAAGGAAGGTCGTTATCGCTGTCTTCTTACCTGTTCCGGGTAGACCCGCAACATATACGTTAAAACCTTCTTCCTGGATATCTAATCCAAATTGGAGAGCCTTTACAGCGCGTTCTTGGCCAATAATCTCTGTTAATGGCGCTAGTTCGCTGGTTGCTTCACAGGTTATAAAATCCTCTGGGCAAGTTTTTCTCGCCTTTGAATAATCAAGTTTTTCGATCATAGCATCACTGGAATAATTCTAGTAAAAGCTTTGAAGGGACTCTATTTAAACGATTTACCTAATAACCTAGGTGATTTTGGCTAATAACTCGTTCCAGGTCATTCCTTGGTCGATTTTAATCATATAGTCACCTAGTTTATCCGCGATATCAAACCACCAGCCCTTATACTTGAACTTGCCAGCTAAAATTGCATATCTACGAGGGTAGATCTTATGCATCTCAAGGAACTCGAATAGTTTCTGCACTTGATCTTTCTTATAATAGGCATAACGTTCCTGTGACTTTACCTCGATTGAGATTATGGCGTCATCTTTTATAGCAAATACATCTGGAAGAGGCTCTCTACTAGGCGCGCTAACAGGAACACGTATGGCGTCATAGCCCTCATCTCTGAACATATGCACGAGTTCACGCTCAGCATCATATCCCCGTTTCTTCATAGCCCGGACTTGTTTCGCCGTTAATTTCCTTGTGTATTTTTTCTTGGGTTTGTTATTCTTTTTTGGGTGAGCAAGATCTCTAAGGCTCATTCCTCATATTCCTCCTCTGGGAGCTCTAGATCCCCGTTTTCAAGAGGCTCAATAGCTAACTTTATGAGATCTTTATACCAGTCACTGAACTTTCTAGAGTTAGGGAATTTCTGGTACATACGTTTATGAGGAACTTTGGTGATAAGCCTCAAATCTACCATTTTATTAACATAAAACTTGGCGCTACTTCTACTAATGTCACATGCTCGATATAGGTCTCCACTAGTAAAATCACGTTCAAGTGTATTATATGCTAAAATTATCTTGGGTGGTAAAGGTAAAGCTCTCTCAAGTACTTCAATTAATGATTCTTCACGTGACAATGTTTGGGCTACCTCGTATGGATAGAAAATATATCCTAGGTTAATAAAAATAAAGTATAAGATCTGTAAAACTAGTCGTCACCAGTGGGAACTGGTACGACTTTCTTACCCATTTCCTTGATGCCTTCTTCTGCCACTTTCCGCTTGAGGTTCCAAGCGGTGACGCTGGGGAGGCCCCAGAGATTGATGAAGCCAAGGGCATCTCCCTGATCATAATGGGTGTTGATATCAAAGCTTGCTAGGTTGTAGTCATACAGGCTGAATGGGCTTTCACGTGAAACTGGTTTGGCTGTTCCTTTGTGCAGCTTCATGGTTACTACGCCGGTTACGTTCTTCTGTGTGTTGTTGATGTAGGCGTCTAGATCCTCTTTGTATGGATCAACCCATAATCCTTGATATACCGCTGTAGCCCACTTGTGATCGATCTCGTATTTGAGTAATTTTTGGTGTCTTGTAAGGACCATCTTTTCAAGATCCATGTGCGCATTGATCAATGTCTCTGATGCAGGCACCTCATAGGTCTCACGTGTCTTTAATCCCACGACGCGGTCTTCCATATGTTCGATCCTTCCTACTCCATGTTTTCCTGCGATATCTCTTACCTTCTTAATGAGTTCATGGGGTTTATACTCGATGTCATCAAGGCTTACTGGGACTCCTTGATAGAAACCTATCTTGATAAATTCAGGTTCATCGGGTGTGTTTATTATATCTGCAGTCCAGTCCCATACATCATTGGGAACAGGGGTATCCGGGTGCTCTAGAATACCGCCTTCAATACTTCTTCCCCATAGGTTTTCATCAATGCTGTATGGGCTATCAGCGGTTACTGGAACAGGTATATTATGTTCTTTTGCCCACTCGATCTGTCCAGCGCGATCAAACTTCCACTCCCTGACTGGCGCGATGACCTTGAGTTTTGGGTTTAACGCCTTAATTGTGATATCAAATCTTACCTGATCATTTCCCTTTCCCGTGCATCCATGGGCAACTGCCTGGGCGTCCTCCATCTCGGCTACTTCAACCAGTTTCTTTGCGATTAAGGGTCTACTGATGCTACTGCTAACTGGGTATGTTCCCATGTAGAGTGCATTGGCTTTTATTGCTGGGAAAATATATCCTTTAGCGAATTCTTCTTTTGCATCAAAGCCGTAGTGGTTGATTGCCCCTAGATCCCAGGCCTTTTTCTCTATTCCTTTTGTCTCTTTTTCTTGTCCTACATCTAGATTGCATGTTATCACATCCATATTGTACTCTAATTGGAGCCATTTCACCATCATGGATGTATCTAATCCTCCGCTATAAGCTAGAACAACTTTGTCTTTTGTCATTACATTTGCCTCTATTTACGATGAACTCTTACAACATGAGGCAATAATTTATATCTTGTGACATATATGTAACAAATAATACAATGGAACCCACAGATAGAACACCCAGCATAGCTCAACAAGTAAGAGACACACTCCAGATGCGACCAAGTCTGATGGATGCATTAAACCTAAAAATAGTTAACTATAGTGCTCTAGCCCGACTTCTCCGAAACGAAATAGGGGAAGGAAGCATAGAGGCTGTAAAAGCGGCTGTAATCCGTATAGCAGACGAGATCAGTGTTGACCGCTCACTTAGAGAGGAGGCTGTTCAGTCCATCCTAAAGGAATCAAAAGTGAGACTTCAAGACAAAATCGGGGTCGTAATCTCTCCGATACGGCTTGATATACCCCATATCGTAACCGCCCATTTAACTGACCAGTATGTCTACATAGTAGATCAAACAACGATGAAAAAAGAACTCTCCGAGGAGACTCAGTTCCAGAAAAACCTTGTAGCGTTAATCCTGCTCAGCCCACCAGTAGTGGAAGAAACCCCTGGATTCGTAGCCCTCATAACACAGTTACTAGCCAGTCGCAACATAAACATCGTTGAATTCATCAGCTGTAGCACTAATACAGTAATAATACTAGATAGTAGTCAGGCGCTTCAAGCATTTAGCTTACTGCAGAACTATACATAACAACGGATATCTAAATAACACACCTCTTAACTCCTATGATTCCTGTAAAATTAATTGAAAAACTGTTTCTAGTGCAAAAGTTTTTACACTAGGCATCTTGTTACAATGTTGATAATGGCAGAGATTTGTCCCGTATGTGGCCTTCCAAAAGACCTCTGTGTTTGTGAGGAAATGAGCAAGGAGGAGCAGCGGATTAGGATTCGCTTAGAGACTCGGAAATGGGGAAAGAAATGGACCGTAATAGACGGAATTGATCCCAAGGAACTGGATCTAGGCAACTTGGCTACCCAGTTGAAAAACAAGTGCGCTTGTGGTGGTACAGCAAAAAATGAACAGGTTCTCTTAATGGGTGACCATAGGGATACAGTACATGATACCTTGGTTAAACTTGGATTCCCGAAAGAGAACATTGAGGTTCAGTAAGCGTGCCGAGACTGGACAAGATTATAGATATATTAAAACAGTCCAAGTACTCTACTCCGCGACCTGTGTTTTGTCCAAATTGTCAAAGCCCAAAAATAAAACTGAAGGAAAATTATGGTATACTGCCCCAAGTTTACCAATGTGAAGAATGTGATTATGAAGGCTCATTAATATTGGAGCTTGAACCTGAGGAAGAATAACCATATAATTTAACCACAGGAACATTATATCACATATAGATACTTGAAGGTGTGGCCATGTCTGAGAACCCCCAGAAACAAAATATATCCTACCAAACGATAGAGGAAATTCCAGATATAGGCCCAGCCACAGTAAATAAACTAAAAGAAATAGGGTTTAAAACAATAGAATCTCTCAGTACCGCTACCGTCGAAGAACTTGTATCAGCTGGCTTAGGTGAAAAAGTAGCTGAAAATGTAATTGATGCAGCGCGTCAATCCCGTGCAATAACCTTTGTACGAGGTGATGAACTCGTGGAGCTTAGAAAGAATATTACTAAGCTAACAACTGGATGTAGTAGTCTTGATACTCTCCTTAAAGGAGGTATAGAGACCCAGAGTTTAACAGAGTTCTACGGCGAGTTTGGTAGTGGTAAGAGTCAGTTATGTCATCAACTGTGTGTAACGGTTCAACTTGGAGAAGCTCAAGGAGGCTTAAACGGGAATGTTCTATATATTGACACTGAGGCTACCTTCAGGCCAGAAAGAGTTCAGCAGATATCTCCGAGATTCGGTATAAAACCCAGAGAAGTTTTGAAAGGCATAGTATATGCTGAAGCTTATACTAGCAATCATCAAACAGTGCTTCTTGATAACGCGGACGAGGTAATCAAAGAAAATAATATAAAACTCATTATTATCGACAGTGTTATGGGTCATTTTAGAAGTGAGTATATTGGGAGAGAGATGCTGGCGAGTAGACAGCAGCATTTAAACAAGCACCTTCATAAACTCATGAGATTATCTAGGGCGTTCAATACCGCTGCTGTAATCACGAATCAAGTTATGGCAAGCCCAGACGCGTTCTTCAGTAAAGCGGTTTCACCTGTGGGCGGACATATTATAGGGCACATGAGTCATAATAGAATATTCCTTAGAAAAGGAAGAAATAATATGCGTATTGCAAAATTGACCGCTAGCCCAAGTCTACCCGAGGGCGAGGTTCCAATGAGAATTACAGATAGAGG
>CAZLHA010000125.1:0-7321 GCA_964559155.1 uncultured Candidatus Bathyarchaeia archaeon | reverse complement strand
ACTAGCTGGTCCTCGGGCTGGAGCACTAGCTCCGTGAAGCTGGGTTCATCGCTCTTGAACAGGGTTTCCAAGCTGGTTAGTTCCTCTGGCTTGGTGATCCGGTTAGCCTCTAATCCGAATCCCTCAGCAATCTTGATGTAATTTACATCCTGGAAATTGGTGGAGAAATCTACGTATTCCTGTCCGTAGCTGAGACGCAACTCTGCCCGGATCCAGCCGAATGAACCATTGTTAACCACTATGATGTTATTGTTTTTCCCCAGTCGGGCTATGGTCTCCAGTTCTGCCGCTGCTAATCCGAAGCTCCCATCACCCACTAAGCCTGTTATGCAGTTATCGGGTCTTGCCATACTCGCACCAATAGAGGTGGGTATGGCGTAACCAAGACTACCCATTGCGAAGTTATACGCCATGGTTCTCCCCGATTCAGGTACCTTGTAGAATGTGGAAGTGTAGATGGCGCTCGTTCCAACATCCATAACTAGGCACCTTTTTCTTGGTAACGCTTTTTCCAACTCCTTAATAAAACGTACCGGGTGGATAGGGGTCTCGGTGCTCTCAGCCATAGACGCCACGTATTCATTATGTCTCTTTTTCTCTTCAACCAGTTTCTGGATCCTTGGTAGCTTCATTATTTCCCTCGGGTTTTCCTCTACTAGCTCCAACATCCACTCCAGTGTTTCTTTAGCATCTCCTATGAGTATCACATCAACAGGGTAGTTGTTTCCAGCCTCATGTTCACTGATGTCCAACTGGATGATCTTGGCACCCGTATCCCGAGGGGGCACAGTCCATTTGTCTGTACCCGCGCTATCAGTACTGCTGCCAATGAAGAACACTAGGTCTGCTTCGCATAGCACACGGTTGCTGAAACTGGTTCCGCCTCGTGCACCTATCACCCCTATACTGAGAGGGTGTTTCTCGGGCATAACTCCTTTACCGTTTATGGTGGTGCCCACCGGCGCCGCGAATAACTCGGCTAAGGCAACCACCTCGTCCCATGACTGACTGTAAAGGGCTCCCTGCCCACAGACGATAACCGGGTTCTCCGCTTCACCCAGCAGTTTTAACGCCTGTATTATTTTTCCAGTCTCCGCCACTGATCTATGCCCCGGATACTTTCTGAAGTCGCTCTGTGTGTACAGCATGGGTTCACTTGTATCCATGCCCAGCACGTCGTAGGGTAGTCTGATATGCACTGGCCCGGGTTTACCGGTGGTTGCGACTCTGAAGGCGCGTCTAATGGTGTGAGGAATCTGATCCGGGTTAGTGACCGTGATTGACTCCTTGGTTATTCCCTGAAACATGCTGGTCTGGTCTAAGCCTGTTAACATGTTCTGGGTCTCAAGATGCAGAGGTATATCTGAGGTGAAGAAGATGACTGGCAGTGATCCCTTGTAAGCTTCAGCCACACCGGGTAGTATATGTGTACTACCTACGCTGGGGGCCTCGCATATTCCTGGTTTATAGCTGAATCGGGCGTATCCATCGGCCATGAAGGCTGCTGAGCGTTCGTCTCGGGCCATGATGTGTTTTATCTCGGGGTAGTCATGCCATTCCTTGTACCATGGGAGTGTTGTTTCCCCTGGTAAGCCGAATACGTGTTCCACGTCATAGTTTTTCAGCATCTCTAGGAGGGTTTTTGAAGCGTTCAATATATCACCAATACGAGAACTCATCTACTGGAAATATAATAAGGCCTTCGCAGACACGCGATGAAACTCATCTTTTTTCGGGTTAATGTTTAAATGTAATTTGTTGGGGATATTGTTTCGATCTGATATGAGTTACTGTCCTTTGTTAGATGATAAGTGTAGAGAGATGGGTTGTAAATGGTATTTCCCGGTTGACAAGATGTGCGCCATATTCAAAATAGCCAAGACCTTAGAAGATATCGAATTTGAGTCCAAAAAATAAATTATTTTATTATTACTTAACTAAAAGTATCATCATAAAGAAACTAGTAACTATACCATAGAGCCGAAAAGTATTATTCTATCTCGTAGAGTAATGATTCTAATTACGATCTGGTGATCTCTTTAATTTGATTTTAATACCGCCATTTCAGTGCCCTATAACCCTAGAGGAAAAGAAATGGAGTTCCACCAAGACGTCGTAGTAATAATAGGCCACAACGGCGCATCAGTCACAGACGAAGGAGAATATTACATATTTTTCGGCGGTTACGAATATGCAGAAGAGTACGACGGTACTATCGTAACCGAGGAAGAGGTAGAGATGGCCATAAACCACGAGGTACTCCACTGTTTAATTGACTACTTGGGAGAAGACGCCAGCAAGCTGGATAACATCTGGTGTAAATACAATGGCAAGCGTCATAAAATACTTAAAAAATGCAGCGAGATGGGACTAGGCTTCTAACTCGCCAGATGTGGTATTATATTAAAAGAAAAACCTGTTCCCATTTTCTATTAATCACATACAAACTAGTACACAATGAAATCTTATACACAAGAAAAGTTGAGTGACTAGACCCACACCGTATCTAGGCGCCGCATAGCATTTCTCCCTACAACTTTACCTATTTCATCCTCACTATACCCATTCTTAATCATCCACATCAGCACATTCACATATTCATTCGGGTTCTCAAGACCCTTCACATACCCGGGATCCTCGCCCTCACTAGGTACCGAGTAAAGCTCCACGTCTCCATTTTTCTCACGTTTATAGCGTCCCGTCCTGCGGGAAAACCAGACCTTATACAATTCTTGATGTGCCCCGTACAGAGTATCCGGACCACAACCCACATGATCAATACCCATGAGATCAATACAGTACTCCCCGCACTCCATGTAACTATTAATAGAACCTACGGGATGTTTCTCAGTGCGTAATCCCCTACCCGCGCCTCCAACACCTAGGATCCCACCATTCTCCGCTAAAGCCTGCAACACCTCATCTCCCTTAGTGTGACCTTGATCAATAGCAGCCGGACCACTATGACTATCATAAACCGGGTAAGCACTAGCCTCAATGGCCTCTACGACTGTACGATCATTGGTGTGCCCTAGATCAATCAACAATCCCAGTTTATTCATCCGTTTTACCGTGTCAAAACCGAAATCCGTAATGGTTTCCCCTATACCACCACCCAACAAGTTAGACTTACTATAGCATATCTCCATGCCCCTGATCCCCAAACCATACAATACATCTATACGATCTAGTTCATTCTCAATAGCTGAAGCAGACTCAAGAAAAAAAACTAGCGCAATCTTACCCTCTATGATATCATCCAAAGATTTATAGTGAATCCTCATATCTTGATGAGCGAGATCACTCGATCTTACTCCCCCCGTCCACTTCCAACCACAATAACTCGTGACATATGCCATTCCATTCATCATATTATCAAATACACAATCCATCCCGGTACGACTCAAAACCTCATAAGCCGTAAACTGTCATCGTAGTCGATGCAACTCGGGAACGTCCTCCATGTCTTCCTGCCAGAGAACAGAATGTTCATGAAGCTCCACAACAGTTAACTCCTCCAGTAATGATTCAAAACGCTCTTCCTCTCACTTACCCAACGATACATAGTATGGCTCCAGCCTAGGATGCTTCACTAAATCAAACTCTTTGTAATCAACCCCGGTTCAAGATACTCGTAAGCTCTATAACCCTCATACTTCTTCCCCGTAATATATATCAGAAAAAAGTTCACATATAGAAATAAAAATTGATGGCACCTTTAAAAAGCACAAAAACGTAAACCAGTTAAGGAGTTTAAATTAATGGAAACATCCAAAGTTGAAGGATCAAATAAGAAAAACAAGGTGTTCTTATACACCCTGAGCACCTGTGGGTGGTGCAAAAAAACCAAGGAACTATTAAAAAAGAAAGACATAGCATACGAATTCATAGACTTAGACACATGTAGTAAGGAAGATCAAAAACATGCAATAAAAGAACTCAAAGAACAAGACATACCCGTAGCCTTCCCCGTAATCGTAATCAACGACGACACCATAATCCAAGGCTTCAAAAAAGACAAGATCTTAGAGGCACTAGACCTATGAGTACTGTCGAAGAGGCGCGGAAACGAGCGGAACGCGACGCCACACGAAACAGGATGCACCTTTGTCCCGACTCCACTATGCTACAGGATCTACTGGAAGGTTTGGTGGAGAACGAGGAAAGATATGGCTATCCCAGCTGCCCATGCAGGATGGCCACCGGAGACTTTGAGAAAGATAAGGACATCATCTGCCCGTGCTACTACCGCGATCCAGATGTCGAGGAATATGGTCAATGTTACTGTTCACTATATGTTAACGACGCTGTGTACAATGGTGACGCGGCTATAAGTTCAATACCTGAGAGGCGCCCGAAAGAAAAACAGATGGCTTCCCTCCGTCATGAAGAACCAGAAACTAGTGAAAGAGTCACACAAAGCACTGATAGAAAACTACTCTACTGCAAACAATGTGGCTACACAATATTCAGGGAAGAGGCACCCTACAGGTGCCCTATCTGTCAAGCTAAACAAGAAATGTTCGCAGAAATAATAGTCACCGGTGAAGCAAAAACAAGAGAAATATGGGGTTAACCCACAAGGGCGTTGAAGAAAAGCTTAAACGTGGCATCTGTTAACGCCCTGTTCTGGGGTTGGAACCCGTACATTATTACTTTTCCATCCATCTTATTGGCCTCAATCAACGCAGCCTTACGTGCTAAGTGCTCCTCACCGATGAGCCACCCGCTCTGCATCATATTCTCCTCGGGATATGAGATTACTACCTTGTAATCATCGTTGTTATGTGTGCCCTTCACCGCGTATGCGTGATTTCCCCTCAAGAGGATCAATCCTTTCTCCGGCATCCCATAGCCCAGTGGATGTTTGTTATCGATATTCACCCAGATAGTGCTTCCAGGGCAATGAAACTTTTCGGGATCCACATCTTTCAGAGTATTCTTCACAGGTACTTTGAGTTTCTCTATAGCGAAGTCGCATGACTCGTAGAGAGCTATTACTGTTCCACCCTTCTCGACAAACTCATTCACCTTCTCTACTCCCTCCTCACCGATCCCCGATTTGTACTTCTCAGGGAGAACCGGTGCTGTGAAGGCACCTTTGTATTTCTCCTCATAATACTCCTCGACGTCCTCACCGGTTATCAAGGCAGTTGCGTCACTGGGTAAGATCAGGACATCGAAGTCATCTAAACCTTCGTTGATATCTTCATCCACCACAGAAGTGTACTCAAAGTCGAACTGCTCTAAAAGCCACCTAGTCCACCCCTCATCCATGTTTCCACCCCAGTATCTCTGATACATGGCCACCCTCAAAGGCTTAACTTCAACAGAATCCACGTCCACAGGTCCAGATAGTGAGATAAACTCTAGATTTGTCTCCTTAGCTACTTTATCCAGTTTCTTATCTTCACCCATAACATGGAACATCCCGGCGGGATACTCTCCAAAAGGCTCAGTGAACCTTTTAACAGAAACTCCCAGATTATGCAACCTATTAACTGCTTTGAAGCAGTCATTGATTCTGCAGTCAATCAGGTAACCATAATCAGATTCACCCGTCACCCCTCCCTCGGGTAGCCGAGGCTCAACTAGACTAAACTCGCCACTGGGAACCAAATCCGCCTCCACCACATCCACTCCCTTGAACTCAGCCATCGTCTGAGTTGCAAAATCATAATTCATCATAGGCTTACCTTCGGGGGTTCTCACCCAGATATTATCACGGTAGAAGGTCCTGCTCAGCATCATCAAGAGGAAAGGTCGCGCTACCTGATCAGCAAAGATCACATAGCTACCCTCAGGGTAGACTACATCACCCAGCTTGAATTCCTTCTCAGCCATGTGAATCTCCACGGTCATATCCCTTAGTGTCTGGAGGAATCTATACGTGGTATTAGGATCACTCTGCCCCGGGGGAATAATGAACGCATACGGTGCTTCACCCCTTCCTTTTTCTATAGATCTCATAGCCTTGTTGTACATATTCCGTAAAATCATACCCCTATTATTTGCAGCAACCTCCAACGTAGCCATAGCTGCAGCGGTCTGACCCTCAAGAATATCGCTTAGATGCCACCATCCACCTTTCCAAGGATGCGGGAAATTAACTGACGCCCGGTACTCTGGACGACCCCGTGGATGAGGTTGCAATTGGTGATAATGTACATAAACCGGAGTAGCCACCTTGACGGTAGCAGACTCCGTGAACATACCACAAATATTTAACCAGGGCCAGACCAAGCTGAAACCCGGCATAAAATCAGCGGGGAATACAGCCGCCTGCTCAACACCTTCAATACCCTGTGACTCCATCCTAATAGCCATCTGTGCGCCATAATGCTTCTGCTCGACCCACACCAGTGGATCAGCTACCTCATTCAAAGGATTACTATTAGGTGGTATGAAAAACCTTGAACCATAGAACCCCATCTGGTGGTGATCTACATACGCTTGGGGGAACCACTCCTTCAAAATAATTCGGTTCATAATCTGGGTCTCAACCTGAGTAAGCGTCAATGCATCCCGGTTATTATCATGACCAACATATTCATGGTAAAGCCAGGGCATACTACCCCCCTCATACTCGGTTCCCTTATACTCTCTGTACCAGTCAACGGTCATAATCTGTCCATCAGGATTAGCGCATGGGAATAATACTAGCACTACGTTCTTCCTGATCTTTTTTACCAGCGACTCCTCACTAGTCAATAATTTATATGCGAAATCACTGACCATTTGAGTACCTCCCACTTCGCTGGCGTGAATACTCATAGTCATAGCCACAACAGATTTGCCTTCATTAATGATCCTCTCAACCTCTTCCACATCAAGATCCTCAGGATGACTTATCTTCCAAGAATCCTCCTTGATCTCATCCAGATTCATAATGTTCTCCGGTGAGGAAATATAAGCCACAATCATGGGGTTTCCATTCGTGGATTTACCTACTTCAACGACTTTGATCCTATCAGATGCCTCATCAAGGAGCAAGAAGTACTCTACAACATTATCCCAACGGACAAGCTTTCTATCGGTACCCGGTTTGAAACCATAAAACTCTTCAGGAATTACTAATTCTGTCATTAAGCACCATTATACCGACTTACTATATAAGCCCCAGCGACTGTATCCTTTTGTGTAAGTACAAATAAGGGGATAACCTGATGGTCATTTATTTAAATAGTTTAAATACTCGGATACAAGACTACATAGGGAAAGACATGAAGTTTGTCCAGTTAAAGACCATTAAGGATTTAGTAATGCTAGTAGCCAGTTCCCCATCCACTAACGTAATACAGCACCTAGAAAACGATGGACA
>CAZLHA010000124.1:0-7346 GCA_964559155.1 uncultured Candidatus Bathyarchaeia archaeon | reverse complement strand
TGTACCCGAAATACGACTTGTTCCCCTTCTTGGCCCAGGCTCCATCCTTTGAACGCCTCGTCTTTGCATTCTCTCCTCTTGGCTCCTCGGCTGGGGCGTGCCCCGGGTCCGCTGTGATAAAAGACGCGTCCTGCACCACACCCTTCTGGACCTTGAGTCCCTTCTCATCCAGCTGGCGCTGCAGCTCCGCCCAAACCAATCGGTCCCTGCCTGATTCGGCTAGTCTTTCCCTGAACTTCCAGACAGTACAGTAATCCGGGGCATCCCCGGGGAATCCGAGAAAGTGCTGAAAATCGATGCGATTCAAGGCCTGCCGCTCCAGCTCCGGGTCACTGAGCCCATACCATGCTTGGAGGACAAGGAACTTCACCATGAGCACGGGGTCCATGTTAGGACGGCCTCCACGAGGGGTATCATTATTGTACATGGGCTGAATTAATGGCCTGAACCGGTTCCAGTCTATCTGTTTCTCCGCCTCAGCCAGGTGGTCACCGTTACGGGATGTTTTTCTATAGAGTTTTCTGAGAAGATAAGAGTCAAAAGAGTCCATAAGATAGAGAACCCATCTCTGATCTATAAACCATCCCGAGGGGGTTGGAAAACAGGTAAAAACACAGGTAAATAAAAATTCTCTTTAGTATATTTATCTGGATAATGTCGTTTAACTTTTAGAAGAAAATCCTGAGTGTGTATTAGAGACCTCCTACGGAGATTTGATGGTGTTCTATCTAACATTTTTATTTATCAGAGTCTTGTTTTCTTTTCGTGAATAGTCGCACTCTCTTTTCTATATTATTGGTGTCTTCATTTCTATGCATGTATGGAGCTTATCGCATTAACGGCTCTAATGGGGATTTGAGTGTAACCAATATTGTCATACCGGGTGAAGATCGCATAACTGGGGTTCTTTATATTCCAAAGGAAGTTGAGGAAGGTGCTCCTTGTGTCTTACTTGCTCATGGTATTGTGAATAGCAAGGAGTCCTTATCTGGGGTGGCGTTAGAGCTTGCTAAACACGGGTATATTGCCTTGAGTATAGATCTCTTGGGTCACGGTGGTTCATCCGGAGCTCTTGGTGAACCCGATCCCAGTCTTGGTGTTATCCAAGCCGCGGATTATCTTCTCACGTACTCAAATAACTCTCATATTGGATTAATTGGACACAGTATGGGGGCTGGGGCCGTATACTATGCAGCTTCTCATGGGATCCCTGAGAATGGTGTTGTATTAATCGGTGGTGGGATCGGTTCAAACAGTTATGATACTTCAGAGGGGTTTATGGTTCCTCAGCCACGGAATCCTCTCGTGATAATTGGTCGATATGATGTACTTTTCACATGGAAACGGATCGAGGAATCCCTGGAGACCACGTTTCCAGTCCACACCCCTGAGCTTAATGAGTTAAAGGGTGTTCCCAATAAAGCATCCATGTCCATGTTGCTGATGCCCTATACTTCTCACCTTTTTGAGCCTGTTTCTCCCATAGTGGTCACGTCCACGGTTAACTGGTTTAACGCCATCAATGGTGTAAATGTACGAAAAACCCCGTCTTATCTTCTACAGGAGGGATTGATCCTTTTTGCTTTTATCTTTTTCATGGTTACGTTGGCATTAGCATCAACAATGGGGTCACAGGTTATTGCTGTTACTAGTTTTGATTGGAGAAGTGGTGTAATCTATGGACTAGTTGGTTTCATCGTTTTTATACCGTCTATGTTACTTGGTAACGTCTTGTCTTTTCCGCCTCAGATTTTTGGTTCATCGATCGCTTGGTGGCTGCTGATCTGGGGTCTGATTGTATTGGGTTTTTCTCGTTACTGGAAAAAAAGTATATTTTTCAGGATAGAGAGTAAAGATGTATTTTATGCGTTTAGTCTTTTTTTCCTCTCATATCTCTTCTCTTTTGGTTTGGAGTACTTGTTTGGGTTTGGGTTTAGACTTATTGTACCTATTATGCGGGTTTTAACTATGAGACGGTGGGCTGCGTTTGTTTTTTATCTTCCCTTTATGTTGGTGCATTTTTATTCTGAGGTGACTTGGTTTGGGGATAAGGCATCACGTTTTCTAGGGTTTGTTGTTTCGAAGCTTGGGTTATTTTCCGTGGTATTGTTGGTTCAGTATGGTGGCTTCTTTTTGCTGGATACTGTTCTGGTGTCTGGGTTTTATGGGTTTATCTTGGAGTTTCTGATGGCTATTGTACCTATGATGTTGATATCTGGGTTGATTACTAGTTGGTGTATGGGAAATGGGCGGGGAGGGGTCTCTGTTGTTGTGAACTCTTTGTTGTTTAGTTGGATGGCTGCTGGTTTGTTTCCCTATTAGAAAGATGTTTGCATACTCTCGTGTATTTGTACCCCTTTTATGAGGTACGTCATAATGGTAACCATAGGAAGTTTGTTATTGTCTCTCCTCTTTTTCAGGTTCTTTGAAGAAGAATAGTATTATCGGTATGAATAGAAACTGGATAGCTGTTAACCCAAGAAGCGTGTTTGGGTTAATATCGTATATCAGTCCACCGATATATGAGGCTGGGAGTGTTGCTAATCCTGATACAGTCGCCAGTAGACCGTTTATCTTTCCCCTGTTTTCTTGTGGGACTACGTCAGCTAGAAGTGCTTCCCACGCTGGGCCACCCATGAATCCTCCTCCGCGTATCCTCCCTCCTCCTAAGCCTTCTATTAATCCTACTGTTCCGAAGGCTACGCTTAGTTGACTATAGTCTCTTAGGAAAAGTAGGCTTAAGCTGTCAAGGGGGCCGAACCCTCTAGCTAAGAGTATGCAGGGTATGCGACCCACTCTGTCGCTCAGCATCCCCCTACCATGTATAGTGGTGCAGATATGAATGAGGCTATTGACTGTAATAATCCATATTGTGTGGTGGTCAAACCCATTACATCATAGGCGTAAATAGGTAGGAATGACCAGCTCATTCTCATTATAAATCCGCTGAGGATTGATACTACCAACATGGCGTACAGTATTCGGGGTTGATCTCTCAGGGTTTTTAATAATCCCCTGTCTTCTTCAGGGGATGTCTTACTACTCATTGAGGTGTCCAGTGTCTCTTCAAGGTATCTTGCACGTACCATTTCTGCAACGGTTGTTGCGCCTGCGAACATTAGTAATCCTATTCTTACCCCTTCCTGTATTCCGAGAAGATCCAAGTAGTAGCCGCTTACCACTGGCA
The DNA here is from genome assembly GCA_964559155.1 of uncultured Candidatus Bathyarchaeia archaeon. GTDB lineage: Archaea > Thermoproteota > Bathyarchaeia > TCS64 > TCS64 > RBG-16-57-9. The sequence continues at coordinate 4,159 of CAZLHA010000124.1, read as the reverse complement.
TAAATACGCCTGGGAGCGATGTCATAATCCTGTATATGCCGAAAGCGGTGCCTCTTTATTTCGTGGCATCGAGTCTGCTATTATAGCACTGAATGCTGGCATGTATATGGCTGCCATGGAGTTTAGTACTATACCGGGTATAACCCATTACCAGCTTCTGGCTGAGAAAAGTATTAGTGCGCCGAATATTCTTAGGGAGGTTCCGTATACTATTACTTTTTTTCGCCCATATTTGTCTGTGATTAATCCTCCTGGTAGCTGGAAGAGAAAGCTACCTGACATCTGTATCATAGATAAGAGTCCTACTATTACGATGGGTGTTTTGAGAACTTCTACAAGGTATAGGCTCCACCATAGGTTCCATAGGTTATTGAATACGCTGTATAACATGTTTGTTAATGATATCGCCATTACGTTCTTGTTTGAGAACACGTCTCTCATAATCGATGTCATAGGCACCCTTTTCTCTTATCTATTATTTAACAAGGAAGGTTGATGTTCTCAGATGCCTTATGCTGTATTTCTCTATGTTTCTGTAAGTTAAATTGATCCTTATGCGAGATTATTGGTGGGGAGAAAGAAACCTGACCGAGTGAAATGGTCGGTTTCTTAATCTGTGTGGGGTCCGGTGGAAAACGCGGGTATGAGGATCAAATTGATGGTTGGAGTGGTGCAAAGGCTATTGTTATCTGTTCATGTATCATTAGAGTTAACCCGATTATTGTTCCTTGCCCAAGCTTTGAGTCTATGCTGGAGACTATTAGAAAGGCAGGGGTCCAAATATCAGGGTAATTGGGTTGGACTCGACATTATTTTAACTTATAGGAAAAGATGTTTAGGTGGATCGGGTTTATTCCTTTTTGGGGTGTCTGGTTTTAAAAGTTGATTACTTTGTCGCTGGTGGTGATCCATTCTGTGAGGATCTTCATGCTGCCACGTTCTACACCTTCCACTAGCTCTGTGGGTGATAATCCACGGGCGTCTATGCATGCGCCGCATACCTTAACCTGTGCTCCTTTTCTTGTGAGTACTTTTATCATCTTCTCCATGTTGTAGTAGCCGTCCGGTGTTTTCTGGCCTTTCTTGGCGGAGGCTACGGAGTCTCCCATGAGGAAGATATTGACTTTGTTGTTTTCTGATGCGGCTGTTGAGGCGAGTCGGAGGGCGTTCCAGGGTTTCTCGATTCCGTATGGTGAGTCGTTTATTATTATGGTCCAGATCATAGGTTGATCTCAGGAAGGGCTCAATAAAAATATGTAATTCTTATCTGGTGAGGTTTTTGTTCGATTGGTGTCTGCTCGTAGTTGATGCATATGTCAAATTGGAAGTGAAAGACGCTAGCAGACAGATGTGGCTCAGATATTGTATAAACTATTTGCCAGTATAATAGATGGAAAATAGACCGGAAAGGCGTGTCTACTGTATGGTCTAGAGGTTTCTCATTGTTTACAGGTCTGATGTGTAGGTAATTTGTTATAAGAGCTTTTAGGTAGGTTATAGGGGCGGGGCTGGTTTGCTGTATTAGGCCTGTGAGTTATGCTGGGTTTACTTCATTTACCCAGTTTGCATAGCTGAGGAATCCGGCTAGACTGCTGTATATACTGTGTTTTGTCTCGGGGTGCTGGTTTATGGTTTCTTCTATCTCTGGATCTTCTCTCTGTATCATATTGTAAAGTTGAGTTATATCCTTGTTTCTCTGTGCTGCTAGGTGGCTTAGGTTTTTCCATTTCCGTACTCGTTCCCGGTAGTTTTCCAAGTATTCATGTGGGTTTCTATTGATGCTGTAGTGGCTTATGCATATTGTTTCTGGCTCTGTTTTGATCATTTTGTCGATGGATTCTAGAGCGTATTCAGGGTTGAATGGTGGTGGGCTCGCTGGTAGCACTAGGTCTCTTATTTTGTGTCCCGCTGCGTCTCCCACGAATAGGCACCCTGATCGGGCATCGTGGATACATTGGCTGTGGCTACTATGACCGGGGGTCCAAAGGATCTTGAGTTCTAGGTCGCCTAGGTTTAGGGTCTCGTTGTCTCTGGTTGTGCGTATGTTGACTGGTGGGTGTTTCTCTATTTTCCCATAGTCAGGCATATCTTCTTTGAACTGTCGCTTGGCTGCTTCTAGTAGCGTTGTTGGGTCGGTGAGGTGTGGTTTACCTCGTGGATGTACTATGGTGGTCTGGTCTGGGTGTTTCTGGTTGATCATCCATGTTCCTGAGGCGTGGTCGAGGTGGATGTGTGTCAGTATGGTGTAGTCAATGGGTTTGTTTATGGTTTCCAGGACCTGTGGGATCTGTATTGGTGCCCCAGGGTCTATTACTAGTGTTGTCTCACCTGTGTCTAGCCGGTATGTTGCTAATACTCCTCTCTGGTCATGGAACGGGTTATCTATCATCCAAGTGTGTTCAGCTATCTTGGTGTGGTCCATTTATGGGCTATCTTTGAGGGTGTTATTTAGGGGCTTTTACTGTGTTCAGGGTTTGTTGGTCATGAACTCTTGGAAAATGATGACAACCGTCTATACATGTTTCTGGAGACGCTTTACGCTGTTTCTCATCAAAGAAGGTAAGTAATAGATAGCATTACCCGCCGTATTTGAATTAGTAAGTTTTGGTTAATTATTAATTTATGAAGGATATCTAGTAATTGCTTTTTTGCGTTGTCAATTGTGGCTTAAGGATATTTATTCATAAAAAATCTGTGGGCAGCCAAATCGCCTTGCATGCGATGCCGCTAAATAGCAATGTGTAATACTCTAATCGGTGAGTCTATTGAGGCCTGTGATCAATGATACATTTAAGATAGAATCAAAGACCTTGGATGAGATCAGAGAAATCTACGTATACCATCCACCTGACCTAGAAGAATCCAGTTTAGCCTATCCTGTGATATATTTGCTTGATGGACACAATCTCCATAATGTCTGCGCTAGCTTCGTGCAACGTTATTCAGACCGGGACCGTATACCCAGAGCAATTGTGGCTGGAATAGCTAGCACAGATAGACTTAGGGACTTTACCCCCACGGAGAGGGAGGCATATAATGGAGAATGCGGTGGAGGAGGAGCAGAGAATTTTCTAAGTTTTCTATCAGATGAACTCTTCCCAGTAGTCGAGGAAAAGTACCCTACAAGAGACTATAGAGTATTGATGGGGCACTCTTATGGTGGCTTATTCGTATCCTATGCATTGGTATCTAGGCCAGAGTTATTCAGGGCTTATCTGGCTTGTAGCCCATGGTTCTCTGAGGTGGATAATGAATTGGTTGATGCAATTGGGAGACAACTACAGGAAGGTTACGAAAAAAGGAAACTCTTCTATCTGGCTCATGAACCCATTGATAGCCCCGGTATTGAGGACCGTATACATAAAATGGAAAAAGTCTTTGAGGAACACGCTGGTGATGATTTTAGATGGGATTATAAGAGATATTGTGACGCGGATCACTCAAATCTACCATTAAAGGCTATTCCTGATGCACTGGATTTCTTCTTCCCAGGATTCATCCAAGATTAAACCTTCGTCATTTACTGTTAAAGACAAACAGTAATGATGAATGTTCATGCTAGAGTAGTGTTGGGTTTTTCAGTTGTTTCCTGTTTTTATCCCTGTGTGTTTAATCTGAGTGGGTGTTGAAGTTTTTTCTTAGTCTGGTTAATTGTGCTTCACTAGAGTGGGGCCTGGATCGATCATCTGGTTCTTAGAAGAACCTTGTATTACTCTTGAAGCGGCCTCCGAGTAGCTGTTTCAAGGTCTGGCTGTGGTCCTTACGATAGTTGTTGAACCTGAATTTCTCGTTGTAGCCCGTGGATTTTATTCTGAGTTCATATCGGTCCTTGTTATCTGGGTCGTTTCTGTCTCTTATCCTGAGTTCGTTTACGCTGTTCAGGTGGACGCTGGTCACGTTATTGTACCGGGAGTGGATTTGCTTCGGGCTCCAGTTATGGAAGTATTCTCCCGCGTTGGATTGGGCTCCTAGCTGGGCGCCGATCTTGCTGAAGAATCCTTTTCCTTGGTTATTTGCTTCTTGTCTGGCTGCTTGGACGATTTCAGTCAGGTCTTTACTGTCGAGTCTTACAAACATTAACTGTTGGGGGGTGATTAAGAGTACATAGTTTTCTCTGCCCATGAAGCCTTTTGCTAGCCCACTTATGGATGCTATTACC
>CAZLHA010000123.1:0-7392 GCA_964559155.1 uncultured Candidatus Bathyarchaeia archaeon | reverse complement strand
AAGAGTGAAAGAATATACACAGAAAAAGGGTTTCTATAAGGCATCTGAGTTAGAGTTTAAGGTTTCAAAACAATCAAGTAGAACCAAAAATACCGCTGTTGCAGCGGTATTAACCGGCTTAACGGTTGCATTGAGCAGTTTCTACATACCATTGGGAACCACTAAATGCTTCCCAGCACAGCACATGATAAACGGAATAGCAGGGGTACTCCTTGGGCCCTGGTATGCCATGTTCATGGCATTAGCAACTGGGATCATCAGGAATCTCCTGGGCTTGGGCACAGTATACGCTTTCCCGGGAGGCATACCAGGCGCTCTCGTCGTAGGACTAATTCACAGATATGTAGCTGAGAGTGATCTGTCGGCATTAGCAGAGCCACTGGGCACCGTGGGAATTGGAGCTACCTTGAGTGCTTTATTATTTGCCCCCATGCTAGGGCAGAGTCTAACACTGTACTTCTTCTGGGTAGCTTTTGCAGCTAGCAGTGTACCGGGAGCTATTTTGGGATATATCGTATTGAAAGGCCTCCGGAGGCTTGGCGTTGACAAGTTACTCGTTTAATGCTTTGAAGGGTAAAAAGACGTTAATCACCGGTGATGTGGGTTCGGGTAAGACCATGTTAACCCGAAAACTACTGGATGAAACAATAGAGCAAGGTGAGAAGATCACTGTAATCGACTTCGCGCCCGTAGCAAGAATTGTCAAAGGCGTCAAGGTTGGCGGGCATCTAATAAAAGAAGATAAAAAAATCAGGGTTCTAAAATCAGATAGTATCGCTACACCTCGGTTAAGCGCAGCCAACGCGGATGAATTACTGAGGCTAACCAAGTCAAACAGGGAAATAACGAGACAGCTACTAGAATCTTACATCGAGGACGCTACACCAGTTCTATTCATCAACGATGTGAGTATTCACCTCCAAAGCGGAGAACTCAAACCCATACTTGAAGCAGCTAGGAAAGCAGAAACCGTGATTATTAACGGATACATGGGTGAGGCCCTGAAATATGATCGGGGCTCAGGAGTCTCACATAGGGAACATGCCTTGATGAAAAAACTCAGGCAAATAATGGACCAGGAGATAAGACTAGGAGAACAATTGAAATGAGGACACAGTTAACGAGTGCGAGAAAAGGCGTAATAACAGAAGAGGTAAAGCAGGTAGCAAGAGACGAGGAGTTACCTCCAGAGAAAATCATGAGAGGCGTGGCTGCTGGTAGGATTGTTATCACCAAGAACACTGTCAGGAATATACCTGCGCTGGGTATAGGCGAGGGATTATTCGTCAAAGTTAACGCTAACATAGGTACCAGTCAAGATATTCTGGATGTGGATATGGAGCTGGAGAAGGCGCGTGTAGCAGAGGCCGCTGGGGCCCATACATTGATGGATCTAAGCACAGCAGGGGATATTGACGTGATAAGGAAGAGGATTCTAGCCGAGACAAATCTTGTTGTGGGCACGGTTCCCATCTACCAGGCAGCCATCAAGATGAATGAGGAGAGAAAAGCCATAGTGGATATGACTGAAGATAATCTATTCAACGTCATAGAGCAGCAGTGCAGAGACGGCGTAGACTTCATCACGGTACACTGCGCAGTCAACAAGCAGAGCGTCGAGAAGATCAGACAACAGGATAGATTAATGGGTATAGTAAGCAGGGGAGGAACATTCCTCGCCTCAAGAATACTACACACTGGTGAGGAAAACCCGTTATACAGCAACTATGATTACCTGCTTGAACTAGCTAGTGAGTACGATGTAACCCTGAGCCTCGGGGATGGTATGAGGCCTGGATGTGTCCATGATGCAACGGATATGCCACAGATACAGGAGTTGGTTACCATAGGTGAGCTTGTTCAGCGAGCGAGAGACGCCGGTGTCCAAGCCATGGTGGAGGGGCCCGGGCATGTACCACTGGACCAGGTGAAGGCCAACGTCAAGATACAGAAGACCATCTGTAAGGGGGCACCATTCTATGTACTCGGGCCACTAGTCACGGATATTGCCCCGGGTTATGATCATATTGTGGGTGCTATCGGTGGAGCATTAGCCGCTTCAGCGGGAGTAGATTATCTATGCTATCTTACACCATCAGAGCACATCGGCTTACCGGATATAGAGGATGTACGTGAAGGCGTCATAGCCTCCAGAATCGCGGCACATGTGGGAGATATGATCAGAAGGCCTGATGTAGCCTTTGAATGGGATTACAATATGAGCAAAGCAAGAGCAGAGCTAGACTGGGAGGAACAGATCAAACAAGCCATAAACTCTGGGAAAACCCGCAGAATAAGGGAGAAAAGAGCACCCAGAGAGGAAGAAGGCGAGGGATGCAGTATGTGTGGAGATTTCTGCGCAGTCAAGATATTAAAGGAGTATTTGAAATGAAAAAAGTATTGAGTATAGCAGGCTCCGATTCAGGAGGAGGAGCCGGTATACAAGCGGATCTAAAAACATTTGCCGCCTATAGGGTTCACGGAATGACAGCCATAACAGCTGTTACTGCCCAAAACACCCGGGGGGTATCAGATATCCAGGGTATTAACCCAGAGATCATAAAGGCTCAGATCAAGGCAGTCGTAGAGGATATTGGAATAGATGCTGTCAAGATAGGAATGCTTCACAATAGCAAGGTGATCGAGACCGTCGCGGAGACCATCCGTCACTATAATCTACCCCATGTGGTATTGGACCCTGTTATGGTGTCAACCAGCGGCTCTGAGTTACTGGAACCATCAGCTAAGAAGTCGTTAATAGAACAACTTCTACCACTGTCCAGCGTATTGACACCCAATATCCATGAAGCCGAGATACTAGGAGAGTCGAGTATAGGATCCGTTGAAGACGCTAAAAGGGTAGCAAAGAAAATCAGCAAACATGGACCAAAAACTGTACTAATTAAGGGGGGACATCTAGGAGACCCAGAGAAATCCACTGATATCCTATATTCTAAAGGTAAATACCTTGTACTTGAGGCTAAACGCCATGAAACCCGTAACACACACGGAACTGGCTGCAGTCTAAGCTCCGCTATAGCAGCCGAGCTAGCCCAAGGAAAAACAATAGAGGAAGCCGTGAAGGGCGCCAAGAAATTCGTCAACAAGGGCATCAAGGCGGGATTAGATATAGGAGAGGGGCCTGGACCAGTAAATCCCATGGTGTCCCTATATGATGAAGCCGATAAAATCAAGGTCCTCGATAACATCAGAGAGGCGGTTAGACTGGTGGAGTCGGAGCCGTTGATGAGAAAACTGGTTGCCGAATGCCAGATGAACATAGGTATGGCCCTTCCCCATGCGGACGATGCAGGTGATGTGGCTGCTGTTGATGGAAGGCTCACAAAACACATGGACGGCGTACGGGCTCAGGGTTCACCCAGATTCGATGCATCCAGACACATAGCCCACACTATACTAGCTGTCAGGGAATTTGACACAAGTAAACGAGCCGGCATGAACCTAATCTACAAGCCTGAGATAATTGAAGCCCTTAAAGAACTAGGACTTATCGTCTCATATTATGATAGACGAGAAGAACCAGAGGAGTACAAGGATATAGAGGGCATGACCACCAAGTGGGGGTCCGCGGAGGCTGTAAAACGCGCAGGGAGGACACCTGATGTCATCTATCACCTGGGTGATTGGGGTAAGGAACCTATGATTGTTCTCCTGGGTGAGTCAGCTGTAGAGGTGGCTTCCTGGTCTGTTGAGGTAGCCAGGGGGCTAAAGTAGTTGGCTTTCAGCAAGGAGCTAAAAAAAGAGAATATTAAGACGTGGACGGCCATCCTCCATCATCCTTTCATCCAGGAACTAGGCGAAGCATCACTACCCATAGATAAGTTCGTTTACTACATTAAACAGGATTACAGGTACCTCATCGAGTTCAGTAGATGCTTGGGGTTAGCTGCTGCCAAGTCTAGAAATATTCAGATTATGCGAAAGTGGGCTCAGATGATGGAAGGTTGTCTTAGATACGAGACAGAGATGATTGAAGAGGTATCCAAGAGTCTCGGGATTCCTGTTGAGGAACTTGGTAATACGAGGATGGCTCCATCAAATATGGCTTATGTAAACCACCTGCTACGAGTAGCCTATGAGGGTAGCGTAGCAGAGAACGTTGCTGCTCTTCTACCCTGTATGTGGACATACATGGATGTAGGAGATACTCTCTCTGAGATAGGGGGATATAAAGGACATAGAGTCTATGATAAATGGTGTAACACATACAATGCCCCAGAGTACGTGGATCTAGTCCAGATCTACAAGGATGTAGTGGATGACACGGCAGAAACATCAGGTGGTCCTATTAAGAACCGTATGAGATGGGTTTTTCAGATAAGTATACGGTACGAGTATATGTTCTGGGATATGGCCTACAAACTTGAAGCGTGGCCCATATAACGGGTAATCTTTATATCCCATTTTGAATGCACGATATGCGAAGGGGAGCTGGACATGCAGTCTGGCTGAGAGGCACGAAAACGTCGACCCTTTGAACCTGATCCAGGTAATACTGGCGGAGGAAAAGAAAATATGAGTAATAAATACTTTGATACAAAGATTTTAGCGGAGATGGCTATCGCCATTGCTCTCGCAACGGTTCTAAGTTATATCAAGATATTCAGCATGCCTTATGGGGGCTCAGTGACTCTAGGAAGTATGGTGCCCATATTATTGATCTCGTTTAGGCGAGATGTGAAAGTAGGGGTCACCACAGGAGTCATATATGGGGTTGTCCAGATGATTCTCGACGGCTGGTTCTACAGTCCCGTCGGGATGTTCTTAGATTATCCATTAGCTTTCGGCGTACTTGGACTAGCTGGGTTATTCAAAAAGCAGCCTATATTCGGTGTCGTTGTCTCGATGGCTGGGAGATTCATCAGTCACTTCATCAGCGGCGTTGTATTCTTCGGGATTTATGCCCCGGAGGGAATGAGTCCTGTAGTATATAGCGCAGTCTACAACGGGGGGTATATGCTTCCAGAGGTAATAATCAGCGCGGTCTTGATTTACTTGCTTGTTCAGCGTGATGTTCTGAGCATGAACCTCTAAACTTTTTTCTATTTTTTTATGCGTAACACTTGTTACTCAAATCGCTTATAACCTATCGCTTATCTGTCATCTAAAACTGGTGCACAGAGTTGAGTGATAACGAGTTCTATATGAGCACATACAAGCCAGACATAGAGATCAACACACCGAAAAAAGTCTGGTTATTCGACACCACATTAAGGGACGGCGAGCAGATGCCCGGAGTCACCTACACAATAGACGAGAAGATAAGGATTGCTAGACAACTTGATGATCTACGGATACCCAAAATAGAAGCAGGGTTCCCCATTACGAGTCCAGGTGAGACTGAGGCGGTCAAGAGGATAGCGGGTCTTGGATTAGATTCTATTGTCTGCGCCTTGGCTCGTCCATTGAAGGGGGATATTGATCGTGCTCTTGACTGTGATGTACCATATATTCACATCTTCATCAGCACAAGTGATCTTCACATTAAGCATATGATGAACACTACTCGTGAAGAGGTTATGAGGCAGAGCATCGAGGGAATCGAGTATGCTAAAGACCACGGAGTAACAGTTGAGTATAGTCCACAGGATGCAACAAGAACAGATATGGAATATTTGAAGGAGATATGTATAGCGGCATCAGACGCTGGAGCGGAGATGCTGAACATACCCGACACAGTCGGTGTAATGACTCCAAGAGTCACCTATGAATTCTTCAAAGAACTAAAGAGTACAGTAGATACTCCACTGAGCGCCCACGCGCATAACGATCTTGGCCAGGCGACAGCCACAAGCCTAGCAGCAGTAGAAGCAGGTGCAGAACAGATACATGTCTGTGTTAACGGGTTGGGGGAACGAGCTGGAAACACCAGTCTTGAACAGGTGGCAGTCAGTCTACTAGCTCAGTACGGGATAGAGACGGGGGTAAACTACAAGAAAATAGCCGAGACGTGCAGTCTAATAGAAAGACTTAGCGGAGTATATCATCCTCCTAACAGTCCCATAGCTGGAGATAATGCCTTCGCCCACGAGGCAGGCATACATGTCCATGGCTTACTTGGTCACAGGGGCAACTATGAGATAATAAACGCGGAGTTTGTTGGAAAGAAATCTAGGATAGCCGCGGGTAAGCACGCTGGCCGCCATGGGGTATTTAAAATGGTTCACGATATGGGTTTCGAGCCAACGGAGGAACAGTTGAGGCTTATAGCTAAACGGGTTAAATCCATCGGCGATACGGGGAAAGTATTGACCGACAGTGATCTATATGCGATAACCAAGGATGTAATGAACCTACGAGTAGAAGACAGGGTTAAACTAGAGCAGCTACTTGTGGTTACAGGTAATACCATTACGCCCACTGCGAGCGTCACATTGAAGGTTGATGGAAAACCAATGACTGGGAGCGGAGTAGGCAATGGACCCATCGACTCAGCAGTTAACGCCATCAGGAATGTGGTAAGCGGATTTGCTGATATCTCACTAGAGAAGTTCATGATGAAAGCCATCACAGGTGGAACCGACGCAGTAGCAGATGTAACAGTAGGCGTCAGACAGGGGGATAGGACCATCAGCGCGAGCAGCGTACACGGAGATACAGTAATGGCGAGCGTAGAAGCCATACTCAAAGGCATGAACAGACTCTTGGACAAAGGAGAACAACAATGAGTACTATATCAGAGAAAATACTAGCAGGACACGCTGGACTGGATCATGTACAGCCAGGTGAAATAGTTAAAGCCGCGATCGATTTCGCTTTCATGCCCGCATTAACAGCTGCATTAGCATTCCACGCCATGTATGATATGGAAATCGATAAGGTCTTCGATCCGGATAAGGTCACAATACTACTGGATCATATTGCCCCAGCGACCAACATAACCAACGCAAAACTCCACAAGGAATGCCGGGAGATAGCCCAGAAGCAAAGATTATCAAGTTTCTATGATATTAACAGCGGAGTCTGTCACCAGATCATACCAGAGAATGGACACGTATACCCGGGGATGCTATTGGTGGGAGCGGATAGCCACACATGTACTCATGGAGCCTTCGGTGCATTCGCCACAGGAATAGGCAGCACGGATATGGGAGCAGGCATTGGGACCGGTAAACTCTGGTTCAAGATCCCTGAAACCATCAAGGTGCAAGTGGATGGAAACCTAGGTAAACGTGTGATGAGCAAGGACGTTATATTGAAGACAGCTCAGATACTGGGAGCGGATGGAGCCACCTACTGTGCCTTAGAGTTCAAGGGCTCAACCATAGATGAGATGAGTATAGGAGCAAGAATGACACTATGTAACATGGCAATAGAGGTAGGTGGCAAGACAGGTATATGTGAACCTGACGAAAAAACATTCAAATTCCT
>CAZLHA010000122.1:0-7418 GCA_964559155.1 uncultured Candidatus Bathyarchaeia archaeon | reverse complement strand
GTTGGCACTGCTGGAAAAATAATGATGCTTTTAACAAGACGGCTATAAAGCTTGGATTCAAATATGTGATTGAATACCCAGTAGAGTATCTTGAAGCTACGTGACTACCATTTCTCGTAGTGTATTCTTTCCTCTTTATATCTGTTAGATGGTGGCTTCTCCTCATCAGGAACACCAATTGCTACCACATTCAAAGGAATCAACCTTTTCGGTAAATTCAATATTTCTCTAATTTTCCAGACACGGTTATCATCGGGATACACTCCACACCAAGTAGCTCCGTAACCCATGGCGTGAACCGCTAATAACAGGTTCTCAGTGGCTGCTGATATGTCCTGCGTCCAGTACCCGGGGCAAGTCTGTAGCTCTGGATCTGCGCATACGAATATGGCGTGTGATGCTTTTTCCAGCATCTTTGTATAAGGGTGAATTTCTATTACTTTCTATGCGTTTCTTTATCCTTAGCGACTACAAAGTGTCATGGCTGTTGGTTGCATGCTGAGGGAGCGGTCATAGCGGCTTCAATGAACTTTAATACGTCCTCTTTTCTGATAGATTCGCCTGTGAATTGTCTAATGCTTCCTCCTACTTAGAATAGTTTTCATTGCATCCAATGTGATCTGAAAAAGAATTATTTGAGGATATTAAAAACTGATCTACCATTTGTTCCTGTGAACTCTTTCCGGGTTATAGTTCTCCCTTGGTGGTTTAGTTTCGTCAGGGTATCCTAGTGAGACTATTGCTAATGGAGTAACATGATTAGGTATGTTAAAGAGATACCGGGTTTCCTTTATAAGATCCTCATGTGGATGAACTCCCAGCCAGACAGCTCCCAACTCCAGCGCATTAGCTGCTATGAGTATATTCTCTAGCGCCGCCGAACAGTCATGGATCCAGAAATCTGTTTTCTGTATCTTGTTATCTCCTAGTACGATTATTGCGTGGCTGGCGTATTTCAGCATGGAGGAGTATTGATGATATTCTGGTATTTTTTTCAAGATTTTCTTGTCATCTATTACAATAAAGTGCCATGGTTGGCGGTTGTGTGCTGATGGTGCATTCATTGCTGCTTTCAGTAAAGTGGTTATCTTGTCTTCGGGTATCCTTTTATCCGTGTATCGTCGTATGCTTCGCCTAGACATAATAGCTTCTATCGCGTCCATATTCATCACAACAATTCTTCAGGTTCTACTAGTTTATTCTTTGCCTTCATTACCCGGTCTAGACGATCTTTTTGACGGTTTTCTTCACGGTTTATTCTTTTCTTTACCGATCCTATCATATTTTTAACTGCTTCAGGGGCGGGGCCACCTATCCCGTTCTCCTCTCCACATTCAGTCTTGTATTCAATGCCTGACATGAATGATCCTTTTTTTACATTCAGCGGTTTTCCCACTATGTTTTCTGAGATAGACACACTATTACCTGAGGGAGTATATCTTCCGCTTTTATTCTGTTATTTAGTGCCTCCAAGGTTACTTGGAAGATAATATCATGTACTTGTCTGAAAGATAGTTTATGCAACTGTACTAGCGTGTCTGCTAAGTCGGTCATGGTGGAGAAACCGGCTTTAATTTTTGCATCATGTTATCTTGGATGGGTTTTATAGTCTCGACCACGCCCTCCATAACATTGGTGCTTCCCACCGCAGTGTAGATTATCACCGGTTTAAGCACCACTCGGTCAAGAGTATTTGTATAGGATACACCCTTCATTGAAGAAAATGTTGATACCATAGTTCCTATTGTCTCAGAGGAGTAGCTTTTAACTTTTTCAAGAATTAACGGGTTCTTCTTCTGGGGCATTATGCTACTGGTTCCAGCGTATGCCTCATTAAGCTCGATTAATCTTACTCGTCACTTGACCATATTTTTGAATACTCGGCTAATCTGCTTAGATTGGAGCTAACGCTGCTAAGAGCTCCAAGTAATAATCCACTGTAGCCACCCCATCACGAGTATTCTAAAGTAGGCCATTAAATCCAAGTATATGCATTGATCTATGTCTATTTACCGGCCAACCGGTTCCAGCGAAAGTAGCGGAACCAAGTGGACTAAAATTTGTTCGTTTATAGATATCTTCTAATAGAAATACGGTTTTTCTAGCTGTTTCCACCTGATCCGTAATATAGTGACCTAGATTTATAGTCTGAGCCTGTCTCCAATGAGTGCACCCTGGCATCACGGTATCAACATTTTTAGCTGTACTTCAATCAGTTTTTCCTGAAATCGATTATAGCTGAGATTAACCGAGTTTATCTATAGTATATCCTCCGTTGAGTGTGCACAAGTTCGTTTCTACTCCTACCAAAATACATCTTACCACCAACATCACCTATCTTTTTTGATTAACAATGTCTCAGTTGACATATAGTTAACCAACTTGTTGTCACCTTTAGCTTGAGATTCTATTTGTTTTATTCCCTGTATTCTCTATGCTGTCTCTTCTTCAATAATGTCCTCTTCTGCGAGCGTTACTGTATGGGCTCTGAATTAGTACCTGAGCAAAATATGATGCTACGTCAAATGAGGGCTTAACTCACTCCAGTGATAAGTTCCTGAATAGATGGAGCCAATGCTTTTTTGCTCTACCAAATCTTTCCCAATCTTCATCTCGTGACTTAACCATATATTACACGGAAACTATGTATTCTTGCAAGTATTAGAAACCAGTGAGATACAGTATTGAACAATCATAAAAAAGATGTTAAAACAAAATATGATACACTTGGTTCCAAACTTTATGATCTCCGCTACAGTGAGGAACAGTATGAGAAATATGTATACATACTGAATGAAATTAGTACTGATGATCTAGTACTGGACAATGGCTGCGGAACTGGGTTATTATTTTCTCTCCTAGAATCAACGGTAATAGGTATTGATCTCTCAGGTAATCTATTAAGAAAAGCAAAAGGTAGATTGAAGAAAAATCATCATCTTATAGAGGGTGACTCAGAGAACCTACCCTTCAGGGATTCCATCTATGAAACAGTTATCTCAGTAACAGTAATTCAGAACCTCTCAAACCCAAAGAAGCTATCATCTGAATCCATAAGGGTATCTAAGAAAGATGCAACCATCATAATTTCTTCATTAAAAAAAGTATACAGTAAAGAGGAGATAAAAAGAATAATTGATAATAAGGAACTGATTATAAAGAAAATTTTTACAAAAGAAAAGATAAACGACTGGATAACTATCTCAAATAGAAAATAAATGGAACATAGATTATGCCCGCGTTTCAGAAAGTTTTTATAGTGTGTACATAGCTCATAGATTAAATTCAAAACCGGTGCAATCAATTTGGAACCAAGAATGAAACCATTAAATGTTTTAATTAAATCAAGCGGCGCAAATGTTGAAGTTGTTCTAAAGGCAAGAGGAAGCAGCTATAGAGGTAAACTTGAGCGAGCAGACGGATACATGAATATGATGCTGAAAGGAGCAAAGGAGTACGATGAAAACGGCTTGATAGCGAGCTATGGAGACGTATTCATTCGGGGAAACAACGTGATGTACGTTACCATCAACCCAAAAACACTCGCACCAGGCGAATAACTTATCTTTATTAGAATATATATTAATAACCACATTCCTTCTGAATATACTGATATCATAGATGAAACTAATAGTAGCGGTTACAGGCGCAAGCGGAATAATATATGCTTTGAGTTTCCTTGAAGCAGCTAGAAAACATAACATTGAAACACTCCTCATAATAACAGAGTCAGCTAGAAAAGTAGCAAAACACGAGATAAAGGATATAGAGCTTTTAACCAATCTGGCGTCCAGAACCTTTGGACCAAATGAATTGACAGCAAGTATAGCAAGTGGAAGCTTCAAAGTAGATGGTATGGTAATTGTTCCGTCATCTATGAAGACTATATCCGCTTTAGCACATGGATATGCAGATAATCTTGTAACAAGAGCAGCCGATGTCCAGCTAAAAGAGAGACGCACCCTCATAATTGTTCCAAGAGAAACCCCTCTCCACGCATCTCATCTAGAAAATATGGCAAAGCTAAGCAGTTTAGGGGCGATAATACTACCAGCTATGCCCGGATTTTATCATAAACCTAAGTCGATTAAAGAACTCGTGGATTTTATCTCTGGTAAAATACTGGATCAACTTGGTATAGAGAATAAGTTGTATAAGAGATGGGGTTCAGCTTAACCCTTTTAGTTCTTTTTTCAGTTGCTCCACGTATTCTAACATAAAACGGTGTCTCTTTTCAGCTAGTTTTTTCGCCTCATCTGTGTAAAGTTGGTCACGTAGCGTAAGTAATTTATCATAGAAATGTTTGATAAAATGTCTCTGTGATTGATTATGTTCTACACCATACTGAGAAACTCTATAAACGCCTATAGCGCCCATGGCGTCAAGTTTGTCAGCATCACTTAGTATTTGGGATTCCAAGGTTTTTGCCTCTAACCCCTCGGAAAAACTATGGACCTTTATCGCGTATACAATATCATCTACATATTTATAGCCAAGTTTGTCAAGTATCTTTTGAGCCATAGTGGCTCCTTTTAACGCATGGCTATCGTTACCTCGCCCAATATCATGAAGAATAGCAGCAGGCAATAAGATCTCCATGTTAGCTTTGAGTTTATCTCCAAATAGTTTACATGTTTTAATAACTCGTTCAGTATGCTCGTAGCCATGACAACCCACAGGTTTCTGATATTTTTTAGATATTTTAATTAGTTTTTTGTACAATGGAATTCACTGTGGCTCTATCTTGGATTCTCTTCCTATGTTAACGGATAGGATCCCTTTAAAACTGGTTATGAAGCAGTTAATCAGCTTTACATGGTCGCCTGTTTTTACTTTTTCCAGTTCATCAATGGTCTCGTTCCATACGGTTAACTCCATGGTCTCTGTATCATCTCTTACTTTACAATCAACTATTGTGTGCTTTAATCCTGAATGGGTCTCAACCTCCCTTGACTTCCCTATCTCCAATATGGTTACTTCTAAGTCAATTTCCTCCATACCTGGACGTAGCTCATTTAACTTCATAAGACTCACTCAACGAGAAGAGGTTTAACCTTATGATTGTTTTCATGTTTCACTTAGTTTATCAATAACTCTTGGATATAGTAGTTTTAACATAGTATATCCTCGTTGTTTACCCCTCTATTTGATTTTAAAACCCTTCTATGGAATAAGAATAAAACACTGTAACTCTATTTGATACCTGATGAGGAGCACTAGGCACGTCCTAAAATGTACTAACTGTGAAGAAATCATCCAACTAGAAGCCCCTCGCACAGAGTGTAGTAAATGCGGAGGACTTTTAGAATATCAATTAATAGCTGACAAGATCAAGTTAGCAGGGCCATTAACTTTCTGGAGATACAGACCTGTATTACCAAAAGTATCCCAAATAGTAACACTGGGAGAAGGAGGAACCCCTCTACAGAAAGCAGATAGACTTTCTGAAAACCTCCACTATACTAACATATATCTAAAGGATGAGACGCGCAACCCAACGAATAGCTTTAAGGATAGATCAGCCGCTTTAATCGTCACAGACGCAAAGAACAGAGGATATGACAGCATCATATGTGCTTCAAATGGAAATCACGGAGCATCCATCTCAGCATATGCTGCAAAAGAGGATATTCAATGTAACCTTGTTATTCCAAGCGGGGTTGATATGGGTAAACTAGCCCAGATGCTTACATATGACGCCAAGATTGTACAAACTGGAGATAGTATTGAAGAGGCCATAGTTAGAGCCATAGAACTGGAAAAGGAGATGGACTGGTATCAAGCTACCACCGAGCTAAATCCTTTGAGCATAGAGGGTTTGAAGACCATAAGTTATGAGTTGGTAGAACAGAGTGGTGTACCTGATTACGTTATACTTGCTATGGGAAGTGGCGCCACATTACACGCTCTATGGAAGGGTTTCAAAGAAATGAAACAACTAGGCATGATAGAAACGACGCCAAAAATGGTAGGAGTACAGGCTGAGGGATGCGCCCCAATATCAAAAGCCTATCTTGAAAACTCCGAGACACCAATCAAGATAAAAGACGGGGAAACCGAGGCATCAGCCATCAGAGTTGCTGAACCTTTATACGGAAAATTAGCGTTGAATGCATTGAAGGAATCAAAAGGATTCGCGGTATCAGTCTCTGATGATGATATGATTGAAGCAGGTATGGTTATCGCTAGAACCGAGGGAATATTCTCTGAACCAGCCTCATCAGCCCCCGTAGCATCTTTACAAAGCGATATTGTCCAAAAAAGAGTTGATAAGGACTCGGAAATAGTGTGCCTTGTTACCAGCAGTGGATTAAAGACAGATGATATCCTGAAAAATCTAACGAAGAGAAAGAAGAGTCCAAGACTCGGTAGCCACTTGACAACCAAGGAGCGTATATTGAAGATCATAAATCAGGAATCAACGTATGGTTACGCTATATGGAAGACCCTCGGAGAAGAAATGACCCTTGGTGCTGTATACCAACATCTAACGGACTTGGAGACTAAAGGTTTGATTAAGTCAACTCAGAAGGGAAAACGAAAAGAACTGGAGATCACTGAGAGAGGAAAACGAGCTTTAGATGCGCTAGACGACTTGCAGGCATTACTATAAAACTTCTTAAAGGGAGCAGTAGAGCATCATACGTGGATGGAGCTTATTTCAGTTAAAGAATCCTCATAATTACATCGTTTGATATTATTGACGTAGCACAAACGCATATCATTCAACATATTAACCAAGAGAGGTATTAACTCTAAAAAGACAAAATTGTTACCTATAAACACGTAATTCACGAAAATAAAAAAATCCGCAGTATTATAGTTATGGCTAGAATATTTTATATTATAGTTGTAACTATAATAAAATATGACATCATTAAACACCCGACAAATAGCTGCTATAGGTGTAATGGGAGCACTCACAACCATAGCCACGATGATATTCACATTCCCCATACCCGCTACAAGTGGTTATTTCAATCTAGGCGACGCAATAGTAATGACCACAGCGTTAACCTTTGGACCAATAGTAGGAGCACTAGCAGGCGGACTAGGATCAGGATTAGCAGACCTTCTCGGAGGATGGTACAACTGGGTAATATTCACCACAATTATAAAAGGCGCAGAAGGCTACGTAGCCGGAAAACTAGCGGGTCCAAAAGAAGATAGAACAGTAAAAAAAACACTCATCGCGTGGATAGTAGGAGGCATAGTTATGGTAGTTGGTTACTTCATCGTACAAGTTTTCATGTACGGTTTCTCAGCTGCCACAGTCGAAGCTCCGTTCAACATAGTACAGATGTTAGTGGCAGGAGTTGTAGGGGTTCCAATATCAATAGCCCTCAAAGATAGACTGGATATGATATAAATCACCGATGCTCTTTCTTTACTTGTGTCATCCGCGGATAAAGCAGCTC
>CAZLHA010000121.1:0-7419 GCA_964559155.1 uncultured Candidatus Bathyarchaeia archaeon | reverse complement strand
AGTGCCCGCAACATGATAAAAGCAATAGGACGCGGATTCACCCCCAATAAGGCGTTCTCACTACTGAACGAAGACTATGATCTATTAATCATAGACTTAGAGGAATATGTGGGAAGAAGCAAGAACGCTCAGAGTCGAGTAAAAGGAAGAATCATCGGAAAAGATGGAAAAAGTAGGGCATTAATCGAGGAACTGACTGAGTGTCTGTTGAGTATTTACGGTTCAACTGTAGGCATAATAGGACCATTCGATAGGATACCAGTAGCAAAAGAGGCAATAGAGATGCTTATCGATGGATCATTCCATAAGACAGTATGGAACTATCTATATGCATACCGCCGTAAATTGAAGAAAGAACGAGGAAAAATATGGTACGAGCCGGTTGAAAAAAAGGAGAATAATTGATGTCACAGACCCAATACCAATCAATAAGCCCATCAGACTTCTTCTACAGGAATAGAGAGATCGCGGGCTTCAGTAACCCTAGCCGGGCAACATACACGGCCGTAAGGGAATTAGTAGAAAATAGTCTAGATGCCGCTGAAGCACGTATGAAACCACCAGATATATTCATCCGAATAAGCGAGGTTCCGAACCAGAAGAAAGCTGACACCAATATCTACAAGCTAAGGGTACAGGACAACGGTACCGGTGTCCCTGAGGAACATATACCCAAGGCATTTGGACAGGTATTCTATGGCAGTAAATACGAGTTGAAACAGGCAAGGGGAACCTTCGGGCTTGGGGGAACCATGGCAGTACTCTACGGACAGATCACCACACACAAACCAGTAGAGGTCATCAGCAGCACCGGGAACGAGATACACGAGTTCCATATGAACATCGATATCCAGAACAATCGCGCCAATATTCTCAAACATAAGGCAAAAGCTAACCCGACAAAATGGCAGGGGACAGTCATCCAACTACAGATGGATGGAGACTATACTCGCATCATGTACAGACTCATCGAGTACCTTAAACAAACAGCTATGGTGGTACCATATGCGGATATAACTTACATAGACCCTCGAGGCAGGCTCTACAAGTTTGAGAGAGGAACCACCAAGATACCTCCTCTCCCAGAATCAGTCCTACCTCACCCCCACGGAGTAGACGTAGAGACCTTTAGACGCCTGATAGCCAACAAGAATGCTAGCAACATGAAAGATTTTATGATGGAGAACTTTCAAGGCGTGGGCACAGTTACTGCTGAAAGATTCCTCGAAATGGCCGATATAAGTGAAAAAACCAACCCCAAGAAGCTATCACCAGAGGACATTGTAAAAATAATCAGAACAACCAAAGAGTATGATAAATTCGTTAGACCCATCGCCAGCTGCCTGAGTCCAATAGGGGAAGATCTTCTAGAGACAGGTATATCAAAAGAGTTAGCACTTCAGGAAGAAGGAGACTATATTAAAGTAGTTACCCGCAAACCAAGTACTTACTCCGGATACCCATTCATAGTCGAAGCGGCTGTTGCAACAGGAAAATCAATCCAGAAAACCTTGGGTCCAGGAATCACGCTTTATAGATTTGCTAACCGTATCCCACTTCTCTTTGATGAGAGCAGTGGGGTAATTTGGAAAGCTGCGTACAAGAACATTAACTGGAAAACCTATAAAGTGGATAAAGACACCCCGCTGGTGATCGCTGTACACGTGTGCAGCACCAAGATACCCTACAAGAGCGTAGGCAAAGAATTCATGGCAGACCAACCTGAGGTTGAAAGAGAAATCACTAACGCCATCAGGGAAGCAGCACGAGGCGTAAGAACATTCATACGTAAAAAGAGCCGAATCAAAAGAGAACGGCGAAGACTAAACATATTCACAAAATACTTACCCAAGATTGCAGAGTTCAGCGCAAAACTCGCCGAAGAGGAAAACTCACCGGATATTACACCTTTACTGGAAGCAGTGAGCGCAAAACTACCGGAAGTAGAGGAAAAGATAGAGGAGGTACCTAAGATTGCAGAATCAGCAGAGTGAAGCAGAACGTAGACGACAAGCAATGGAAAAGAGTCTCACACAGATGGGGTCATTAATCTATGAACAGATCGAGAATAGGGAGTTCCCCTGGATACATATGCAGAGCCGAAGCACGGATAACATACTCTATGACCCAGAGGAAAGACAATATGTCCTCGGCCCACGAATGATTAGAAGACATAGCAGAAACATAAGGCACATAAGACCATTCACTCAACTCATCTGGACAAGCTGGTTTGCCAAAGAACTGGTGAAACAGAGAAAAACCAGCACACTGAGGGAGGTCTATTACTCTGCTAGAGGTCAAAGAGACATAGAATACAGCGGCCAGCAAGAGTCAGACAACATAATAACCGACCTAGAAGTAGCTCTCAACAGACCACGAGAGGAATTCAACATCTTCCCAGAGGAGCGCTCAGCCATATTCGGAGACGTAACCATAGAATATACAGTTCCAGGCTACGAGGGGCGGAGAACCAATCTAACTGACCACCCGGATGGCATAATGATTGGACCAGCAGTTACCAGCTCAGAGTTCATCGAGACAAGTGCAGACAAGGTGCTGGTTATAGAGAAGGGCGCCATGTTCACGAGACTGGTTGAGGAGCAGGCGCACGAGAAATTCAACGCCATATTGATTCACACAGCAGGTCAGAGCCCCAGAGCAACTAGGGGCATCATCAACAAGCTAAACCATGAACACAAACTACCCGTCTATATATTTACAGACGGTGACCCGTGGGGAATACACATCGCCATGGTAATAATCAGTGGCTCAGCCAACGCGGCTCACCTACGTGGATTAACCACTCCGGACGCAGAGTGGATCGGTGTATGGGGCACGGATGTTGTGGACTATAAGCTTCCCACAGAGCCCTGTTCAGACTATGATATGAAAAGGCTCCACGAGTTGAAGGAAGACCCCAGATACGTAGATGACATATGGCAACGGGAGCTAGATATATTCATAGACTTGGAGCGTAAGGCGGAACTAGAGGCATTCAGCCGATACGGTCTCACATACATCGTAGATGAGTACCTTCCAGCCAAACTGGAAGAGTAATCATTTTAACCCCATTATACACAAAATGAGTGAAAGCCAATGGTCGATCTCCCTAAACTGGACCTAACAGGATTTACCACAGTACTCGCGGGATTCATTCTACTCGCTACCGGATTACTATTGTACTTGAACACAATGAACACTAGCCCGGGAATAATTAACCCCGGGATACTCAAGATACTGGGAGTTTGTACAGCACTTGTTGGTGTCTTTTTACTAATCTCAAAGGATGAATAAACATGGCTGTAAAGGGTATGGTGATGGCAGGTGGAATGGGAACAAGGTTCAGACCTCTGACAAATTATCTGCAGAAATGTATGATCCCAATAGGTGATCAGGAGAAACCCATACTCGAATACATAATCAGATTATACAAACATCATGAAATCAAAGACCTAATGCTACTGGTAGGCTACAGGCATCTACAGATAAAGAACTATTTTGACCATGGAGAGAGATTCGGAGTCAACATTACCTACGTAGAAGATAAACCTGGCTGGAAGGGAAGCGCAAACGCTATTCTTAACGCATATAACGAGGGGGCTTTCAGTAAAGAGGATACACTGGTAGTATACTACGGTGACATCGTAAGCAATGTCAACCTGAAGGAGCTGCTAAGCCAACATGAAAAGACGGGGGCGCAAGCCACAATTGCGCTCACTACGGGGTTGAAGATCAATGAAGGTACAGCAAACGTAGAAGGCGACTGGATTTCAGACTTCAAAGAAAAGCCTAGACTTGATACAAAGGCAAGTATAGGTATACTAGTTCTAGAAGGCTCCGTTGTGGAGAATATGCAGGAGCTTCATGAAGCGGGACAATTCCCCAGCTTCGATCTCATGGGAGACGTTGTTCAGTACCTAGTGGAGCAGAAACAGAGCGTCGCAGCTTATCTCACCAACGCTTTCTGGTACGATGTCGGGTCCATAGAACGCTACGAGAGACTAAGCAATGAAAGGATAAGCGAGGAACTGGGCTTCCTACTCTAGCATTCGATAGATTCTTATTCTATCTACGAACGTATCAAGCGAGCGAGATTGTTAAAGACCCTAGTCCTTGCAGGAGGATTTGGCACTCGGCTCAGACCCCTGAGCTGCAGTCGACCCAAAGCACTTTTCCCAATCGCCAACAAGCCACTGATAGACTATACCCTAGAATCCCTGAGTGAGGCAGGCGTAGAAACCGTTGTAATGGCTGTCTATTATATGGCTGAGTCACTTGTCCGATATCTAGGCCCCACCAAGTATGAGCTGGGAATACTATATTCACGTGAACAACGCCCACTAGGCACTGGTGGTCCCGTATTAAAAGCGAAGGAAATGCTTAATGACTCAAAATTCATGGTAATGAACGGAGATCTATTAACAGACTTTGATTTCAAGCGCTTACTCAACTACCACGAGGAGAAAGGAGGAATAGCCACTGTGGCCTTAACACAGGTCGAGGACCCCTACAAGTATGGCTCAGTTGAACTGGACTGGGAGGGAAGAATAATTAGATTCGTTGAGAAACCGGAATACGGAAAGGCCCCGAGCAACCTAATCAATGCAGGCATTTACATATTCGAGCCAGAGATATTCGATTACATACCAGCAGGGAAAAAGGTCAGAATTGAGACAGAAGTTTTCCCAAAGCTAGTTGAAGAGCAGCAACTATATGGGTTTGAAACTCACGGATTCTGGCTGGATATTGGTGAACCAGAGGATTATCTTGAAGCCAACGCAGCAGTTCTCTCAAGACAGAGAAATGTCACAAAACCTGACTCAGTTCAGATACATGAAAGCGCTTCAATTGAAGGACCCTGTAACTTTGGGGAAGATGTCGTTATCGGAGAGGACTCAAGGATTGGTCCAAATGTATCCATAGCTGATAACGTTCACATAGGTAAAGGATGCCGTATAGAGAACAGTATCATATTCGCAGGAGCAGTAATAAATGACTATAGCAGCGTAAGGAGTGCTATACTAGGGGAGAACAGTGTACTTGACCGCTGGGTCAAGATAGAATCAGGAAGTTTAATCGGGGACTTCACCCAGATAGCGGACGGAGTCACCATAACTGAGGGGGTAAGTATCTGCCCAAGCAAGAGCATAGATGAAAGCATACTAGAACCAAAGCAGGTGATGTAATTGGGTAAACTATTCGGCTCCAATGGAGTCAGAGGAGTAGTAAACCAAGATTTCACCCTTGATTTAGCTTCAACTATAGCCTCCTCGGCTGGAAGCCTGCTTGGGAAGGAGATAGCAATAGGTAGAGATGGTAGAATTACTAGCCCCATGTTTCGGGACGTTGTTGTCAGCGCCTTACTGAGCATAGGGTGTAATGTCCATGACTTCGGGCTCATCACAACCCCGGCACTGCAGTATATGATAAGCAGAAACGACTTTATGGGGGGAGTTATGGTTACTGCAAGTCATAATCCACCAGAGTTCAATGGAGTAAAGATACTTTATGGCGATGGCGTTGAGATACCAAAAACCTTGGAGAGCGAGATAGAGGAACTCGTGGATCAAGGTGGACCACCAAAATGCAATTGGGATCAAGTTGGTAAAATATTCTATCATGACTATGTTGATGAGTATACTGATGGCGTAATGAACCAGGTTGACCATGAAGCCATACGAGAAAAAGGGCTTTCTGTAGCCCTCGACCTCGGGAACGGAGCAGCAGTATTAACAGCACCAGTACTTGCGAGCAAACTAGGATGCAAGGTTTACACCATTAACGCTGAGATAGATGGAGAATTCCCGGGGAGAGGCTCAGAGCCAACTCCAAGTAATCTAACTGACTTGAAAAACTTGATAAAAGCCACAGACGCAGATCTGGGTATCGGATTTGATGGAGACGGGGATAGATCAATAATCATAGACGAGAACGCAGAAGCCGTATGGGGAGATAAGACACTCAGTCTCGTAGCCCAAGAATACCTCAAAGAGCACCCAGGTGAAACAATAGTGACAGCGATTAGCAGTTCACCCAGTCTAGAAAAAGTTGTGTCTAGATATGACGGAAAGGTTCACTGGACCAGGGTGGGGAGTGTGCTGGTAAGCAGGACTATGGTGAACAAAGGATATCAATTGGGGGGAGAAGAGAATGGTGGAATAATGTATGGCCCACTTCTACCAGTGAGAGATGGTTGTATGACCATGGCCCTAATACTAAACTATATTGCCACAAGAGAAAAGAGGCTTAGTGAATTAATAGCTGAACAACCGCACCTCATCAAGGAAAAAGAGAAAACACCATGCCCCAATGAACTCAAGGAAGAAACACTGAAAAAACTGGTAAAAATGGTTGAAGCTCCTGAGATTAATACAATGGATGGGGTAAAGATCGTGTACGAGGATGATAGCTGGGTTCTCTTCAGGCCAAGCGGTACAGAACCCATATTTAGGATATACGCTGAATCAAATACCCCTGAACGCACAAAAGAACTGATTGAAAAACATAAAAAAATGGTAAAAAAGGTAGTCCAAGAGCTCAGCGCTGCATAGAGCGAGCAAGATCAAGTAGAGCCATATACGGGTTATCAGACTTTACTACTCCGCTGGCTACAAGGATACCTTTAGCTCCAAGTTCTAATGCAGCAGATGCATCCTCACCATTGGTTATCCCTGCCCCGCATAACACCTTAACATCTGGGTTAACATTCTTGACTGCTTTAACAGCCCCCGATACTATTTCAGGTTTAGCTGTGGATACGGATATCCCTGAGCCGATTAACTCGGGTGGCTCTATAGCAATAACGTCTGGGCCAATTAACGCGATTTTCTTAGCTGTCTCAACAGTGTCAGCGCATACAATAGTGACTAAGTCAACCTCCCTCGCCCGTTTTATGGAAGCCTCTATCCGGTCTAGGGAAATCTGTCTCTCACTGTGATTCAACAATGTTCCATAAGCTCCTGCATCAACCACAGCCTCAGGTAATGTGTGTCCAGTGTTCTTTCCATAAGTAATGGGATCGATATGCTGAGCAAAAACAGGTGTCTCCCAAGAAACTGTTAAAGAAGCTATATCAATAGTCTGGGGGGCTACAGCGATACTTATTCCAGTTTTCTCGTTAACCTGTTGAGCTATCCTCGCGAACTCAACTGCTTTCGTCCCTGTGGCTTGCTCATAGGTCTTAAGGTTAAGAAGAATTAATGGATAATCAACTATTATTACTGACATCCTGATCAAAGGAGAATGCGGTTTCAAGGTATTAATGGTTACGAGTTGAATAAACTTATAGCCCGAGGATAGCCAATTCAAGGTGTTAAATATTGAAAATCACTGGCCCAAAAATAGTAGTTAAACCACCTGGCCCCAGGGTTTCTGAGGTTTTAAGGAGTTCCGGATTGACCAATGAAGATTACGGTTCAC
>CAZLHA010000120.1:0-7486 GCA_964559155.1 uncultured Candidatus Bathyarchaeia archaeon | reverse complement strand
CTTCTGATTCTTCTTTCTCTTGGTTTTTCCTCGATTGTTTAATGTATTGAGATCCTACAAGTGAGCCTCCGAGCAATGCAAACAAGCTATATGGATCCCCTAAAACACCTCCACCATAAAACAGGAAATAGATTACTTGATGAAGAAGATAAGCCATTAAACCTGTAATACCACCTGAACGCGTAATTTTATCTATCTCCATCTTCCGGGCAACAAGGGCAACTCCGATAAACCCACCTAATACATGAATCGATAAGTAGTATATTCCGAGAAAAGAAGAATTCACATCCGATAATACGTTTCCCGCAAAAAGACTAACAATCTCCCCCGCTAGAAAAGGCAAACCAAAAGCTATTGACGCCCCAGCGAAATATATCTGAAAATCCTGTTTATACTCTTTAGTCATCTCTTAGACAGATTTCAGTATATTCATTTAATACTTGCCTGAAACTTGTAGACAGTATTTTTTTATTTATTAATAAATAATTTGTGATTATTTCTGAGCTAACTCTCGTCCAAGTTCTCTACATTGCTCAAGATTTTTCTCGCTAGGTGAGCCAGCGGATATTACTGTTTTACCCACCTGTTGACCTAAGTGATGAAATAAGGTTAGAGCGTTCTGGGCTCTTCCGCCTCCACCATGGCTGAGGAAAAGCGCATACGGTTTATCTTTATACCCGGGTTGATTTCTGTGCAGATACCAATCATCCATGAAGGTCTTCAAGGTACCGGCAACGTAGCTAAAATAGTCAGGAGTGCCAATTGCTACCACATCGTATTCTGAGTATTCTTCTATTGGGTACCGTTCATCGTTACAATTATGCAATGTTACGTCACAGCCTGAGTCTTTCAAACCTTCAGCCACAGCTTTAGCCATCTTCTCAGTGTTTCCATACTGCTGAGAATGATAAAGTACTAGTGCATTCATGAATATAGAAGAGAAGCTAAGAGCTATAACTAATTTACTGAAAGAACATTGAAAAAATATTATGTTTACGAGATTCAGTGAAGAGGCTAATCCATATCTAGGTAGCCTTTTCTCTGCAACCAGTAAGCCTGGTTCTTGGTGTACCGGAAAATGATGTCGCCTTTCTCATCTGACTGGAACTCCCATGGACTCACAAGTACAACGTCTCCCTCGCGAACCCAGTTCCTTTTCTTCATCTTACCTCTTATGCGGCAGACGCGGGTCTCCCCGTCCTGACACTTTACATTCATACGAGTATATCCTAAGTTCTTCTTAACGACACCAAGCACATCATACTCATTGGGCATCTTGATGCGCTTCCGGATATCTCCCTCGTTTTTAACTAATCTTTTACCCACGTTTATACAATCCACCCATCGATCTTTTTGGGCTTCTTATAAATGATCCGAAAAAAGAGGTGAAAATAATTACTTAATATAGAGAATTAAACATAATAAATAGAGAATTATATATGTAAAAATGATTGATATATGTTTTTCACTTCAAAGTTTATATAAATAATGAAAAAATACCTCCTTCATGTAATAAATAGTATCAACTGGAAATATTCCAGTAAATGATATACTTATACGCGGGAGAAAACCCAATGGTAATATGTCCAAGGATGTCGAAGAATCATTAGCATATGGAGGTCAAGCACTCATAGAAGGAGTGATGATGCGCTCAGGTGGGACCATAGTAATGTGCGTCAGACAACCTAACCAAGAGATAGCGACATTCTGTGAACAGAACAACAGTGTAACAAATAAGAACAGAGTATTATCCCTTCCATTCATCCGTGGAATATCCACGTTGTTTGAGACCATGTACTATGGCATGAAGGCTATGATGCAGAGTGCAAATATGGTACTGGAGGAAGAGGACGAGGAGTTCAACTTATTCGACTATTTTATTCTCATAGTGATGCTGCTCTTTATGAATGGCTTATTCATCGCCATCCCATTTGTTTTAACTAATTATCTCGGGTTGATCGGGTTATGGTTTAATGTATTCGAGTCTCTTATTCGTCTCTCATTGTTCGTAGGGTACCTTTACGTTGTATCGCTTTGGGGGGAAGTGGCTAGGGTCTTCCAGTACCATGGGGCAGAGCACAAAGCAATCAACGCTTTTGAGGCTGGCTCAAATATGGAGATCGAGGATGTGGCAAAGTACTCTAGACTTAATCCAAGATGCGGCACGTCTTTCCTATTCTTGACACTGTTAACCAGTATTGCGTTATTCGCCATGATCCCGAGAACAACTTACCTCCTAAGATTAACATACAGACTCATGCTGATACCAGTAATAGCCGGAGTAAGCTACGAATTACTAAAACTTAGCGATAGGTACAGGAACTCCCCCATTATGAAGCTGATAATTATGCCAGGGTTATGGTTCCAGAGACTCACAACAAAGGAGCCATCCAATGACATGATAGAGGTGGCGGTAAAAGCGTTGAAAGAAGTAAAAAACATAGAAGAAGCAAAAATAGCGTAGAGGACTCCAAGGGATTAATTATTTTATTTATAGCTGGGTAAGAGGTCTTCTGCGAATTTCTTTATGTCCTGGGTCAGTGTTTCCCTTGGGAAAGCTATATTACAGTAGATACATCCTTTCTCCTCCGCGTCCTCAATGATCTCTAGATAGCTAGAAGCATCATAGCGCCCTTGAGCCCCCATTATTCCACCCATGAACTCAATCTTATCAACTCTATCTGCTTCCTCCGCAGCATCCAAGACAATCTCCTTCATCTCATAGAATCTATGACCTTGCCAAGGTGGAACAAAGCAAATATCTCCCTCCCTCCCAGTTAGTCTAAGCATCCTATTCCCCGAGCTACCGAAAAGTATCTTTGGATACGGTTTCTGAACGGGTTTGGGTTCTAATACAGCCTCCTTTATACTGTAAAACTCAGATTCATGAGACACCTTGTCCTCGGTCCAAAGACGTTTTATTATATCCAGAGCCTCTATGGTTTTATCAACACGTTTCTTTGCACCCAGCCACTCACTGTAACCGTCGAACTCCACCTTGCTCCAACCAGCTCCTGCTCCAAGCAACACTCTTCCACCCGATAATACATCCAAAGTAGATAGTCGTTTAGCTAATAGGCCCGGTGGCCTGAAGGGTAGTGGGGTTACTAGGGTTCCTAGGTGGATGTTCTCTGTTTTTCCAACCAAGTAGGTTAGAGTTGTCCACGTCTCTAGAGTATGATACGGGTTCTCCATGTTGTGACCTATTTCTTCTCCCCACATGTAATGGTCCGGCATCAGCGCGCCATCGAATCCCTGTTTATCAGCCCCTATAATCCCGTTGAGGATAGAGTCCATGTTAGAGTACAAGTTTCCTAAACCAGTCAAGAAGAACTTCAAATCAATCAAAGTATGAGGAGAGGTGGGTAGTTTAAAACCTTCAGTCCTTGTAGAGCACCAACTCGATCTCAACGAGGATATCTGGGTGAACCATATCACAGACAACGGTACTTCGTACGGGCTTATTCGATTCAAAAAAGCCACCGTACACCTCGTTCATAGCACTAAAGTCTTCCATATGTTTGAGGAAAACCGTTGATTTAACCGCATCGTTGAAGGTTACACTGGCTGCGTCTAGGGTCTTTTTTATCTTCATCATTGTGTGCCGGGTCTGGCTCTTTATATCTGTTAACTTGTTGCCTTCCTCATCCCTTAGGGCAGCGTGACCTGATATATAGACGAATCCACCGGCTTTCACGATGTTGCTGAAGGGTAGTTTCTGGTCCTCGGACAACGTAATGTATTCTTTAGGCATAATTAGGTTGATTATTGGAGCCTTTTATGGGGTTTGGTTCGATGAACCTATATCCTAAGATGTGTTACTAGAAACAGTTGGGGGCCATGTGGTATAACGATCTCTTAATGATTTTGATGGGTTTCGTAGCTGTGTTAATGATAGTGATGGCGTTAGTAGTGTTTACACGGGTTAACAAGCCATCGGTGGAAGAGGAAGAAGAGGAACCCAATAAAATACTAGTGGAGAAAGGCTTTGAGAAAGAAGAAGATACAGAAGAACCAGAATCCAATGAAACTTCACTAGACACCACCAAACCCATCACAGAGAAGAAAGAAGAGCCAAAAACCACCGATAAAGAGAAAGAAAACCGGATAGAAGTAACGGTTTCTTCAGAAATTGAATCCAGTACAGAGGAAGATGTTGTTGAGATAACACCCGTTGAAAAAATAATAGTTGAGCCAGAACCCAAGGAAAAAGAAACATTGACGACTGAGACAAATGAAGAAGTGGTCATAACACCAAATGAGACCTTCTATGAATTAGAACCAAAAGATGAAATGCATCAAGAGGAAGAGACAGAAAAAACAGACATACCCGAGGTAGAAAAACCGTTACCAGAAATAGAAGACCCTGAAGAAGAACAAGGAGTAACCAAGGAAAAACCCAAGAGAAAGATAAGAAAACCAGTAATAGATGAATCAGACCCAGACCTGAAAATAGATCTGGGCGTTGAAACCTGTCCCCACTGTGGCTCAAAGGTACCTAACACAATCTACTGCATAAACTGTGGGGGAGCCTTGGACCCGGAGAACACGATTGGATTAGAAGAGGAATAAGTTACAGGATCTCAAGTTCATAAACAGGTTCTATACCTGCGTCCTTCCAGATTACACCCACCGGACAAGTTATAGAGGTGATATCAAGAATCTTCTCCAATGCTTTTCTAGAAGCATCACTCTTTATTTTCACCAAGAACTCGACTGAATCAATGGTTTTTGAGCCCTCTGGTTTATCTGCCAGGACTTCAACCTCTAGACTATCAAAGCTAACTCTTCTTTTCTCGGCCACGATCTTGAAGATGGTTACTATACATCCAGCGTAACTCATTACGGATAATTCAAGTGCTGTCGGCCCTTGGTCTTCGGCGCTTGGTAGGTCACAGATAGTCTGATGTCCTCTGCCATCACTGAGAAGCACCTGTGAATTACCCATCCACTCAGCGGTTGACTTGATTACACCCATTTTCCAAGATTTCGCGAAACGGTATATATTATATCTTATCTAGAGAAAAATTGAAGAGTAAATACTGTAAAAACGAAGGTTATAGTTTTCTAATCTTTATGGCGCATATTTTTAACTCGGGTATCTTGCTATCGGGGTCCAGAGCTGGGTTGGTCAACATGTTTGCAGCGGTCTCAGCGAAGTGGAATGGAATAAATACGGTGCCCAGATCACTTCTATCAGTTATATGGACTTTACCGGTAATACTCCCACGTCTACTAGAGACCTTGACAACGTCTCCAGTGCTTAAATCAAGGGATGCTGCATCCTGTGGACTGATCTCAATCGGGCACTCTGGGACCAGTGTGTCCAGTACTTTGCTCCTACGAGTCATGGTTCCAGTGTGGAAATGCTCCAGCATCCGCCCAGTAGTTAAGACATAAGGATACTCTTCATCAGGCAACTCATCAGCTGGCTTGTACTCGACGCCATGGAATCTACCTAATCCTCTGCTGAACTTATACCTATGAAGATACTGGGTTCCCGGGTGATCGAATACTGGGCAAGGCCACTGTAGCCCATTTTCTCCAAGACGCTCATAACTGATCCCATTATATATGGGGGTAAGCTCTGCTATCTCCCTCATAATCTCCTCTGTTGATCCATAGAACATGGGGTAACCAAGCTTCGTTGAGACCTCGCAGATTATCTGCCAGTCAGGTTTACATTGCCCCGGTGGCTCAACGGCTTTTCTTATCCGCTGTATTCGTCTAGCAGTGTTAGTGAATGTCCCGTTTTTCTCCGCAAAGCAACAAGCAGGTAGTACCACGTCAGCATGTTGAGCGGTCTCCGTGAGGAAAATATCCTGCACTACCAGAAAGCTTAGAGACTTTAATCCTTCCTCAACGTGGCTAATATCAGGGTCACTGAGCATGGGGTTCTCACCCATGATATACATGGCCTTAACATCTCCGTTACGAGCCGCGTTGAACGATTCAACCACGGTTATGCCGCTACGATCATCCAGTTTAGTATTCCAAGCTTTTTCAAACTTTTTCTTACTAGTCAAGTCCTCAACGCTCTGGTATCCACTGTAGACGTTTGGTAATGCTCCTAGGTCGCATGCGCCTTGGACATTATTTTGTCCGCGGAGTGGGTTTACACCTGTTCCGTGTTTTCCCACGTTTCCGGTTAGCATGGCCAAGTTTGCTGTGCTTAATACGTTGTCTGTTCCAGTGGTATGCTGGGTTATTCCCATGCTGAATATTATGGAGGATTTATCTGCTTTAGCGTATAGTCTGGCGGCTTCTCTTAGTTTTTTAGAGGGTATACCTGTGATGAGTTCTACCCGTTCAGGAGTGTATTTAGATACGGTGTTTTTTAATTCATCAAAGTTTTCTGTGCGTTCCTCTATGAACTCTTTATCATGCAGATTCTCATTGATTATGATATTCATTAAACCATTGAACATCGCCACATCGGTACCACCACGCTGTCTAAGCCAGACAGACGCATCACGAACCAATCCAATTTTACGTGGATCGGCTACTATTAGATCGGCACCGTGATCCATTACGGCTTGCCTGATATATTTAGATATCACGGGGTGATTCTCTGTGGTATTACTGCCAGTTATCAAGAAGCAGTCTGTGTCTATCATCTCCTGTATGCTGTTGGTCATAGCACCTGATCCAAAAGCCTTCACAAGTCCAGCGACTGTGGGAGCGTGACATAATCTCGCGCAGTGGTCTACGTTATTGGTACCAATAGCTGCCCGGATAAGCTTCTGGAATAAGTAATTCTCCTCATTGGTACACTTGGCTGAAGCCAAACCCACAATGGCTCTACTTCCATACTGCTTCTTTACCTCAAGAAGCTTACCCGCCACCAGATCTAGGGCTTCATCCCATGTTGCCGCCCTAAACTCACCGAAGTCATCCCTTACCAAAGGAGTAGTTAGTCTTTCGGGACTATTCACCCAATCATACCCGAATCTACCTTTAACGCATAGGCTTCCCTGATTCTCTACACCTGTCTCTTTTCCTCTTACCTTGATTATCTTATTGTCTTTTGTATATAGCTCCAGTGAACATCCAACTCCACAGAATGGACACGTGGTATCTGTTAGCTCTAGATCTTTCCATCGACCCTTGAAGCGGCTTGGTTTCTCGGTTAATGCTCCTGTTGGGCAGACCTGTATGCATTCACCGCAGTTAACGCAGTCACTGTTAACGAATAGCTCCCCTAATCCAGCGATTACTACGGTATCATAACCCCTGTTTTTATAGCTCAATACATCGTGGTGACGTATTTGGTTGCATGCTGAGACACATCGGCCACAAAGAATGCACATATTGGGGTCATGTAGAATCGCCGGGCTGGAATCATCTACTTGTCTATCCACACCCTGAACCTTGAATCGGGGATGATTCAGATCCAGTTCTAGCTCATATGCCAAATCCTGTATGGAACAACGGCCATCTTGCTCACATGTGATACAGTCCGCTCTATGGTTTGATAATAATAGTT
>CAZLHA010000119.1:0-7554 GCA_964559155.1 uncultured Candidatus Bathyarchaeia archaeon | reverse complement strand
TTGAGGTCCCAGAGCTGTAAACGATTTAATAAAATTATTAAACTTGAAACTTTTTTTAAGTGCATTATTTTTCTCTCTGAGTCCTGGTGGTAGTGTTTCCTTTACAAAAAACGCTAAGGAGATACAACTTATTAAGACAAATGTACCGCTAAACATGAAATATAGATAATAGTCATTACCCTTGATGAGATATGGTGCTGATAACGGCCCGATTAACTGTCCTATACCATTGGACATGCTAAATAAGCTCATCATCCTTCCTCTTTCATGTCGCTCAAATGTATCTGCGCACATCGCAGATACAAGAACTGGCATAACATAGAACCCCATACCTGCAAGGAATCTTAATACAAAAAAAGTTTTGAAATTTTTGCTTAAAACTGCAAACAGATAAAATGCTATTGCATAGATTGCGGTTCCAGCTACAAGTATCCATTTTCTACCATACTGGTCACTGAACTTCCCCGCCAACAATCCGCTGATTACCCCTGCGATTGTACCTATGCTTATCAAGATACCATTTTGTGTGTTGGATATTCCATATTCAGTGAAAAACAAAGGTAATACCATGTAGATGGTGCTTGCTGTTATCATCATAGAGGCGACGGACAATATTAAAACATAGTAGTTTCTCCTTTGTTCGGGTGTTGCTGTCATTATAATTAACCTCTTTCCAAGACCCCCTTTACTTGGATTTATACTTTTCCACCACAGTATATAGAAGATATTTTATTTAAATAGAGAAAACGTCTTTAAAAACTCAAAATTTTTGAGATATGGTCGCAACGCGGTGAATGTAATTAAAAATACTAATTCCTTACCGTTTCCCCCCGCCTGTTAAATTGCAATTTATTGACTTTTCAAAACTCTGTCCCTAATGAAGATAATTTTCCTATAACTAGGATACTAGTTAATATAATAGAAAAACTAAATTTATTTTGGTAGATTAAAAATAGAAATTCAGTTAAAACTTCTTCCATTGTTATCTAGTATATGAAATATGATCTTCAAATGGTGCAGGCATGGTCATCAAACAGAGTGATTCTAGGTGCTGGATTGGATGGAGAGGGACCGGGAAAAGGGGCTGGAAAATGATGAATTTGATAAAGAATCACCGCGAACACGACGAACCATTTGATTTGGTTTATACTTTTGGGTTTCTCGAAACCGGTATGAGTGATTTCGTATCAGAATCCGAAGGAGCTAAGGTTAATTGGATGCTGGACCTTGTATCGGCGTTACGGTTTAAAACAGGTGAGGCTGCCTTGGAATATATCCGTCGGGGTCCACCTACCTAATATTTACTACGTTTGATTTATAAGAATCGAAGCAATTCACTATATACTATGTCGGATAGCAGAAACACATTAGCAATAACCCTCAGCTTACTGGGAATAGCTTTTCTGCTTCAGTTCCAGGCAACCAAATACTATTTATGGGGAACAGAACCCACCGGTTTCAGCCTAGGAACCCTCGGATTAATAATCACATTATCCGGCGTAATAGTAAGCATATTCAACGTGGTAAATGAAGAAAAATGAAACAACCATCAACGAGAAACAAACTACTAGGAACCGCAGCCATAGTATTAATAATCCTAGCCATAGCCCAAGCGTGGAACATACCTCGCGCCAGCCTTGAAGAAACCATCGAACCAAACCAGATCGTAGGCCCAGTATACAGAGGAGAGCACGGTGCATTTGACCAGTTTTACGTCAGCTACAAGTTCAAGAACCAGGGAAGAGCAGAGGTGGAGATAACCTCACTAGAGGCCACTATTCTTCTCAACGGAACCAACTATAACAGCCAAGAAGTCACCCATAACTTGGCCACTGTGAAACCCGGTTCTGAGTCAGAGATCATAAGAGTGGTGCAGCTAAGCAATGCTCCCATCAGCTTTCAGGAAGGTCAGAAATGGAATGTAACCTTGGTGACTGAAGTCGTAGCTGAATCAAGTTATCTAGTATTTACCCACAAGAAGAATATCACCGAGATAGTAAGCATCGACTGGGAGGTACATATGTTTGATTAATAAACTGAGTTCAAGCAACGTTTTTCTCCTCGGTATGATGGTGGGGACAATTCTATTCTCAATTACTGGGAAAGCTTGGCTGATCGCCCTATGCGCTTCACTAGGACTAGTATATACTTCGATAATAAGTAAGAAAAGCAATTAACACGTATTATAAGCCACCGAGAACCAGAGGCAAGAATGGATCAGCACCAAAAAAGAAGTAATATCAAACCCGGGAATATAGTCAGTATAATCCTAAAGAGAAATCAGAAAAACGGTAAACTGACCAAAGGTACAGTAAAACAAATTCTCACCAACAGTCCAACTCATCCCCACGGTATCAAGGTAAGACTAGTAGATGGAAAAGTAGGCAGAGTACAAATTATTCATAAATAGCATGGTGGGCCGGGCAGGACTTGAACCTGCGACCTCCGCCTCGTAAAGGCGGCATCCTAACCAGGCTGGACGACCGGCCCATGCAACCTTATTGGATCAGCCTCATACATAAAACGTTAACTAATCTAACCTTTAAGAAGGGCCTTCATTTCGGCGTCCAGAGACCTTAGACGCTCCAAACTAGGGTGTTCCTCACCAAGTTTATCGGCAAAGTCACGAATAGTTACCTCAATATCTACCTCGCAGCGGCCAGAAGCCAACTTATCCGCGTAGGTCACGACTTTCTCCTCAAGAGTCTCAGGAACATAGTGCCCCTCAGGGAAACCCAGTTCACGGGCTTCGCTAGGTGGTATCCCCGCACCCACGTGGCGCTCGATAATCTGGATAACATCATTAGGTAGCCCCAGTTCTCTGCCTATTTCTGCCCCTTTAACAGCGTGATCAACATCATGGCTACGGCTACGGCCTATATCATGTAAGAGGGCGCCCGCCTCCACGAGTTTGATATTCACCTCGTGGCCCCTGAAAATTAACTGATTCGCAATGCGTAACGCTATACGGGTTACGTTCTCACAGTGTTCTATTACATGGCTGGGGGTTCCGACGGCTTCAAGCAGCGCTATCGCCTCGTCCCTCGATGGAAGGCTCAGTCCTCAAGCTCCTCCTCGATCTCCACTATTTTCCTCTCAAGGAACTCAACCACCGGCATGGTATCAATCCTGTGCAGGGGCTCTTCACAGTGTGGGCAATGGAAAACCGTGTCCATAGCCACCTCGAACGTAGTGTTAGGGCACTGGGGATTACCGCAGTGATAAAACTCATGGGTCAATTCATAGTCAAGCCGCGTCTTGAGTTTCTTTAAGATCTTTCTCTTAATGCTGTGAACATATGCCTCAACAAGCTCAGGCTGGAGGCTCCACTGGAAGATAAACCAACCCGTCTCCTTATCCCTGAACCTTCTATTTGTAATGAGGCTATGATTATAGAAACGATAGAGCAGTTTCCTGACGTCATTTACCTCGATCTCAGTGATCTCTGCTATCTCCTCAACTGTGATGTTATCTCTATCTTGGAGGATCTCTATTATCTGTACACCGTTGTCTCCTCCAAGCACTTTCGCGATACTGTGTAATGTTTCCTCATTAACCGTATATATTGACGCCATTTTCCTTGATCCCTCTATAAGGGGTATTCGTTTGATTTAGTCTTTGCTGACCTCTACATCTTTCCCGTGTTCACTGGGCTTGATATTTATTGAAGCACCGGGAAAGTCATGCTTCAGGGCTTTATCTCCTTGAAGGAGATACATAAAGATAGCTAATGCGCTGACCTCGCTGTGAGGTTGATTGGTCACAGATATGTTCCATGTGGCTTTCTCGTACATGTCACGGGGCACCTTGGGTCCACCAACCACCACAAGTAATGGTTTATCCTCATCCCCTATCATGGGGACTGTCTCCTCCACGGGAACCCCGTACATGGTTAAATGGACGATATTGCCCACCCATTCATTAACCATCCTTCTCCAGTTTCCCTCATACTCCATGCTGAAGTCTCCACCCCAACGCTCAACAATATCCGTGACACCCTCCTCCAGCCGAGGATCCCTATCCCCCGAGTAAACTACCTTCTTGGCTCCCAGTGCCCTAGCGCATAGTATCAGGTGAGTTGATAGTCTCTTATCCCTATGGGGCCTATGACCCAGTCTGAGAACCGTTATATTCATGTCTACTGTTTGATGACTTCTCCCTTTTTTTGTTTCTGGTAGGGTTTTATATCTAGGTAGTTCGTCTTTTCACTGGATTCCGATGTCTGACTCCGAGATAAAGTCACTACCACTAATGCGGCGTAGAAAGCTTCTTGGGTACTTAATACCGGCTGTTAACATCCCTCTGTTGCTATACAACTTGTACCAGACTTTCATACATTTTCAACAAGGTATGGAGATAGGGACACAAATGTTCTGGGAAGACCTGCTTTTACTAGCTAGCAACGTGTTCCTCACATTAGCCATACCCCGTTTCTTCCCCGTGTACCCCAGCAAATACTCTCTTGAAAAAGAAGGTTTAAAAATCAAGAGACTGCTGAGGCGAACCGCCACCATCCCATACAAGGATATTGACCGCGTTGAGGTCTACATAAGGACTGAGGAAGAGATAAGCGAGGACGCGCGAGAATACGCAACAGACCAATCTGCTCTACTACGTAAGAGCGGCTTCAAATTCATAGACTATACCAATGCTGAGGATAATATAATGAATCTATTCGTGGGTAAATCTGTTTACATGATTAGCCCGGCTAGACCTAAGGCGTTACTGAAAAAGTTGAAGCGCAGGAACAAGGGGCTCACAGCTAGGATTATAGAGTTGAATAGTCGAGGAAAAAGGATACGGGACTTGACTTAATTGATCACACCCTCAGATGATATGATACCTGTATTTGCAGCCACAGAGCTCAAGTTACACCCTGATGAGTACAGTATCGTGAGTCTACCCTTAGAAGATAAAAGTAGAGCCTTGGATTTATTCAAGCCACTGGATCCCTTTTGCTCAGTTACCGTTGATACGGATGAAGTCTCACTTATACTCAAAGAGGGTGACTGTGATATGATCATGGATGACTTTCATGACTATGAAGTGGAGGGTCCATACCGGGTTATCACTTTCGATATAGTCCTGGATCTAGGCTTGGTGGGTTATCTATCCGTTGTTTCGGCTGTTCTGGCTGAGGCTGGGATCAGTATTTACGCGGTTTCTACTTATCTTAGGGATCATATATTGGTTAAGTCAGTTGATGCTTCTAGGGCGATGCAGGTGTTGGGTGAGCTTGTTGAGAGATTCAGGATTACTAATTAATGGGTAATAACCCGTAAATTAGTTTAATGTATGCATTCACTGAAATGACCAAACTAGAATCCAAACAAATCACATTTATAGCCATAATGGGCGCTCTAGGAAACGTATTATCCTTCCTCACCACACAACTAGTACCCCTAGCCCCCAACATACCATTAGGCCCAGTAAGTGTCAGCTTGGCACTAGATATAAGCCATCTGGCTACCTTTATCGCAGCCTTGTTCGGAGGTCCCGTGATAGGTGGGATAACCGGCGCGGTAGGTGGAATGGTAGCGGCCTTTGAGTTCGGGTTCAGCAAAGGTAATTTGGTGACCGGGATAGGTTTACCTCTGGGGAAGGCGTTAACCGGTTATGCCGCCGGGTTGTTATTCAAGAGATATGAGATAGATAATGTGGTCAGGTCTGCTATTCTCACCATAATCGCATATATACCGGAGGGTATACTTACTCTGGTCCTCTTCCGGTTTCTTCTCCCTGTGGTCTCTGGGATACCTGTGAACGTAAGCACATTGATCGGGATTCAGATCGTGGTAAAGGCAGTGATGGAGATGGCTGTACTAGGCTTCCTATTAATTGGGTTAATCACCAGCAGTGGCTTCACGGACTATGTTGAAAGCTATTTCCGGTAAACCCAATAAACACCTAGCCATTATCTTTTAACATGCAG
Source organism: uncultured Candidatus Bathyarchaeia archaeon (assembly GCA_964559155.1). Lineage (GTDB taxonomy): Archaea > Thermoproteota > Bathyarchaeia > TCS64 > TCS64 > RBG-16-57-9. The sequence goes on along the minus strand of CAZLHA010000119.1, from coordinate 1,622 downwards.
GACCACATAGAGGAGATTAACTCATTTCTACTTCATAGAGGCTTGGAGTCTCTGGAGTATAGTGGCTTAGATTATGCGTGGGGGTGGAGACTTGGTGAACCTGTTATCGCGTTAATTGAAACGGGCTCGCTCCAGTCCGCTATGAATCTCTACTGGTCCTCAGTGGACTATATTACTAAGCCATGGTGCTTACTGATTAACGGTGAGAAGGTTCCGGGTCATCAACAAACATTTTTAGAAAAACTGTCCCACCAGTATAATATTCTGTCAGTAAATCCAGATGAATATCTCCCATCTGTGAAGCAGCAGTTAATACGGCTCATCAAAATACTAGGTTCATATATTCCAGTTGATTCTCGAAACCCGTTGATGGCTCTGGGGAGATCAGTTAAAACCTGGAGAGAGAAGAAACCAGTAAACGAGTATAAATATAGTGTAGAAATAGAGGTGGGAAACCTGGATACGTACAAAGTGGATGGAGAGCTTGTTCCCAGCAGGAAAACAATTCCACTAACTATCAAGTCCAAAAAGGCAAGAATAGAGGGAATCTTGGCAAGACTGGTAGATACCATCCCTAACCTCTTATTTGATACCGAGCACAGAAATCTACCTATGGTGTTAAGGTTAAGACTAGGGGATAGACCCCAGCTTTTACTGCGGTTCGAGGCGGATAAGAGCAACCTCATTGAGGCAACAAGTTTCTGGCGCCTGCACGGGGAATTCATAGATACCGGTAAAATAGAAATACTAGAAAATAATACGGGAAAGATACTGTTCAGTTGTGAAGCCTAGATGAAAGAGGAAATACGTGGAATAGCTGAAGCATATCTTGACAAATTCATCTCCTCAGAACCAGTCTTAATTAAGATAAACGATGAACGATACCCCGCAAAAAGCCTGCATCGAATGCTGCAAACGCTAATCAGGGAACAGGGAATCGAGAACCTAATAGTTTACATGTTTCAAAATGAGCTTTTTCTAGAAAAAATATAATGGGTTAAAGAGTTATTCATGTGCTAGGTTTATCCAGGCCTCAACGTTGGCCTGAGTGGGTGGTCTCTTGGTTATCGCTTTCTCTTCGTTAGCTTCCATGAGTTTCTCGTAAAGTTCCTCTGGGTCCTGTTTGGAGAGTTGTTCCTTTGATGTAATCCCGGCTGCGCGTAGTAGTTTCTGATATGTTGGACCCACTCCGCTGAGCTCATCGAGATCAAATTCCTCTTCAACTACCTCAACTTCGGCTGTTTCCTCTGGTTTTTCTTCTTTCTCTTCTTCGTCTACTCCGAATATCTCTGAGGTCTTTTCAACTACTTGGATCTCTGTGGCTTCCTCTCCCTTGGGGGTCTCCACTAGTTTGAATTCTACTTCTTGTCCTGATGTTGGTAGCGCTGATCTTGGGTAGTTTGATACGTGAAAGAATATGTCGTCTTCTCTGCCTTCTACTTCTATAAACCCGAATCCTCGGTATGATAAATATTTTTTAATCGTTCCTCTCAAATTAAAAACACTACTCAAAATAGTATGATATCCTTAAAAAAGGTTCACCTTTAAAGTACTGGACTATTTTTTTAATAAATATAGGCTATATTTTTTTGGAATACACAATTAGAATGACTCTAATAGCA
>CAZLHA010000118.1:1971-7569 GCA_964559155.1 uncultured Candidatus Bathyarchaeia archaeon | reverse complement strand
GGCTTGAGACCCTACAAGACTATCTATCTGAAGGAGACTTTCTCAGAAACTTGGCAATTGGAGGTGTAAACATATTTGATCTACGTAAGATCATGATGGAGCCTGATGATATATTCAGTGTAATGATGCTTGTAATAAGTAGCCTATTAAATGATCAGAGAACGGAGAGAGAACAATTTGTATTTGTTATCAATGAGGCTCACGATTATCTCCGAAAAGGTCTAAGCAAAGATTTCACTGATTATATTAATTACCTCATTAGGAAGAAACGTCACGCGGGAACATGGTTGATGTTGGACACACATTTCCCTGAGGATGTTGACCCGAAAGTGATCAAGGGAAGTGACATAAAGATATTCCACAAATCAGATGTGGTAAGCAGTAATTTATTGAAACAAATAGTGGACGGTACACCTGTTCCCCCACATCAGTTAGATATTGGACAATCTATCGTCAGAGCTGATAGATCAAATCTAGGACCTGATAAAGTGTTGATAGTTCAAGTGAGACCACGCTTAACACATCATGGTGGAGCAACAAAGACCGCCATATAGCAAGTTTTTTCATCATAGATATTACTAGATGCAGCATGTCTAACTTGTTTAATGGTGAAAAGGCATTCAAACACATTGAAAAACTAGCGGTTGATATTGGTCCAAGACCTGGTGGCACTAAAAGAGATAGAGAAGCAGCTAATTATATACAATCTTACTTTGAACTTCTGGGCTTAGATGTTTCAACCCAAGATTTTGAGATAAACACCGGGCATACTGTTAATCAATCTCTTGAGATAGTTGAGCCCTATAATGTTACTATTCCCTGTGAAGGGATGTCACTGATTGGGGACACGGGTCCCAAAGGAATCACAGGCGAGATTATACACATAGAGACAACAGATGAAGAATATCTTACACCGGAGATAACAGGAAAAATTGTATTAACCAATGGGATTAAGAGGAAAAATCTTGAAAAGATCTCAGAACTAGAGCCCTTAGGCTTCATATTCATAGAAAATTACCCAAAAACACTTCACAAACATTTTTGGGGTAACTTCCCCCGGGATAAAGATTATGGCAATTTCCCATCAGTTCGTATCCGCTTTGAAGAAGGATTAAAATTATTGAAGAAAGGAGCCAGAAAAGCAAAAATTGTAGTCGAGACTGAACGAAGTACTGAGAAGACTCAAAATATAATCGCCGAGTTAAAAGGAACTACACATCCTGATGAGATAATTCTAGTTGGTGGACATTATGATACTGTCCCAGATGTAAGCGGCGCGAGCGATAATGCAGGAGGAACAGCAATTACCCTTGAGTTAGCTAGGGTTTTCAGCGAGAAAGGTAGCAAACGCACTCTTCGTTTTATTGCGTGGGGTAGTGAAGAGATGGGTCTAGATGGGAGTAATTTGTATGCTAAGAAGTTGAAAAAAGGGGATAAAGAATCCAAAGAAAAGGATGCGGAGAAAAAAACACAACTTGATAAAACCCGTTTAGCGGTGAATTTGGACGTGCATGGTGCAATATTTGGCACAAACGTTTCATCAGTTTTGGGGAACACTATTCTTACAAATTCACTTAAACTGCTTAGCAAGGAGACTGGAACTGTATATGATGTGAAAGAAACGGTATACAGCAGTGATGGAACTCCCTTATCCGCTGTGGGAATACCCAGTGTCAGTTTTAGCAGAAAGAGCGGTATAGACATAATGATGCACAGTGAAGAAGATATTATCGATTATCTCAGCCCCAAGGCGCTTGAGATTCAAGGAAAATACATTGAGACTTGGATGATACGGTATATCACAGAAGCCGCAGCCTTCCCATTCGACAAAGAGATACCCGAGAAACTAAGAGAGGAGATCGAGAAATATTACAAGGAATGGAATGAACCGTTACCCTGATCACTACCCCTTTTCTACTAAACGAATATGTCATAACATTTCATATCAACAATCCGTAACATGAATTAGCAATCCTTTTTATAAAATTCTGTAAAGGCAACCCGAATTGAGTAGAAGAAGATCAAAATTTCAATTATTCGTTGAAGTTCTTGATTGTATAAAAAAGGGTGAGGAAAAACCCACGAGAATAATGTATAATTGTAATCTTAGCTGGAATAGTCTGCGGAATATACTTGATGATCTTACTGACCAAGGGATTTTAGATGAGACGATTATTGTTGGTACTAAGAGGTCAAAACGTACGTATAGTGTTACTATGAAAGGCGAGAATGTATTAAAATATTATAGACTGGTTAGCGGATTAATAGAACTAGATAACAAATAACTTAACAGTACGATTCTATTAGTCTTTTTCCGCTTTTTGATCCTATAACAAATAATTATTGAGATTTTTACTTATCTCTCTCCTCTTAAAATGTTTAGGATAACCTATTAAACACGGATTATCTGTTAGTAGGATAACGTGATAATATGAGCAGCGGAATGTGGGCTGAAAAATATAGACCTCAAAGCTTAGATGAACTTGTAAATCAGAAGGAAATCGTATCAAGATTCAAAAATTTTGTAGAAGAGAAAAATCTACCCCATCTGCTACTTGTTGGACCTGCAGGCGTAGGAAAAACAACCAGCATACTAGCATTAGCGAGAGACCTCTATGGACCAGGATACAGGAACTTTATACTGGAACTCAACGCTAGTGACGAGAGAGGTATCGGGATAATACGTGAAAAAGTAAAAAACTTCGCTAGAACTGCAGCCATAGCTAGCCCTGTACAGTTTAAGATACTCATAATGGATGAGGCAGATCACCTTACCAGTGATGCACAACATGCGTTAAGAAGAACCATGGAGATATACACCAGAACCTGTAGATTTTGTCTAATTGGTAATTATAGCGAGAATATTATTGATCCTATTCAGAGCCGTTGTAGCGTATTCAGGTTTAGCCCACTTGAGGAACACGATCTCAAGGGATACATACATGAATTAGCTGAAAAAGAGAACTTGGATATTGTTGATGAAGGTGTGGATGCTATATATCAGGCAAGCAGCGGCGATGTGAGGAAAGCCATTAACCTTTTGCAGGCTGCCGCAGCAAACCATAAATTAATCGATGATGTTGCAATATACAATCTCCTAGGAAATGTTCGCCCACAAAAAATTAGGGAAATGTTGTCCACGGCACTGGACGGTAGATTCCTTGACAGTAGAGACCTATTGAGAGAACTATTAATAGATCAAGGTTTAGCGCCTGATGACATAATACGGAACGTTTACCGAGAACTAATGCGAAACTCCTCAATAACAGAGTCCTCCAAAGTAAAACTAAGCGACGTCATAGGGGAAGTAGATTACCGGTTAACCCAAGGATCAAGGGCGGAGATACAACTCTCAACGTTATTAGCCCATCTTTCCTTAATTGGAGAAGAAATGAATTGAGCCAATCATGGACTAACCTATATAGACCCTCAGAGAGAGGAGAATTTGTAGGAAACCAGTCCGGAATAAAGCAAATTGAAAAATGGTTAAAGAAATGGAAGAAGAATAAACCTCCAAAAAAACGGGCGATTTTTTTATATGGTCCACCTGGTATCGGTAAGACAAGCATCGCCCAAGTACTAGCAAATGAATACGATTTCGATTTAATCGAGATCAATGCCAGTGATGCGAGGAATAAAAGTAGCTTAGAAGACGTATTAGGTAAAGCAATTAAGCAGAATATGAGTCTGTTGGGTCAAAAACGTCTAATATTACTTGATGAGATGGATGGTTTGAGTGGCAGTAGTGATCGTGGAGGCGTCTCATTCATCGCAAAAGCTATAGATGAATCAACTTCTCCAATGATACTCGTTGCTAATACCGTAAAAGAAAATATGTACGACAAGTTCAGATCAATTCTACGAAAGGTAAAAAGCATTGAGTTCAAACCCCTAACCTTTCAAGAGACCTACGCAACGCTTGAAAGAATAGTCAAAGATCAGGATATCGTGGTTCACGCTGATGTGTTGGAACATATAGCTATGAAAACGAATGGTGATCTGAGATCCGCAATAGTGGACCTTGAGACTATTTCCCGAGGTAAAAAAGAGGTTAATCCTGATGATGTTGGTGTCTTGAGTGAAAGGGATAGACAGGCATTAACGCCCATGATACTTGACAGGATTTTCACTGCTAAAAGCCTGTGGGAGGCTCGCAAGACCATTAATCAAAGTATGATTAGTTATGACGATCTCTATGACTGGATATATGAAAATCTTCCAATAGTGATTGATGATCCAGATGAGCGATTAAAAGCCCTAGAGGTAATGGCTAAAGCAGATATATACCAGAATAGGGCGCGTTCAAGTGATTACCGTTTACTCAAGTATATGTTCGACTTGATGACTGGTGGTGTAGCATTTACCCGGGAAAAATCAGAGGGAATGGGATACAAGAGTCAACTCGAGTCCGCACTACGTAACGTAGGATTACCCTCTAGCAAGCTCAGTACAAATGAGACCAAAGAAGGTATAATGATAAAACCCACCAGTTGGCTGGGGAAGGATGTCTGGAGAAAAGTAAACAACAACCTCAAAGACATTGGAGCTAAATGGATTTACGGTAAAAACTATTGGCTCCTTCCCTATTACAAAGAACCACAGTTAAAATGGCACTACATTAGGACCTATCACAGTAGACGACGAATGGATAGCGTTACACGACAAATAGCTTATAGATGCCATACCTCAACTGATCAAGTTAGAACCGAAATATTACCACTCCTAACATATATGATACTAAATGACGAGGAAATGTACAATAAGACACTGGATTGGATGATAGATATACCTAACAGGAAACTGGATCATCTTAGATACATGTCCTTTGATAAATCCCCATCCGATTATGTAAATGTAGATAATTACGCAAAATACAAACAACGAGAGATTGAGAAACAGATAGAATCCGCAAAGAAACAGAAAGAAACCGACTTGAAAAACATAAAAAGATGGCTAGATGATCAAAAGAAACTAGCTAAATGGAAATAAACATTAGGAGGGCTTAAAACCCTAAACCCTGATTATTTTATATGAAATTCAGTGAATTTCCTAGAATTAAATTAGCTGATCTACCTACGCCAATACATTTTTTACCTAATCTCACAGAGAAGCTTGGTGGCCCCAAAATCTGGATTAAAAGAGACGACCTTACAGGGCTAGCTTTTGGTGGTAATAAAGCAAGAAAACTAGAGTATATTATGGGTGATGCCCTAGAGAAGAAGGCGGATGTTTTGGTTACCGGGGCAGGATATCATAGTAACTGGTGCACACAGACAGTAGCCGCAGCTAAAAAACTAGGTCTTGCTATTTATTTGGTTAAATCAGCTCCGTACGAGGATTTTGATATGGAGGACTGGGACGGAAATCACCTACTACATCACCTAATGGGGGCACATGTGAAGACTGTTCACCCAGACGCCTTCATGGATACCATTGAAGAAACAGTTGCAATGTTGAAAAACAAGGGATTGAATCCGTATTATGTACCTGTGGGTGGATCGAATCCTATCGGTGCTTCAGCTTATATGAACGCTGTACTTGAACTAACTTATCAATCCAATAACAAGGGGATACATTTTAACTCATTAATACATGCGA
>CAZLHA010000118.1:0-1961 GCA_964559155.1 uncultured Candidatus Bathyarchaeia archaeon | reverse complement strand
GGCTCAGGAGGTACTCAGGCTGGGTTAGTAATGGGTACAAAAGCATTCAACACAGGTATGAAGATAATAGGTGCAGCAGTAGGGTATACTGAAAAAGAGGAACAAATAGAAAAAGTTCGCAATATCATTGAAGATTCAAAGAAACTATTTGACCTAGAATTCACCCTGAGGAATGATGATTTAACCGTTTACAATGAGTACGTCGGTGGTGGCTATGGTTTCATGTCTGAAAGTAAGCTTGAGGCAGTAAAATTACTAGCTGAGACCGAGGGTTTAATGATAGATCCGGTTTACACTGCTACAGCTATGGCTTGTCTAATAGACTTGGTTAAACAAGGTAAATTCAAGGAAGAAGACAATGTCTTATTCCTTCACACAGGTGGAGCGGTGGCTTTATTCCCATATAAAGAACCACTGAAGTCACATGTTAAGGGTAATTCTCTCCCCTGGAAGATTCCCCCTTGGAGTCCTTCCGCTGAGTAAACCTTTATCACCCTACATCTCTTTCTCCTCATGCAATGTCCAGTGAATACCCAGAGATTAACCTAGAACTACCCTACATTACAGAAGGATACCCCGGGATAGGTGGAAAAATACGTCAAAAACCAAGTCATTTCATCGTTGAAGAAGTGCCATTATACGATGCGAGCGGGGAAGGAATTCATCTCTACCTGAATATAACAAAGGAGAATATGAATACTAGAGATGTGCAAATTGAACTAGCAAAGCTGTTTAATTTAGATCCATCTCAAGTGGGAAAAGCTGGATTAAAGGACAAATACGCGATAACCACACAAACATTTAGTGTAGTATTTAACATGGACCAGCCTGAACCAGATGAAGTAACAGATCTTGTTGAAGAAAATATACCAATCAAAGTAAATTGGGCAAAATACCATAAAAATAAACTGAGAGCGGGGCATCTTGAAGGAAATAAATTCAATATAACCATAGTAGATGTGAACGAAGACGCTATAGAAAAAGCCGAAACGATTGCTGACAAGATCCATGAAATAGGGCTCCCAAACTACTATGGGGTCCAGAGGACAGGCGACGAAGGAGAAAACGTAAGACAAGGATGGTTGATCCTGAAAAACAGGAAACATATCCGGGATAGATGGCTGCGGAAGTATCTACTATCAAGTTACCAAAGTTATCTATGTAATAGATACCTAGTTGAAAGAGTGAAAAATGGGTATTTTAACAAATTATTGCATGGCGATATAGCTAAAAAACATGATACTGGTGGAGAGTTTCACGTAGAAAAAACAGCGAAAGAGCAAATAAGGTATGAGAATAAAGAGATCAGTTTTACATCTCCAATGTTCGGGTATAAAATGCGTGAAACTAAACACGAATCAAAAACCTTTGAGGATAACATACTTGAATCTGTTTCTATCACCAAGAAAGATTTTAGAAATCATCATGTTAGGGGGACACGTAGAATTGGTAGAATACTACCTAAATTCACAATAAATGAGAGCGAGGAGGGTATAGTATTATCCTTTATGCTTAGAAAAGGATCTTACGCAACCACTGTGCTAAGAGAATTCATGAAAAACGATGTTATGGTTTAATTAATTTACGCTAATATGTGAACACTATTCCATATGCTTGTTATGTGTCTCATTCACTGATCGATTTTCTTACTTTTTGATATATTACACAACCCCCTTTTCCTTATATTTACTACATGTAGAAGCATCTCTAGCATTCAAGCTGGGAAAAACATGAGTCACGCAAATAAAGTCGAAGTAATGGACTTCTTGATTAACGTCCTAAAAGATCATGAGAAGAGTTTGGACACATTAATATCCCGTGCAGAGTACATAGTGGAAGATAAACACGTACCAAAAGAGATTATACAAAATCCCCCGGGGTTAAGAATATCTCTAAAAGAATGGGAAGAGTTCTGTGATCGTTCAATAGAATCTGAATTGGTTTGCTTTGATCTAATTGAC
>CAZLHA010000117.1:0-7727 GCA_964559155.1 uncultured Candidatus Bathyarchaeia archaeon | reverse complement strand
ACATCTATGAAAGGCTGCACCTTACGCACTATGCTCTTATGATGCTCCAGCTCAGACTCATGCTCCTCTAAGGAGATCTTAGTCGGGTCCTCGCTGAGTATATTCAAGTATGGTAATGCCTTACGGTACTCCCGCTTAGACCAACCAGTATCCCGGATAACCTTATTATACTCATTAGGGTCAAGCTGGCTCCGGTGCCCCATCATGAACTCTGCTACCATTGGCTTAGCCTTTGATCTGCTCCACTCAGTGCGTGCAAGGTCCCGGATCTCATGCAGATTCTTACCATACCTGATACCAGGATCAACCCCTTTAGTTCTATCAATAAACCCTAGTTTATCCAGTTTCCGTATCCAGTAATAGCGAACAGTGTCATAGATTAAAGGCGTGCTTCGCTGAGTCTTAAAAATAGGCCCCGCCCCCGGTTCCCGGTGATTCTCCAGGTAGATTCTAAGCAAGTCTACCGCATCTCCACCAATCAGATTATAGAAAGGGATACCCGCGTATTGTTTCCGACCACTCTGCCACGCCACGATAATCCTTTTACCTTTCTCCAGCTGCTCAACAAGATCCAGATATCCATTGTTACTCCAGTACTCCAACTCACCCCACCCCATAAAACCAGCATACATACAACTAAACACGGCCCGGTAAAGCGGGTTACTAGCCAATATAACCTGCTTAAGCTCCAAACGGGACAAGGTCCCCGGCGTAGAAGCAACATCTCCTTGAACACGGTAGACATCCTCCGGTAACGCAGCCCGATTATGCTTAAAGAAACTCTTAACCACAGAATCCCTGCGAGTAATGGTGTTCGTAGTAAGACCCTGCTTCACCTCATTAAGATAGTCAATCACAAGATCCACTATAACATAGTCCCGATGCCCCGCCTGATAATGAATCAAATCATCCGGAGTACAACCCTTAAACCCACCTTCCTGATCTCTAACCCATTCAAACCAGTACCTAAAATCATTCAAATACGTCCTAGGAGTAGCCCCCGAAAAGTTCCGGAGCCAACGATTAATGGACCTATACTCTAACAGGTACTCGTTAATGGGATCAACCTCAACCATACCACATAAAATGAACATAGACCTTATAATATTATGGGGCTAATATGCCATGTTCGGGACAAATGAAGGCGTAGAACTGGAGTTTCCCTCTCCATCCTGGGAGGCTCTTTTTCTTGGTGGGGGTTATGCCTGATATTTTTAACCTTATTCGCTGTGTGAATGTTAGTCCTTCCTTGAGTTTCTTTGTCTGCATCTCGTTCTTTCAAGGAAAAATGACGAAAAGTGGTTTATGTAACTGAAGCTTCAGTATTATTATAACACTTTCTGAGTTAGAGAATAAAGTAAATTCAGTTTTCCTTATTCAATTTCCCTAGCTACTTCGTTTAACACAGGAAAAACACGTATTTTTTTAGTCTGAGTAACCATTGATCTGTTTAATGGAAACATTAACTGGAGATGATAAATTTATGAGGAAAAAAGTTGACACATTCAGGTACATAGTTGAAGCGAACAAGCTCATGAGGAAAGACGGACTATTTCTGGTAGCTCAGGGTGAAGAGGATAAGAAACCTAATACAATGACCATAGGCTGGGGATTCCTCGGCACAATGTGGAGCAGACCCGTATTTGTAGTAGCAGTCAGGCACAGCCGACACACCTTCAAGCATATGGAGAACTCAGAAAGCTTTACTGTCTGTTTACCTGCAAAGGATATGGAGGAGGAACTGGAGATATGCGGTACCAAATCCGGTAGAGACATGGACAAGTTCAAGGAGATGGGTTTCACGGCCATAAACGGCGAGACCGTTGGCGCTCCTTACATCAAAGAGTGCCCTGTTCATTTCGAGTGCAAGATAATCTACAAAGATGATTTAGCCCCCGATTCATTACCCAAAGAATTGATGAGTGACGTATATTCCACCAAGGATATGCATAAGCTCTACTATGGTGAAGTGACCGGCGTTTACGCTGTGGAAGACTCTGATTCAAGGCTGATGGAGTAACAATCTTGAAGGTATTAGTGGTCTATGATTCACGGACCGGGAACACGGAGAAAATGGCTGTTAAGGTGGCTAACGCAGTGGAGGATAACGGTCTTGAGGTTTCCTTGAAGAAGGTGGATAATGCCACAGTAGATGAATTGCCCAATGTAGAAGCTTTGATACTGGGTAGCCCAGTATATTATGGCTTGCCCACAGCCAAGATCAAGGGTTTCATCGATGAATCCATAAAATACCATGGAGAACTCACCCACTTGGTTGGAGGAGCCTTCTGTAGCGCAGGAGGAACCCACACTGGCTCAGAGTCCACTATACTTGCGTTACTAGAATCAATGCTTGTCCACGGTATGATAATACAGGGAAACCCTCATGGAAACCATTATGGTCCAGCAGCAACGGGATCACCGGATGAAAAAACACTGGATCATTGTGAGAAACTAGCTAAACGTATCTGTGATCTAGTGAAAAAACTAAACTTATAGCCTTTTCTTTATACTATTAATCATACACTCAACACCCCAGAGGAGGGGGCGATTCGCACCGAGAATAGAGACCATTTTCATGAAAGAAGCTCCAAAACAACTCAGATCAACACTCAATCACTGTTAAAAACCGGTATGGTGATATTATACTGTTTATAAAAACATGCACACTCACTGTTTCCTGATTAATCTTGCTACTAATAAGGATGAAACCATTAGAGAAAAAGCGTAAATACCCCGGCTAGAACCGCTAAACCGGGTAAGACCGGTAAAAAAATTGATGCTGAAATGGAATAATATCTCAGATAAAACACTATACTCATTTCTCGACAAGATATACCCGAAAACGATTCCATAGCTCAGAACCTCAATATTATACCAAAAGAAAGAAACTAGAGATATCCCGATTAACATGTACTGGATAGTACCTTCTAGAAGAAATAGAGGTAAATGCCATATAACCCAGATTAAACCCAGTAAAAGGGTGGAGAAAAATAGACCATACCTTTTCCTTAATTGATCCATGCAATAACCTCGCCACCCAAACTCCTCCATTAAAGGACCCCCGATAAATGTAAGAAATGCAAATAATCCCAAGTTTAATGGCTGAGAAAGATATACCCAAAGGATATCCAGTTTCGGTACCCCTGTACCCGATAAGTAGCTAATTAAATACGAGAGTATCAAAAGGGACGGAACAAATCCAAATATGAATATCAGATTCCATGAAGTTATCCCGTTAATAGATAAGACTCGTTTCTTGAAATTACTCCAATATTGAGTTCCTTTTTTCTTAGCTTGGATCAAACCCACGCTAGACGGTGCAATAGCTCCTAGGACATAAAGAATTGAACCTGCGGTACTCTGTATCCCGGAATACAGTGTAATTGCTATAAACCAAGCTATCCATGACCATGCAAAAGTATAAACTAGGAACCGTCTTGCATCAACCGGGAGTCTAATAAGCTTGTCCATGAATGATTTCCCATGATTCAAATTAATTATTCTCCATACCCTGTCTTTCTCCTATGCCTTAGATAATATCCGATTATACCAAGATTACTGGTGAAAAGGTGCTTCCAAGCAATATAAAAATCATAAGATGATATGATGAGCTCAGGGATCCTTGTAATGTTGAGCATATCACCTATCCCTGCAAGTCAATATGTCTACAAAGAAACAAGTTTCTTGTTAACAGGTGTCTTAACACTCTTTATAATCTATGCCTTAAGCCTCAGGAAGGCTACATAAAACTGGAAGAACTCCTAATGCTGAACTATGGTCCAACTATTTTTTTCCTTATCACTAAACTATAGATAAAAAATACTAGTAGATAAAGAAAAGTTAGACTAATACTGGTTCCTTGTTGAACACAACCATACCTTCACCGGATATCGTGTACCTGCGAGGTTGATCATCAAAATCAATGCCTCTCATCTTCTCTATGAGTAACGTTTTGATCACCTGAAAATCAATCATATCCTTAGTTAAGGCAATCACACCGTCACTCAGAAACATCTCCGAGTAGAAGCTACCAGTATCAAATACACCCTCATAGGTAATAAAAGAAGTGCATCCCAGATCCCGTATAAGCTCAAACAGTTTGTGCACCTTGTATCGGATCTCGCTCGCGCCACGGGCGTTAATCATCATACTGTTCAAGGGATCAATGACAATATGTTTAGCCCCTATCCTCTTAGCAGCGTTCTCTATTTCATGTTCAAGACTTATCTCCGTTACGCCGGTTTCCCTGTTCCGGGGCTCAACTATGCCATCAACAGTCGAGGTTAATATATAATCCATTGTTGATAGTAAACCGTCTTCCTCGGCTGCGTCAAGATCCCAGCCAAAGCCACGGCTATAACGTTTCTTATTCTCCATAGGCTCCTCAAGGTTCACATATACAACTGGTTCTCCTCGCTCCACGGCTGCAGCTGTATACTGTAAGCCATTAATGGTCTTACCTGAACCAGGTCCTCCGCTGATTAATACTATGCTTCCCTTAGGGTATCCGCCCCCAAGCATATCATCTAAACCCTGTACTCCTGTGGACAATCTTGTCTTGACGCTCATTTCCTAGTTGAGAAATACGTGAGATTATTTAAGCTTACCATGAACCTGAAAAAGATTAGAAGTCTTCCTCCATAAGGGTAAGCTTTGTAGGCTCTAGTTCCCGGGCTACCTTGTATATGTGATCCGCGACAATCACATCCTCTATAGCTAAACCAATGTTTATGGCAAGTATCCGCTCGGAACCTGTTTCTCTACCCGGCTTCACACCGGCGACCACCTCGCCTAACTCAGCGTGGAGATCGGGTAAACCCTCTGGGAAGGCCCCATGTTCATAAAAGTAGACTGTCTGGTCCCAGCTATCTGTGATGAATTTATCTGCACCCAGTATGGCGTCACCGTACCATGCTCTACTAGCCTCCAATCCGAAGCCTAGGCAACCCTGTTTAAACCATTCATCACGTACAAGGGGTTCACGTAGGCGCTGGGTAGCTGTTAGGATCATATCCTTGCCATTGACTGCTTCTTTTACACTGTTTGTTACCTCAATGTTAAGACCCAATTCATCCTCAAAATCCATTTTATACCTCTTCATGGCATCTGGGTTGATGTCGTAAACGTTTACGTCTTTTAGACCCGGCAAGACCTCTTTAAAGGCAACCAAGTTCATCCTGCCCTGTACCCCGCACCCAACAACACCTAAAGTACTAGTGTCCTCCCGTGCACAGTACTTAGCTGTAATAGCTGATACAGCAGCGGTCCTAACTGCGGTTATCCATCTACAATCCATGACTGCAAGGGGTATACCTGTATCCATGTCATTAACAATCATCAGACCTGCTATCTGGGGGAGTCCTAGTTCCCGGTTACTCGGGTATCCGCTAACCCATTTTAATCCGCCTATGTTAAGTGCTTCATAGTATGCGGGCATAGCGTGAATAAAAGCATCGGGTTTACTGTGTATACCTGGTTTGGGTGGGTTTTCCACTCGGTTATGTCCATACTCTTTGAGCCCCTTCTCTACTAACTCGATGATTTTACTCATAGGTACGTCTAGGTCCAGTATATCTTCCTGCGATAGATAGATGAAATCAACTTTCTCCACTGTTAAACACAGGTGAAAGAGAGGTAACTAATGATATAGTATTTTCCACAGCTAAGTGTAAAGCTGGATTACTGTTCCGTCCAGTAACTCCCTGTCCAGTCCAACCTTCTCATTATCAAAGTTAGCCGCTGGTCCCCATATGCGGGCGTATTTAAAGTTCTCATAGAAATCATTGTGGATTTGTTTCGCTAACTCGCCAACGGTTGTGCCCTTTCTACAGACGATGGGCTCCTTTGCAGGGTCCTGCCCTGATTCCTTAGTGTAGACACGAGTGATACACAGTAACTCGAATATCTTATTTCCTATCTTTTTCGCCAGTAGCTCCGATCTTTCCATGGAGACCGGTATAACCTCTATCGGGTCAGCTACCTGTCTTAGATGCGTTAGCGTCTCAGAGTCATTATTCAAGTCGATCTTATTCGCCAATACAAAAGTAGGGCGATAAACCGCATTACCGAAGATCGCATCCTCCACTATATCCAAGGTTACATTTCCCTTAATCCTCACAAGGGCTGACCTAATACGATAACCTTCCAAAAGCTCTATTACCTCATCCTCTGAGCAGTCCACCAGTCTACCCTCCCTGATGAACTGGATATCCCGGCCATGACCCCTTTTCTCCACCTCGGCGCTCCCTGTGGGTGGCTTCAATAATATTCGTGCGTTCTCAAGCTCTTCAAGCACCATTAACAGGTTCCCAACCGGATCATTAGCCATATCCACTACTACAATAGCGCCATCTGCGTTGCGAACCGAAGCCAGATTCATGAACCCCTCAGCCTTCCCCTCACTACTCCCCTCGATAATAGGGGGTACCTCCACTAACTGGAACTGGATATCTTCATATGGTAACATTCCAGGAATAGGCTTCGTTGTCCCGAAGGGCCAAGCGGTTACCTGAACAGGGCTATTAGTTACAGCTTTCAATAGGCTGCTTCTACCGGCATTGGCGGGTCCAATCACAGCCATCTGCGCTCCACCAGCTTTAGGAACATAATAACTCGGTGCACTTCCCTTTTTAGCCTGTTTACGTTTCTTCTCTATTTCTTCCCTGAGTTGAGCCATCTGGCGTTTAACTTGACCGCACAGCTTATCGGTGCCCTTATGCTTGGGGACTAGACTGAGAAATTCATCCATGAGTTGGAGTTTTGTCTCCGGGTTCTTGGTTAAGGTAACCTCGTTCCATTTATGCCTGGCTTCAGCGGGAAGATTAGCGGGCAATTAATACACCTATTTAATATAGAAAAGAAAAGCCGAGTTTAAAAAACCAGCTTTGATTAAGTTAGTTTTTGGCCACAGTTGGTGCAGAATTTTTGATCGAGTTTAACCTCTACTCCGCACTTAGGGCATACGGGTTTAGCTAGGGGTGCAGAAGCTGTTAATCCAAGCTGGTCACCCTTATTGAAGACCTCCTTGACGAAGCCTTCTCCTGAGCTCATATTCAAAGCGTTTTCCTTAGCCTCAATGCTAAGGGCTTCGTCGATGATCTTATCCCGTGTCTCCTCGCTCAAGGTACCATTCTCTACCAACGCATCCATGAGCATAGCGAGCAGATTTCGGTTAACTACGACAGCGTGGGGGAATTTAATATCCTCTGACACGGTTATTGTACCCTCGCTCCGCATTTTCCACAGAAACTGTTACCTGCTACTACTGGGGCGCCGCAGTTGCTACAGTACCTTGACCCCGGCTGCTGGGGTTGTGGCGGTGGTTGATTATAGTTCTGTTGTTGGGCTTCTCCTCTATTCCTGTCGCCTGACATCATTCTGGTGCTGTTAATTGCTTGAACCCAGTCACCGGCTCCCCGCATACCCTTGAAGGTGTATTTCTGGCCCCCGGCTTGAATATTTATTGTGGCCATGAATCCCTTATCAACGCTGGTTATACTGCTTAACGGTATCTCAGCTCGGTCTTTGTGAGACCCTCGAATTGCCGAGATCACGTCTTGAACTCTTCCAGCGGTGAAGATGAGGCGCCTATTTGTTAGGATCAGCTTGCCGTTTACATTGCTAAAGGTTCCCTTGCTCCAAGTTACAGGGAACATTCCAGTGTCTTTTATGATCTGTTCCCCTGGTGGTAATCCACTCATATGTTTACACAGTGAACAATAAAT
>CAZLHA010000116.1:7121-7768 GCA_964559155.1 uncultured Candidatus Bathyarchaeia archaeon | reverse complement strand
CCCATGGGCATCCTAGCCGACCGCTACAACAGAAAAAACCTACTCATCACAGGCGGCTTAATCGCCTCAGCAGGCTACATCTACATGGTACAAACAACAAACCTAACCCAGATATTCCTAGCCAGAATAATAGTCTCGATAGGAGGCGCACTATCTCTACCAGCAGTCACCGCCATAATCGCAGAAGAAGGAAAAGAATATGGCTCTGGCGCAACAGTCGGAGTATTCAACACAGCCATGAGCATCGGCCAGATCATAGGACCAGTACTCAGCGGTGCACTACTAGACCTATATGGGATGAGCTCAGTATTCTACTTCTCCGGACTAGTCAGCCTAAGCAGCGTACTAGCCTTCTGGAAACTATCACGAACATAACACACCAAAGACATCACGAGCAAGCAACCACCCACTATCCATCAACAGATGCCCTGAAAACATTCCAAAAAGAGATTTAGACCTAGAGCCCGTAGAGAGAACATAGCGTATGACACTAACAATCATAAACATAGTCCCCAGGATACTGAGACCTTGACTATTATGATCAAAGAGAATAACCACATACCCATAAACAGGCACATGCAAAGATTCATTCCATAACATTTCAATATACCATGATTTATAGCCACTCGTACTCCCCTTTACCCGAG
>CAZLHA010000116.1:0-7111 GCA_964559155.1 uncultured Candidatus Bathyarchaeia archaeon | reverse complement strand
ATATTTGAAAGACGTAAAGATTGGAATAGCCAAGTTTATCCACGACGGCAACTTTGCCAGAGCAGAGTTTGACGCAGGCCCAGACATTATGGAGAATAACGGACTCTACCCTCTACTAGAGGAACTAGAAGTATCTGTCACCGAGACCTTAACCGCCCGATTAACAGAGAAGGAAGAAAAAGAATACGGCACCATCTACCGACTTGGATTAGCCAGCGGACATATGTCTGAGATCGTCTCCACCCAGGTAAAGCGCGACGGCTTCTCCCTAGCCTTAATCTCTAACTGCATCGGCTTAATGGGTGTCCTCGGAGGCCTCCAGAGATCCGGTGACGGCCAACCATTAAGAGTCGGGCTCATATATTTCGATGCACACGCTGACATCAATACCCCTGAGACTACTCGAAGCGGATTGATGGGCGGTATGCCTGTAGCATCTGCCTCAGGAATGTGTTTCCACAGACTAAGACGACAAGCGGGGTTAGAGGTCCCTCTTCCCACCCGGTACATTACCTATGCTGGTGTTCGCGAGGTGGATGCACTAGAGTATGAAATCCTTGATAGAAGCAACGTCGAGTACATCACAGTCGATGACGTAAAGACCATGTCACCAAACATAAAGCAGCAAATTGATAGACTATCCCGGATAACAGACTTGATCTATATACACATTGATACAGATGTACTGAACCCAGGGGAGATGCCTGGACACACCACCCCTGAACCAGATGGGTTCTCCAGCCAGCAACTCGCTACGTGTCTTGAGGCTATGTGCGCTTATCCAAATGTGGCTTGCCTTGGCGTCGCGAGTATGCCAACAATAGATGATCCTAGTGGCGCCTCAATCAAGGCTTTCCACAGGATGATCGAGGGCACAATGAAGGGGCTGAAGAACCGTAGCCCCGATATGTGACCGCCCCCCTTTATTGGGGGGGCTCAAATATCTTACAATGTGCGCGCAACAAATTCAATAAACCTACCAAAACCCAGTAAAAGGCAGACGTAAGGGTAAACATAACACTTGAAACCAACAGCCTCTCAGAATCATGATTCTCTGTAGTGTGTATCTACATACATTTCCTTATACAATGATTCCGGGGCTCAATAAGATAGGAAAGATAAGAGATGATATCAACAAAGAAACGACCCGGTATGACCGGCCTAGAGACAGCGATAATACTAGTAGCATTCGTCATCACAGCAGCAGCATTCGCCTTCGTCGTACTAAACATGGGATTCCTGACAGCTGAAAAATCACAGTCAGTCATCTCATCAGGTATGAGAGAAGCTAGCAGCGCCCTGATGGTTGACAGCGGAGTCGTCGGCCAATTCAATAATACAGGCGGAGACCAAGCCGACGTAGATCTTGAGAAGCTGACCTTCTACATCAAGCTCAGCCAGGGACATGAACCAGTCGACTTAGATGACAGTAAACTCGTCGCAACCTACACAAACGCAAGAACACACGCGGAGATATACAACTCCAACGGAACAATCATGAACATCACAGGAGTCAATGAAGATGGAGACAGCCTCTGTGAGACTGGTGAAAAATTCAAGGTTACTATAAACTTCGCCGAGTTGACAAACTCAACGATGGAGCCAGATGTGTCCCTAGATGACGCCTATGCGCATCCATACGAGGAGTTCAGAGTCGAGTTAAGACCATCCACGGGAGCAGTCCTATCAATCGAACGCCAGATACCAGCAGTATACAATACCATAATGGTACTAGAGTAGTCTCATTTTTCTCCTCCCCTTTTTTAATAAAAAATAGTTAAAATCCAGGACACAGATTAAACGCCTTATATAACCAGAAGTCTAGATTATTTTGTTATCTGAATAATTCCTTCAAGCACACTTAGCTTCACATCACTCTCCAGGTAATCCAATCAAAGCAAGGGAAAACAAAACAATAACCCTAAACGATTTAGCATCAACCCAAGATACACTAATATAATTTTAAATCATCCTAACTAGATCAACTTTAAAGACAAAGCGTGAATTATCCCAGAAAACAGACACCGTATCAACGAAGCCGTTAACTAAAAAGAACCTGAACCCATTCCATCCACAACATCAATATCTGAAGTGGACACAGCACCATCATCAACCCCCGCACCAACGGGCAGCTTAATCACAAACTCAGAGCCAACACCAACACATGAGTTCACCGTAATAGATCCCCCGTGAGCCTCAACAGTCTTCTTACAATAATAAAGACTCAAACCAGTACCCTAAGCCTTACTGGTCTTGAAAGGCTTATACAACATACCACGCAGCTCCTCCGATAATACCTACACCAGTATCCTTCACCGACACCACAACCATATCCCCCCTGAACCAGTAGAGAAACCAACAAAACCCGCCACAACTCATAGCCTCAACAGCGTTCCGTACAAGGTTCTCAATAACACGCCTAAACCTAACCCTATCAACACTAACCACGACACTATGTAAATCGGTTTTCACCTCAATACATTTCGGCACCAACATCCCCCCCCAAGCACAGAGCTAATAAAAACACCTAACTCCACCCGCTCCCTACTTAAAGCCTCAAAACTGGTCTTATCCCGAACATCCCCCAACATCAACACCGCGTTTTCCACAGCACGCAGTATAAGCTTCCTCATCTCCGCACCCTTACCCGGATCAGACTCCATGACATAAACAGCGTTCCTAATAGCAGCTAGAGGCCCCCTAAGATCATGCGCCATAGAAGAAGCCCCCGCACCAACCTGGACAGCCGTAATCTGGATAAAAGAACCTAGATTAGGGAAAAACAAACAACAGGGCCAGTAATACCACACAGTAATCACATTCCATAACAAAATCCGGAAGACCCCCATGAACCAGCATAACAGACCCCCCAGATCTGCTAGACAGAGGACAAATAACGTAACCGAAAAGATACAAACCACGAGACTTTGTAGAATAGATAACAAGTTAAATGAGAGGCGTTTTTATCATCTTAATATAATAGTTGAATAAATTGAGCGATAGAAAAAGACTATTTCTTAGCTATTAACTCATTATCAATGGAAAGCCTATCGCTGGGGTTACCCACTAAGTAAAACTATCCAAGTACTATCGCTCCTAGAGTCAATAATTGATTACGTTTAATCTACAAACTGGTATGATACGATTTTGAACAGGTTAATAAACGTGAGCTAGGCCCACTATAATTCTTTTATCTGCTGCTTACTCTACATTCAGCGTACTGGTCATACGGTATGGATATATCTCTCCATAACACATTTCTCAACCCTTCAACGTATCCGTAAACATCAGGACTCTGGGTGTCAACTAGTACATTAAGTCTGCTATATTTATCCAAATACACAAAAGTGCCCTCGTCTCTATCTGTTCCTCCCAACATTTTCACACCATGTATAAGCCCATCAGATTCGAGCTTTAGTACAAATATGTCACCTTTATCTGAATATTTGTGACCTCCTACGCTTCCCGTGGAATACCCAGTGATATATAAATTTCCATCATCGCATGAGGTAGCAGATCTTACATATTGGCGATTATCATACGTAATAACACGTTCCCATACGGGTTCAAGCATTACGTCCAGCTTTTTAACCTGAATATTATGACTCCCTGAACGCACGAGGCGATCATTATTCAGTATATAACCTGTAGAACTTGTTAGATAATATCCCTCATTAGATTCTACAAGATCAATGTCTCCCTTATGACCAGGAGTGTATGCTTTGGCCACTAGTGGAGTACCATCAGAGCTGAATTTAACCACAAATATAAAATTACCCTCTTCAACTCCACTTGGATATTCAGGCGAGACCAACAATCCATCAGTACCTCCAACCATAAAACCACTGCTATCCATGCTATATCCCGCAACAAGTATATCCCCGTTACTATCAACAATTATTTTTTCTACCCGTTCTCCATTGAAAAAAGATTTATGCTTCCATTCATCATAGGCTCCAAATATATGACTCCATACAAGCTCTCCATCGGGGCTGTATTTACCTAAGAACGCGTCGAAACTGTAAAGGTCGTCGTCTTCTAGAGTATCCTTTTCGATATATCCTGATGAGATTTGCCCTCCATACTCTCCTTCGATACTACCTCCTAAGTAGAGATATCCTTCTTGATCTACAGCCATTTCCCTGAGCCAGAAACTTTTGTCTGTAAAATCTATGTAGCCATAAGCATCATCGCTTCCATCTTTATTCATGGAGCATATGTATGCGAGATCCACGTCTACCCAACCGCCTACATATAGTTTATCCTCTGAGACCGCCAATGTGTTAGAACTATAGAAATCCGTGTATTCCGGTTGAATATTTAAATGACTAAATGTCCTACCTGAACTGTAGCTAAATAGTGGTTGCGCCCACTCCGTTTCTGAGATTCTGATAGTTCCAAGAGCGTATAGTGTTTCAGTATCAGATGCAAAATCGTATATGAAGCCGCCGTTCTCTATCCAAGCTAAATCTTCATCCTGACCCGCGACAGCATCGACATAGTTGAGAATCTCACCCTCCTGACTAGTTAAATAAATACTATGCATGGCCTCAGACCACCCAACAATTGAATACAATCCTTCATCTGTAGGTATGTTGATGCTACTCCAGCCTTCTCCATCAAAACTCACAAGTTGACTAGAAGTGGGGCTCTGATCTCCCACCAAGTATAGGCTATTATGACTCGTACCCCAAATATCGGTATAGCTATTAAATTGGTCCAAATGTAAATCGTTATAGTTACTCCAAGTTGCTCCGTCATAGTGTAGAACCGTGGCACCCACACCTACTGCGAAGACGTCATTTGGGCCTAATCCCCAGATCCCACGTATTAAACTACTAGTGGGTAATAAAGTTCCATCCCCCCAGTTTACACCATCCCACTCATACACCAGGCTCCCTGTCCCTGGTTGATGCACTAGAATAAACACAGTATTATGATTATAGACCCATACGTCGCTAATATAAGCTCCATATGTTCCTCTTACAACAGGTAGATCTACGGGTAATCTTAAACTCTCCCACTTTGGGCTTGTGTCACTTGGGTCATAATCTGGATGGCTACTGGGATAACTGTGGTAGTGGTAAAAATATCCATCACCTAATACGTAAAAGTTATCGTGACTTGTTCCGAATGCGGAATATAAATCCGGTCTTTCGTTCGGACTCCAATCATCAAAGGGTGTTTCAAACTGCTTCACAGAACCGGTTACTGGACTGTAGCTCAGAATAGTTCCAGCGTCACCTACTATATAGGATGGCCATGTACCTAGGAACATGCCGTTTAGGGACTTGTTGGTTTCTGTTTCTAGTCTATTCCAGATGCCGTCATCTAGTCTTAGTAGTGAACCGTGACTGCCTAAGGCGAAAATATATCCTGGCCCTCAACGAGTGTATATTTCTCATATATCCAGTCTTGATTTTTCTCAAAATTCATCAAGTTCCAACCCGGTGCCGTGTGAAGATATCCGGGGGGTTCTGGCAGTGGGTCGATTGTACAATCGATTAGTTCCCATGGGGCCTCGGTTGTTTCTGGGTCTTTATCTTCTATTGAGCCAGTGTCTTCTTTTATTGGTGGTGTCTCATTTCCGGTGTCCGTTGAGGTATCTAAGGAGGTAGAAGGGTCTGCTCCAGATAGTAGTTGTTGTATTTAGCGGGTAAGTCGATTACAACTCCTTTGACGAATCCTATTGAGTATAACATTAAGTGGGATAGGAAAGACGCTCACTGGATGCCCATGAGGCTGTGACCTAGTTAATATAACCCTCCCGTTTTTTGTGTTGAGGCTCTGAGCGAAGGTCACCCTCGGATTTTTTCCTCATAACCTAGTTTGATTCTTCAAGGGCTTGTTTTGCTTCTTTCATTTTATATATTAACGGTATTGCGGGTATGGTAATTATTGCTGTAATGGTGAATATCGTAGAATAGGGTATAACTCCGGCTAGTTGCCCCGCCATCATGCTGCCTATCATGGCTCCTACCCCCCAGAAGGTTCCGAGATATGAGATAGCTATAGTCTTGATCTCTGGCTCTATGGTACTGGCTAGAAACGACCACTCTGTTACAGCTCTTATGCCCCAGCATGAACCGAATACTATGAGGGCGATGGCGATAGGTGTTAACGCCTCTAGATACGCGATGGCCAGATAGTCTATGACTATTATGCCGAAAGTGACTATGAGGACCTTCTTTCGACCGATCTTATCAGCCAGTTTCCCGGCGGGTAACTGAATAGCTGTATTTGCCAAGCCTACGAGAGAGAAGAGAATAGCTACTAATGAGTCACTATATCCTAGTTGTTTAACTGCGTAAACCGGGAAAAGGGTGTTAAACACGGTATTAGTCAGTGAATAACCCAACCTTATTGCCGCTAGAACTAGGACGTTTCGCCTTAACACTACTTTTTTAACTGTTTCTAGTAGGCTCTCCGTTTTCTCAGTGGCCTCCGGGTTATATGGCTCTTCCACCTGTTTCTTGGGCCTGGTTGGGGCTATTCGAGGGTTAGTGGTCAGAAAGAGTAGGAGCCCTATGACGGGGAAGACGGCGGTTACCAGGTATAGCTGGTTATAGTTTATACTCTCTACTAGTCTGCTTGTAATAATTGGTCCTACGAACATCCCCAATGAGGTAAGGGTCATGTATCTGCCTAAGGCGTCTCCCTGCTCGGCACTAGGGGCCATGTTGGATACGTTGGACATAGCTAATTGGTTGAAGGATCCTGTTGCTATTGTCTGTAGAAAAGGGATTATGTAAAGCCAGGAGGGGTTAGGTGCTAGAAAATATAGCACCGATGATATAGCCTGTATTATAAATGAGGCTATCAGCATCTTGTTCTCACCTATTTTACTCGATAGAACGCCTAGGGGAATCCTTGAGACCATTGAGAGGAAGGAGCTAAGTGCTACTATGTATCCCACTTGGCGCATGACGGCTCCCAAGTCAAGAATATAGAGTGTGAATATGGGCCTCACAATGTACTGAGTTAATTGAAAAAGAAACGCTGAGAATGATATTATGTAAAACTTTTTAGGAAGCCTACCAGTTAAACCCGAATTCAAAACCCTCAACTATGGGGAGTCAAAGTCAAAGAGTCCTTGATAAATCTAACGCGT
>CAZLHA010000115.1:0-7786 GCA_964559155.1 uncultured Candidatus Bathyarchaeia archaeon | reverse complement strand
TGTACCCAAGACCCACGTTGACAACCTAAATGCAGCTCTATTCCAGAGCGCAATACATGATCCTGAGACAGGTAAATACAAGCGCCGTGTACTTACTATTAACGAGATCTTGGGTTATGAGCCAGCTGATCAAGCGTATAATTTTATTGAGGTATTTAGTTTTGAACCGTCCACTGATGATGTGGTTTTCAGAGGTTTGGGAACCAGTTACTTGCTTGATCAGAAGATTGCGGTTATGAAGGGTTATACTGGTTCGGATGTTAGAAAGATCTATGAAGAACTCTACATGAGAGCAGAGATCCTAGAATATATGATTGCTATGGATATTTTAGAATATGATGAGGTTCTTGAGACAATTCTATGGGTTCAGGGTGTGGGAATAGAACAAGCTCATAATAAACTGAAAAACGAAGCAATGTCAAAGCTTGGTTTTGAGATTGAGAAGGAGATAGCTGTCAAACTGGGGAAGAAGGTGGATTAAGTGCTGAGTCTAAAGAAGCTTCGGGAACTAAAATTTCTTGAAAACATGAGTAGCGGAGACAAGATAGAGTTTGAGTTCCCCTTCTTTATGCTATATCTAAAATCCATCACGTCGGGTACCATATCTAGGATAATAATGCTTCAAGTAGCCGCGGAGAAAGGTATCTTCAAGCACATCTCGCCATTTCTAACCCGTATTATAGTACTTATGACTCAGTGGAGGTATCCTCAGGCTAAAGCAACTGAGATAATGAGTTATGAGACTCCTACTAAAGATTTCAGTGACTTTTTGTTCAAGTTTAGTCAAAGTATTGCTTCTGGTGAGCCAGTAAATCAATTTGTTGACAAGTATTATGCTAACTTCATTGCTGAGTATAATGCCACTCGTATGCAGTCTATGAATCGTTTGAAGACTCTAAGCGATGCATATCTGCCCATGATCAGCATAACGTTGTTCATGACTACAACCATGTTGATTAGCAGTATATTCTATGACGCTAAAGTGATGATTATAATAGCTATACTGATTGTGATCATTGTTAGCTTCGTACTATATGTGATATCTTGGCTTATATTCCAGTCATCTAAACCAGATAACCTGCTAATACAAGACCAGAAAGAGAAACCGCCAGCTAGAAAGAGAGCCGAATACGCGTCTATGATGGCTATTATAGTGTCTACGGGGATATTGACGATTCCTTTTGAGAATCACTTCATGCACTTTGTCTTAATCGGTATAGTGTTTTTCATGGCTGGGCTTATTGGTAAGCAGTACGTTGGTAAGGTTAAGGCTAGGGAGAAGGATTATCCTACCTTTTTTAGATATATGGCTTCAAATCTTTCAGCGAATATTCCTTTGCTTCAAATAATGGATAGCGCAGTGGAGACCGACTTCGGTAGTCTAAATGATGTAATTAAGAGTCTGAATAATAAGCTTCGGATTCGAGTGGAACCCAAGGTTGCATGGTGGAGCTTTGAGACAGAGATAGATAGCCTGCTAATTCGGCGAATAAACACTATTATGACTGACACCATATACACGGGTGGAGACCTTGGTAAAGCGTATAAACATATTGAGGAATTCTACCACCTGTATACTACCCTCCGGAATCAAAGATACACCGCTGTAGGATACCATGTTGGTTTGGCTATACCGATATACGTGGTTGCTGCCGCGTTATTTGCTGTTATAGACGGTTTCTTCAGTTCTTTGGTTGGATTCATAGGCGAAATGGCTACCATGCTGGATTTCTTCAGTGTCCCCGATGTTGAATTCATGAGGCTCTTTTTCATATTCGCATTGGGGTTGTTCTCTCTGAACAATGTCTTTAGTATTTACAACATGGAGGGGGACAGTCGATTCACAGTATTATACTATATGGGTATGCAGCTTACCCTTGGTGGAATAGTATATCTGGTTATCAGTGAGGCTGTAAAGGGTTACCTATCCGGAGTAGCGATGATATAGGTGATATGAATGTCAGATGTATTGAAACGAAACTTTGAGAC
Organism: uncultured Candidatus Bathyarchaeia archaeon; assembly: GCA_964559155.1. Taxonomy (GTDB): domain Archaea; phylum Thermoproteota; class Bathyarchaeia; order TCS64; family TCS64; genus RBG-16-57-9. Next base: position 5,797 of record CAZLHA010000115.1, on the reverse strand, counting down.
GGGAAGGCTTCTATTACTAGCAACTATCTTATTGAGTGTAACTCTCATCTCTCAACTTTATGTAATCTCAGAATCTATGGATCTATCTAATGGATTACAGTTTACAGGTATAGAGATCTCATTAACGGTCTCCTACCTATTCACTGCAATAAGTATGCTGATGGTCATAAACGAGTTCTTCCAAGTAAAAACCAAGATGAAGGGGCTTCTTGCATTAACTAATGTATTGAATAACATGGATCAATCAGAGGGGGTTAAACAGAATAAACGTGTAAAGAATGAACCGCCTAGGATTGAGATTGAATTAGATGAACTGGATGAAGAAATTGATGAAGATCTAGAGTTTGAGAATCTTCTCAAAGAAGAGTTAGATGAATCCCCAGAAAAGGAAGAAGGGCCTGAAAAATACAAAAAAACTAAAATAAAGATAGAAGAAGACAAACAACTGGAGCCATTAATAGAAGAGGCGGAGCTCCAGGGGATCTTTGATGAGATCGAAAAGGAGTCAGAAACGGATCGATTATTAGCTGAGAGCGAGGTTATAAAGACACTATCCGAGCTGGAGGAGATTGTTGAGCAACTTAAAAGTAAACAGGCGCCTGCTCCAACAATATAACAGTCTCTTATTCCATAATCTCCTTTCATAATCTATCTAAATACTCCAAGTGTTCTAGGATTAGCCATGGCGCAGTCAGTAGTCTCTGAAGGAATAATACTTGTCGCAGTTGTTATTGCAGCTGCAACCATTAGTCAGGTTTTTCTAGCAAGTATTGGTGGTCTTCAGAGGGGGTCAATCATGATGAGTGAGAAGCTTAGTGATAAGATGGAGACCGAGATAGAGATCCTGAAGGCGGTTAATACCTCTGATACCACAGTTAAGGTCTGGGTAAAAAACGTTGGTTCGAGTATTATACCTTCTGCAAGTATCAAAGAGGGGGATGTATTATTCGGTGAATACGGGGGCTTTGATTATATAGATTATAGCGAATCAGGACAGGGATGGAGATTTATTATCCTTGGAGGCTCTGATAATAACTGGCAAGCTGGCGAAACCATTGAGATACTCGTAACCAGTGGCTCTACTCTATCTGGGAGTGACTACTTTTTCTCGTATATAGCTCATAATGGAGTGAAAGATGAGATAATTTTCACAATAGGAGATTAGCATGGGTCAATCAACTGTAATCGCAACAGCCTTTACGGCTATCATATTTGTTGCAGGTATCTCCATATTCGCTCTATCCATGGTATCGGGGTTTGGTACTTTTTCTGAGGCTATAACGAATCAGGCTCAGATACAGGCTGTGTCCATTAATGAGCGTATAGAGTTTGGTGACTGGACCTTTGAGGGAACCTCTTCTCTAAGAATTAATGTTACAAATATCGGAGGCACCTCAATAATGGTCAAAGACTTTGATCACATGGACTTGATTGTCTCTTACAACGATGGGTCAAGTGATCAAAATGAATGGCTAACTTATGATCAAACAGAAACCGCCGATAGCTACTGGAGTATTAATCGAGTCTTTTTCAGAAACCAGAATGGTGACTTAATTAATCCCATTAAACTATCGGGGGATATCAGAGGAGGATGGGATCCTGATGAGACTTTAGAGCTGTATATTTACTTGAATGCTGTAATCAATTCTTTTGATTATCTTACATTGGTAACTCCTGCGGGGGTTCAGGCTCATTCCTCTCTAACAAAGGAATATGAATGTGGTGTATCAACCGTGCTCGTTGGTACAAGAATAGTTACTGTAACTCATGAGTTGGATAGGACACCTATTAATGTTCAAGTGACTCCTGGTACCTATATAAGAACAGAGTATTGGGTTGATCAAGTGGATTCAGAAAGTTTTGAGATTAATTTAGCGAACAAACCTACTACTGATGTTTTATTCTATTGGCGTATAGAATAAATATTTATAATAATCAATATATTTTCTATTCTATACTTTCTGGTTCATTTTTATGGTATGTTTTATATTATGGAATATTGATCTATATTCTCGTTTCATATGTTCAGATCCGATGTTAGTTTCCGTAATATCGCTTTTTTAACTCTGGTATTTGGTACCTTGGGTGATTGGGTTTCTACAAAATTGGGTCTGGCACTGGGTCTAGTCGAGGGGAACAATCTAGCTGCTCTCTTGATGAGTAAAGGTATATGGATGAGGAGCGATCTCATGTTCCTCTCTCTGTGTTTCACAATTCCCGTGCTTGTAAACCGGTTAATAAAAAATGAGTTACCCGATAAGTTATTCTGGTTTCCCTTATTAGCGGGGACAATGAAAATAAGTGTTAGTTTATGGAATATAACTCAGATAATTATATAATAGCGGATTATTTCTTTTTCCAGAGTAAGCTAAACAGGATTCTATAACTCTCTACTAAGGTATCATAGTTAGTCCACATGCCTGTTACGCTATTCTGTTCGTTGGCCATTAAGAGTATCATTTCCTTCTTGTCGTTGATGAAGAAGCCCTTAATATTCTCATTGTCAAGGTACGCGAAATCTCCTTCGCCTATATCTAGCTCTTCTAACACAAAACTACTGGTTGGACTATAGTTGGTCATTAACCTAGTTGTTAACCCAGTTTTTTCCGCTTTCTTTTGAACATCATCTAGGAAAGGCGTGTTATATAGCCAGATAAGGTTCTCATCTGAGACAATCATATGGAACTCTTTTTCGGCTTTCTGTAATAACTCGTTTAATCTAACGCTAATGTTTTTCTTCCCATCAAGGACCTGGAATGTCTCCTTCCTCTTTTTTACTGTTTCTGGCTCAGGAAGGTTGGCCCAGAGTTTCAGTAACTCTGCCTTACGTTGCTCCATCTGGTAAATTTTCTGTCTGCGCTCCTCGATCAAGTTATTCAGGACCCTCTCAAATGGCACTGCTAGAAACTTCATAGGGCGCTCCATTACCTTGGTGATAAGACCCTGCTCCTCAAGTCTTTTCAATATCTTGTAAGCTTCTGTTCTATGAACCCCTAAGGCTTCAGCTATACTCTGAGCCTTATGGGCGCCAAACCTAGCCAAGTAAAGATATACCCTGATCTCGTTCCTGTTTAACTTGAACCTACTAAGAGCCTGATCTATACTCTTTAACGCATCAATATGCTCTAAGGTTTCAGATGGAATCCTTGATCTGGTCGTGGTTTTTGTAAAAACTGGTAACAGATCAAGTTCATCTTCCATTAACTCGCTTTTTCGCTTGGATTCTTTCTGTAGAGTGATTTGTCCAACCTGCAATCTTATTCAGCCGGAATAAAACCCATCAGAAATATGTATAAAGAATCTGGACTAAAAATATTGATTACCAATCCATATTCTGTACCTTGTTTTAGTGCCCGGCTTTTAACAATCACCAAACCTCTTTTTCCGGTAATATTAGTTCGTGTATAGGCAGGACATACATTCAAATAAGAAACCTTGAACAGCAAGACACTATTCCTGTTTTGGTTATGGATTCTAGTTCGTTTCTATTTCTGTGTAACGTGTTCCATAATCAAGTCTATATTGAGTTTATTATTTGAGTGAAACCTAAGACAATATACTGTTTAGACTGGGAAAAGCGACTAAGTGGAAGGTTTAAAAAGACATCTCAAGGTCTCTAAAAACAATTCAATCCTGATTAAACGCATTCATAAAAAATGAAGAGCCTCCTTAAACCGTATGTTGAGTTACAATCTTAAATAACCTTATATGGTATAGGTGTTGCACAGATAAACACAGCATTAGGTGTATAAGTATGAGGTGTCCTTTCTGCGGATCTGAAGACCTGAGAACCTTAGAGACCAGAGACTCAATAAACAACATGAATCGTAGGAGAAAGGAATGTCAGGCATGCGGAAAAAGAATAACCACATATGAATATATTGAAGAAATTGAGTTAATGGTAAAGAAAAAAGATGGACGACTTGAGAGATTCAACCCAGATAAGATAATCACGGGGTTACAGAAAGCATGTGAAAAACGCCCTGTCTCGCTGGAAGAAATAAAAAACATAGCGGAAAAAGTACGCCAAGACATACTAGCTGAGGGTAAAGAAGCCGTTTCCTCTACTGAAATAGGGGATAAAATTATGGCCCATTTACGGGAACTAGATTATGTGGCCTATGTTCGTTTTGCATCGGTTTACCGGGATTTCAAAGAGGCAGAGGACTTCCAGCGCTTGATGAATGAAGAAAAATAATCCTTTTCTGGATTAGACCTCCATAAATCTTTGATTAATCTTTAATAACTCTTAAAATATGAGCGATGTTGTAAATCTTCAAGAACCATATAACCTAGAACCTAGTACGGGTTTAATAGAATGCCCGGGATGCGGGGTCATGATCCCTGAAGAGTTAGTGGTTTGCTGGAAATGTGGAAAAAGGTTGAGTAGTTAGGCTTTCCACCAGTTGAACTCTATATACTTATTCATCTTAGCGGGTACAGCAAGTATGAATGCCTTTCTAACTGTGGTTGCTAGTCTTCCAGCCTTGACAATTTCGGCTGCGCTCAGTTCCTCATCAGCATCAATAATCTGTACCACATAGGGCGCGTGATCAATCCCTGGACCGTTCTCGTATACAGCGAAATCACATCCATATTTAATCCCAGGTGTAACTACGTAGCCTTTGTTCCTTAGGTCCTTATACACTTGATATTTTTCTTTAAAGTCAGTAAAGTTTTCTTCAAACGTCTTTTTCAGCTTGTTTTTGCTAATTTTTTTACCATCTTTATTGATATTGATTTTTTTATTATCGACAAGGTACAGGGCTTCAACAGGATCAAGTAATAGGGGGTTTACAAAATCCTCTTTTGGGCGGGGGTCTCCTAAGGGTTTGCCATAAAAACCATTATTGTATATCTCACGGGCTTTTTCAATGTCCCAGACTATTAGTCTGTTGTCATCAAGAAGCTCGGCTGTTGTTTTTTTGTGCAAAAAATAGTTCACCCTATAGGGCGATTATTCTGATTAGGTCTGATGCATCTCTCACTGTGTCTACTAATTCTTCGATCTGGTTCACTGTGTCTTTGAGCATTATTATGGTGGCTAAACTTGAGTCGCTATCAATGATGTCCATCTCAATTTTAACATGGACCGTGTCTACTTTTCTTTCTATCTCGTCAATCTCTTTTGTGAATCCTATTGATTTCTCGCTATTGAAACCTAGGCTCATCATGGCTTCACGAAGTTTTATCAGGCTCTCAAAGGCTAGATCAGCTACCTCTGTGAGTTGTTTAGCCACATCCTCAGGGATTACCCAACCCCTTTCCTCCATGGCAGCCAGTCTTTGACCTACGCTGTTAATATGATCCATTATGTCTCCAAAACTGCTGATTAATCTAAAAAAATCTTCACGGCTAACCAACACGCCTCCAATATCGTGAAGCTCTTTTATTAGGGTGGCTTTGATGTCGCTTGTCTCTATCATGATTGATTGGATATCGTCAGTGTAACCGGCGGCTATCCCTTCTTTTTTCACTAGAGCATCTGTTATTGATAGAATCTTCCTGAACGCTTCAACGATGAGTCTCGCGTTGTCTTGACATAGCATAAGAAGATTCCGCATTGTTCTATCTTCTGATTCGATGGGAAATACCATATGAACACCAGTTTATTCTCTATTGTACTATTTGTAATACATGGTATTAAACTTTAAACATTCTAGTATATAGAAGAGAATATAGAGTAATTATTTTATGTGATAACATATGATAGGGGGTTATTTTTTCTTCTTACTGCTTGTCCACCAGTCAAGATAGTCTTGATTACGTTGCCTTTGCTCTTTGTCTTTATCATCTT
>CAZLHA010000114.1:0-7812 GCA_964559155.1 uncultured Candidatus Bathyarchaeia archaeon | reverse complement strand
ACCAACCCCATCTAAAGGCAGTTGATCTACACCCGTGTAATCACTCCAATAGTTCCCTAGGTAACCAGTATACTGATCTCCATCGTATTCATAAGTTAATTGTTCTGGGGAGTTATATGTTAGTGAATATCTAGCAGTTTGATCTGTATTGTCAATAAAGTCGTTTAAGTATACATAGTTACCGACGTTTGTATCTATCTTGCAACCTACACCATTGTCTTGTACTAGGTTTCGTCTTATCTCGTTATCCTTTGTATCATGCGTATATGATTTTAACCTTATAGCGTCATAAACTGTATTGGTTATAGTGTTATCTTTTATAACGTTCTCACTGGGGCCGTTATATAATGCGACTCCATGAGCATTGGATAGATCAATAACATTATCATATATTGAGGCTCCTATAGTTAACGCACCTCTTAGATAGATGCCTCCTTCGTTGTTTGTTAACTCATTGTTGCGTATAATCAAATTTGGTGAGTTTGAGATATCTATACCTTCATCCATTCCAATAACGGTATTATCCTCAACTATAGTATTGTCACAATAGTAAACACGAATACCATCTGCATCAGATACATCATGAATATTGTTAGCCTTAATCAATGCATCAGAGCCCTGATATATCTCTATACCACTGTATAAAGCGCGAACAGTAATCTCATTATACTTGATTGTAGTTCCAACACTATTAACTGCTTTTATACCATAATAAGTCCAATATGCATCCTCTATCACACAATCACTGACAGTAACGTAATCAGCCTCTATACGTACAACATATTGTAACTCAAGGCGATCACCTCCAATTGTAATGTCATCGATTATTGCATGATCTGCTGTAACGAGAAAAACCGACTCATCAGTTCCACCATTATTATTGAATCTCACTGTAACATCATCTGCTCCATTAACCGAACGAATAACTACACTTTTATCTACAGTAATAGTATCGGAGATTGTATAATTTCCATCTTTTATACCAATAACATCATCTGGCTCAGCCTGATCTATTGCCGCTTGTATACTACCAACACCAACGCTGGGTACATATATTGTAACAGGTGCCTCCGCGTCAGGTATACAGAAACCATGATTAACTCCGTAACAAATCAGAAAACCAAGAAATATGAAGAAAACGTGTCTACACTTCAATTGATATCAAAATAAGCTACATCTCTTATGATTATAAGCTTTTCAAATGAGATTATATCTATTCAGCAGGTATCTAGCAACACTATATACAACGTATATGGATAATATGATAGCCATTATTCCTCCTGGTCCATTAAAGACTAATGCTTGCCAACTTTCTAAGGTATGGAATACAGTTGGTATTTGTTTTATCTCAAACGTTGACTTAAGGTGTATTACTGGGTTAACTGATACGAGTAACTGGGTTGAGATCATTATAGATTGATCATGTAGTGGCCATAATATGGGGGTATAACCTCCCATCATATCAAAAATCGGATGTGAAACAGTGGCTAAAAACCCTAATACAACATATCTTGCATATTCTTTACGATAAAACCAGACTAGGATAAATGGTAGTAGATAAATAACAAAAATAACAACCGCTGAATGACTCGGGCTTCTGTGAATATAAAACAAGACATCAAGATCAGGTATTATCCCAAGTAATGCCAAAGGTATGGCTTTTTCGGCCTTCAAACCTATGAGGGTTAATAGAGCATATGGAAAGAGAAAATGTAGAAAAACATCCATCTAATTCATCACCGATGATATCTTTTCACGGAAAAACACCATTACAACAACAAATATCGTTACTGCTACCACAAGTAAGCGGTAATCTTTTGTTTCTGGGTCTAAGGAGATATCCATTTTATTATTAGTCTCGTCAAGTTCATCGATTATATTGTCCGGGTCTATTGTGATTGTTAGGTTATATTTCTCTGAGTAATCAAGGGTTAATGGGATTACATATTTAGTCGTTGAATTTAGGGGTATGGCTTCCACCGGGGTTTCAGTTATTGTCTTATTTTCTCCTAATACTCTTAGAGTTGTTGGTATGCTATTTGTTTCACCAATGTTTGCTATAGTTACGTTGATTCGGAAGGGTTTACCGGGGTTATAGGTTGTTGGATGCTCTACCTTTGTTATCCTGAGATCAGGTAAGAGTGGCTGTACGTGTATCTGGATGTTTTCGTCTTGGACGGTTATGACATGTTCTCCGGGGGAGGTAAAGTTAGTAAGGTAGGTATATGTTGATTGGCTGAGAGGTTCCACATATAAAGTATCAATCTTTAATGCATCCATGTCTACAGTGATTGCTATTAAAGTCTGTCCAAGCACTTCACCAGTGTTTCTGAATTCTAATGTTATCGTAACAGGTTCCTCCACCTTGGGTTGTATCGGGGTTATAATGGTCTCTATATGGGTTATGTTTGCAGGACGCAGGGTCTCAGCTATAGTAATTGGACTTCCAGATGCCTCATGTCTAGTGATATAAGCCCATACAATGTTTCTCTCCGGATCAACGCCTGTTTCACTGCATTGACTCCATGATCCATTACTATAATAATATAATCCAAGATACTCTTCATCCTGGATGGATTCATTGTATGATAACTCAAAATATAGTGGCCACTCGATGGCATCCGGATCACTAACACCTAGATCTAAGACCTTGAATTTACCGTTATTAGGTGGCTTTGAACTATTAAATGCATTCTCCGGATATTGGAATAATAATAACTTTGACATCCGAGTTGAGTTTAACTTAATAAACACACCCATCTCGGTATAATTAAGGCAGTTATACGCGTTTGCCTCAATACTCTTCTCTTTAATAGCCATGGATGATGGTTGAGCATCTATTTTAACCATCAGACTATCATTTGAACTGCCTCCCAGACTTGTCATGATAGATAAAGTGACATTGTACTCACCGGGGGCTTCATATCGGTGGCTTGCATGGGCTCCAGTGCCTGTTGAACCATCACCAAAGCTCCAAATATATTGAATTATTTCGCCATACAATGAATTGGATTCGGATGCATCGAAGGTTATTGTCTGGTTTGTGAAGCCATTACGACTGGAGCCTGCTTTTGCCTCTGGTCTGTACGCTGATGAATTTAATACATTTACTGGTATATTGACCGATTCAAACTCTCCCCTGTTATCTGTTACCATTAATGAGATATTGTATAATCCAGGCTGATTGAACCTGTGACTGGCTCTTACCCCGGTATATGTTTGGGATTCGATGGTCCATTGGTACTGGGTAATTAATCCATCTGGATCGTATGACTCGGATGCATCTAAAACAGTCTCAATATTGGTTAGAATAACTTTTGGATAAGATATTACGGGTACGGGTTTCTGGTTTGGAGATATGATTGGTTCTTCGGGTAGTTCGACTGTAAAGCTCCAAGATTCTGATGCTTCATTCCCTGCTTCATCTCTTACAATTAGTTCTATGTTGAATGTTTCCCCGTCCTTAAGATTCTCTAGATCATATGATACCATATCACCATCAAGGCGAGGGTTAACAATTGATCCATCTAAACGTAATAGTACTGTATCGATTTTTTTATTGTCCCAGACGGATGCCATAATTGTTGTAGACTCTGTTTCAACTGTTCCTTTTGGATGGTAATCAGTTATCTGAGGTGGAGTGATATCCGGGGGAGGTGGAAGGTTCACGGTAAAGCTCCAAGTATCAGTGGCTTGGTTACCCTGAGAATCCGCAACAGATAACTCGATATTATATGTCGTTTGATTTAGCAGTCCTGATGCTTGGTAACTTATACTGGTACTAGTTACGGTTGATTGAGTGGTTACATCTACATTGTTTATCTCGAGTTTAACTGAGTTTTGATTAATTTCTGTATCATCTGTGTACTGTGCTGAGATTAATGGTGTTGAAGTGGTTACTTCTCCTATGGGGGTAGTCTGGCTTATTGTTGGTGGCGTTATGTCCGATGGTGGACCTTGTTCCTGTACATTTACTGTTATTGTCTCTCCGTCGACATTGGCAGTATAAGATCCGGGGGGGATATCTGAAGTGGGGAACATGTAATGGTATTCGCCGTCTGAGTCTGTAGTTAAGGTTGATTCAGCTGTTATTTTCACAGTTACTGAGTCTACTCCATTTTCCGCGTTACCTCTTATTTTTGTATCATATTCTTCTCCATCGATATCTGATTGACTAATCCTTGCTACTCCATCTACAGCGGTTACAGTAGTGGACATTCGTACACCTAGAATCAGGGTTACTGTCATATCTTCCACGGGTTCAGATCTTACCCTGAAACTGTTAGGTGGATCGGGTATCATGAGATCTTTTACACTCAACAAGTATTTTCCATTAACAGTCTCTAATTCTCTTTCAAATGTAATTTTTATTGGTAGGGTCTCATCCGGATTAGCTTTTACGAATATATCTAGGGTGTCTCCTTGTATCGGGTTTTCCGGTGATACGGTTATATCTTCAACAGCTCCTTGGCAAAATGGTACTGTTATTGAGAATAGTATTAATGCTATGAGGAGCTTTCGCTTCATATTACTCACCCATAATAATCACTGGGTTTAAGATGTTTCGAAAAAATTGTGTATAGAAAAGGGGAAAGTTTTATTCTTGTTCAGTGTTTCCGGTTAGAGACGCGAACATTTCTGGTTTCTGTGTATAGAGATAGTAGACTGCTACTGCGGCTACTATTACCACTGCTATGATTATCGTGGTTGTCGGGAATCCGGTTGGCGCTGCTTCTACTGTAAAGCTCTGGCTCAGATCATCCACTTCTAATGTGTGGCTTCCCTCAACTTCACTTGATACCGTAAAGCTTACAGTTGTGCTATCTCCGCCATCTAGTGTGACGGTTTCACTGTCAACTATTGTGCCATCCATTGTTACCTCGACTGTGTAGCTACCTGACTCTTCGCCTGTGTTTTCGACTGTGACCGTTACAGATACATCCTCGCCTGCTTTTACGCTGGTTGGGCTTACTGATAGGTTACTGGTCTCAAACTCTGCCGGCGTTGGTGGTGCTTCTACAGTGAAGGAGACAGTCTCACCGTTTATATCAACGCTGTATGTTCCAGCAGTGTTCTTTGTAACTGCCCAGGTTAGCGTTGTAGTTGCTTCTCCTTCAAGTACCACTTTTTCAGTTTCCTCGGTTACTCCGTCTACCTTGAATACCACGTCTAAGCTTCCTACCTCGTCACCAGTGTTGCTTATCTCCGCGGACACCGTTACCGGTTCACCGGTTTCAACGGTCATGGGGGATACGCTTGCTGCGACGCTGAAGGTTGTTAGCTCAGGTAGTGTTTCCATGGTCTCTGTGTTGAAGTATGGGTATACTGCTGCCCGTGCGGCGGTTGTCATGGCTGAGTAGATCTCAATTAGCTTTTGTTCTGTTAGGTACCCGAAGACTAGGCCTATTTCTTGTTCCTTGTCTTTAGATATCATAACGTCTACTACTTCCAGTGTTCTGTTCAGGGATATTATTTCGAATATATCTGCGACTGTGCTGGGTGTTTCAGGTAGGTTAGCTATCTCTGTAAAGAGATCCGCTAAGTCGTCTGGTGTTAGCTCGGGGTTTTCTATTGTGTCTTTTAGCTTTTGTTGGTATTTTTGTTTTGTTTCTTCGTCTTGTTCCCGTATCTTTTTCTTGACCGCTTCTTCTAAGCGTTCAGCTGCACTGTTAAGATTGGCTTTACCCATTTCCCTGATTACTTTGGCTGCGGAACCTGTCTCGGATTCAAGTAACACATCGGCTACTTTTTCCTTGTCAGTCTCTACTAGTGCTCTGGATATTTTATCTGTGTTATTAGATTGTGCCGCGTCCTCGACTAGATCTTTGACCTTATCAGTATCTACTTTTTCCATTATCCGTGCTGCTTTAGTGCTACTGGTGTTCGTTAGTATTTCTCTCGATTTCCTCGCTGATGTACCGTTCAATATTCCTGCTGCGGTATCATCATCGGTTTCCTCCATGATCTCAGATGCCCTCTTTGAATCAGTTTTATCTATGATTTCAGCAGCCTTCTTCTTATCAGTCTTTGATAGAATCTCTGCTGCTTTTTTATTGTCTGTTTTTTCTAGTATTCTCGCTCCTTTCTCTGAGCCAGTGTTTTCTAGTGCTTTGGATGCTTTCTCAGTTGATGTACCGTTTATCAGTTTCGCTGCTTCATCATCATCAAGATCATCTAAGACGTCTCCCTGATCTTCCGGATCTAGGTCATCGAAATCGTCCTGTGATGGTGGCTCAACTGGTGGTGGAGTTGGTGGAGTTATTATGGGTACAAATTCTTCATCAGCTGCTAACACAAAGTCAAGCTCATAAGATCTCTCTAGCCAATGTGTGTTTAGGATAGTAAAGTCAACGAAATCATTGTTTCGATCAATTGTTACAGCGGTAACTCTTAGCCATCCATCACTTGGTGTTGCTACGAATACGCTCATAGATCCTTCATCTAGATCCTCATTATCAACAATAGTTTGATCATAGTAGATTCTACCTGTAGCTGAGTTAATATCTGCTATGACAACTACTTCGAACACACCAGCACTAATTAGGTGATCAGCAGGTAATGCTGCTTCTGGTCTCAAGTTGCCCGGTAGTTTGTAGATATTTAGTGCTTGTCCACCTGCTGTGCTATCTAAGGTTAACTCAAAGCCGGTCTCAGTTCTTGCGTCGTATGTGTTCTCGCCGACTATTGTTGCGGTCTGGAAGTGGTTTGCTGGGTCAACTGTTGCTGCTTTTGCGGTTACTTTCTCAGTTGCTCCACTCCATCCCTGGGAAGTTACGGTTACTTTAGATGCATAGATTCCTGGGGTTGTTCCGTCATGTGTTACTGTGAATGTAGCAGTATTTGCGCTGGGTATTGTTAGAGTCGCGTCGCTTAGTGTACCATCGCCTGTTAGTGATAACGTGAATGTATCGGCATCGTTTCCAGTATTCTCCACTGTAAACGTATGAACCTGGATACCTGCCGGATTAACTAGTATGTCTAGTTGTTCTCCTTTTGCGTTTTCGACGGTAACACCATAGGTTTTCACGTTGGTTGTGACTGTTACAGTATCTGTTTCTAGTGGACCATAGGTTTGTGACCCTTGGCTGGTTGCTGTAACATCATCCTGCTGGTTAAGACCAGCTGCTGGTGATGTATATTTTAGGTTGAATGTTGCTGTTTCTCCTGCGGCAACTGTTAGGGTTGTTGTTGAAAGTGTTCCTCCAGTTGTTGTCAAATCGAATATATCAGTCTCGCTTCCAGTATTTTCAAGCTGGAAAGTGTGTACTGCATCTTGGCCTTGTCGTATATTTAGTGGATCTGATGATGTCAGTGTTAGTGCTACGCCATATGTGTTGAAGTGGCTTGTTAGTGTGATTGTATCTGATTCGGGAATTGGGCTTGGATCTAATGTTGATGTAGCGGTAATGTCTACAATATAGTCTCCTTCAGCTGTTGCTGCAGGATAATACACTTCGAATTGCTCTGAACCGCCTGCTGCTACTGTGATGTCAGTAATAGGTGCTCCACCTCCAAGCGCTCTAAGTGTCGGAGTTGGATCCCCTGCTCCAGGCATTGCAGTTAAATCATATGTATCTTCATCTAGTCCGTCATTTTCAACGGTTATAGTATACACCATTTCGTTACTTTGTCGTACTGTTTTCTCAGCTTGGTCAGGTGTTAATTCTACATCCACAGTTACTACATCTACTGATGGGGTAACTGTCTCAACAACACCGCTTGCACCATCTGAGGTTACCTCAATTGTTGGATTATGGTTTCCATGGGTTGGGCTGGGTATTGTTAATGTGAATGTGTCTGTATCTCCTGACG